>CAXBFC010000080.1:0-22442 GCA_963974725.1 uncultured bacterium | reverse complement strand
TGCTCTTGTGCGATCTCACTTAACCCCGTGTCCGTGAAACCGGGGCAAGGTCAGGGGCGTCTTCTCCCGAAGCGCTTACCAACCCCCTTTAGCCACAAGTCGTGCTTACCAAGCAACCGTCACCTCGTGTGACGTTGTCTTTGCTCGTCGCTGCTTTCGTCGTCGCATGTGCATCTCGATGCCAACCGAGTTGCGCGAACGCGGGTCCTGACTGCCTTGCCAGAAAAGAGTCGCACGAAGACTCCTTCGAGATCCTTCGATCTCGTCACCGCTCGGGCTCCCGCCCGACTTCTAATTGCAGCACGCTCCCAGACTCGAGCGTTTGAATCACCTGGATGACTATCCAGGCACCGGGCACCAACCCGGAAACTCGAGTCCTTCCCCGATTAGTGGATTGCGTCAAAGCATGGTTCACGTCGCTAGCAGAGTTTCACTCCGCGGCACGCGTCCGTGCTGCATGGTCTCCCGACCGATGCATCACTTTCCCCAGAGCAAGTCCTCTGGGATTTCAGGCAGCAGAATGCAGAAGCTCTGCCTTACCGCTCGGACGGGTGCGTTCGCTGTTCGGCACCGTCTCTCATGCTTCTAACCAGCAAGCCCTTGCGGGCCTCTCACCGTTGAACTTTTCACGGCCGAAGGTCTTTCCCTCGGTCCCCGGGTTTGTCATGACCCGGTCGGTCTGCCTCGCGACAGCCGAGCTCCCGGCGCTGGCTCACGTTGAACGAACCGCGACGTCATTCGACGTCGTGGCCCGAACCCCGTGGGTGGATTTGGCAACACGCCTTCGTCTTGCTTGCACGGTTGTCGTTCGCCACGGCGGGCGAACAGGTCACACGAGTCATACTCGTGCTGGGCAAGCTCGACGAGTGCGTTCTCACGCTGCCTCACCGACTTCATCATCCACGGCCGCACGGCATCTAGCCGCGCGGTCTGTCTCGGTCGTCCCGCCTCCGAAGCGGGGGATTAACCATGAGATAGAATGAGCGGATTGACGTTCGATGATGTTCGGGATGAAGGGCACCGCGCCCTTCGGAACCGATCCCGATGACGCGACTGACCTCCTTGGTCCCCACTGTGTTCGAACGGATTACTCGCTCAAGCCTCTCTCGTGCTGGACAAGCCCGTCTCCGGGCATCCAGCGCTACGAGCCAACATCTTGGCAGGCGGTAAACCCTGCCCCCTTAGCCTGGTGGCAACCAGGTTTGCCGGGCGATGCTGCGACACTTCGAGGCGACGTCAGACTGTGTTTGTAGTGCTGACGACGAGGGGCTCCATTTGGGGCCCCACGGGGGTGAGAGTAGCATGGTGTTTGGGCGTTGGCAAAACGGCGCGTATCGCTCCACGCGCCTTGTGCGGCCCAGACCTGAGCGGCCACGCTCGACGTCCCTACGCTCCAACTCCGCACTGATTGCAGACCATCCCAATGCTACGAACAAACCAACCTGATGACCTTGTGCGTGCCGCCATCCCCGAGGCCGGCCACGTCATCATCCGCCATCACCATGGACTCCTCACACCGTCCCTCATGATCCAAGCAGACGGAACGGGCGTGACTTTTGCCGGCGAGAGTGTGATCGACGAGCTCCAGGTAAGACTCGATGTCAGCCTTGCTGGCTACGCCGCTAAGACATTGTTCGACAAGGAGACCCTGTTCCCTCTAGTCAAGAAGTTCATCACCGCGCAAAGGCGACTCATCGATCGAAGCGCAACAACAAACTGGGACGACTACGTAGTTCTGCATTGCATGACGGCTGGACCAACGATGAGGAAGCGCAACGGACGACATCGCGAGACCCCATCAGCAAACGAGATTTCGAAGTCTCAGCGGAGTCTATCGCGCGATAGCCGACGCCATGGCAGACGAGACTCAAGGCGTAGGCCCCGAAGAGTAGTCTCGCCGCAATACAACAGCGCACCGTAGATAAAGCCACTGACCGCCGCCAACAGCACGGACAAGTGTGTGATGCGTGCCTCGCCCCTTCTCACGAGCTTGTAATCGGCAGCTTGGCCTTTGGCTTGCCCTTACCGGATTTCTGCTTCTTGACAACCTTAGGGACCTGCTTGGGGAACACGAGTTGGTGCGTCGCGAGGATTCGTCGCACGGCGGCGATCGTCGCATTGACGGTCAACGTGGCTCCAACCACACTGCGCACGTTACCCTTGGTCGTCAGCTTGTCCTGCAAGCCACGGCCGAGGAACTGCTGGTAGAAGTTGCCGCGCGGCAGGTAGTCGAGCGGTTCGCCAAACGCGATCACTTCGATGCGCAACACCTTGCTCTCGGGAGACACGACGACCATCACCAACTCCTGCTTCGCACGCACCCGATGGCGATCGAAATAGGCTGTGCCGATCAGTTTGCCTTCCTTGCTCGCAACGTAGGCGTAGACCATCGAACGAACGGCCTTGTGGCCTGACAACTGCAATACGCGTTGCTTCTTGTTGGCATCCAGAACGTGCTTCTGGCGTGCGACTTTGCTCTTGGGGAAAGCAAGCGCGAGCGCTTCCTTGGTCGTCAAGAACACCTTGCCTTGCGCAGGCATTGCCGCGATAGCGAGCATGCAGGCAAGCAAGGACGTGATTAGGTTTCGCATCGTTGGTGCCTAGAAGACGTAGCCGAACAGAACATTGAAGCGGTTGTAGCTGTTGTCCCAATTCTCATAGTCGAGCTTGATGACGACCTGCGGGATGGGCTTGTAATTGATGCCAAGCGTCAAGATTTCGTTGTCCTTGCTGCGATCGGCGGCGAAGCCAGTCGGCACGGTATCCTGCGTATCGATGTGCTCGTAGCGCACGAACGGCGTCAATTGCGCACCTGACTCCGGGTGCAGCCAGTTCAGCACGTCGCACCCAACCTCGCCGTAGTAACCGGTCATGCGGTCAGCCAGGTTGTTTCCGGTTGATACATTGAACACAGCCGCGTCCTGCACTTTGGCGGTCGCGTAGAGAGCGCGGAATTGCCATGGTCCCGTGCGGTAATCGACATGCCCCTCGAGGATAGTCGTTCGCATCGATGGCACGACAAGCGGCCCAGGCGGCGTCGCCGACGGTGCCGTATCGTCAAGATTGTCGTGCCCCGTGTCGCCGTACCCAACCGACCCCCCGACGATCAGCCCCGGCACGCCGAGGTAGTCGAGGCGCGTCAACAGCGACCAATCATCTGCCTCGGCCTTGCTGCCGCGTTGTCGACCACCGCGGAGGCCGCTACTACTGAAGTTCGCGCCGTCGAGCGACGTGACCAGGTATGACTGGTAGCTAAAGTCCCCGAAATCGCCGTAGGCACCGATACCCATTTCGCGCCACGTTGTGGGAATGATCCGGTTCTCGGTCTGCGGACGACTCGCCGGCAAGGACGCCGTAGGCTCGTGTAGTTGGTTAATTAGACCCAAGGGCGACAACAACATGCCACCGCGAACGTTGAAGGAATCGCTCGCCAAGTATTCGAGATAACCGAACTCCAACGAGACGCTGCCCGCGTTCGATGTTGATCCGTGTTCGATTTCGATCTCGGAGTTAAACACCCACTTCTCGTCGAACCTGTGGCCAACGTAGAGAATCACCCGCTGGGCGTCGGCTTGGTCAAGGCGGCCGCTGCGCTGCTGGAATACGAACTCGCCGTAACCACCTATCGACAGGCCTTGGCCGACATCATAGACCTTCGCCGCACCTTGGCCGACGCCGCGTTTTGCAGTGCTCAGTGGAGGAACGAGGCCGCCTAGGTCAATGCTCTCGAGGTCGGACGATAGGGCGCCAACCTGCTCTTCAAGCTGCTTGTTTTGCTGTTCGATCCGCGCGAGACGTTGCTCGACGGTTTCCTGAGCCATGAGTACGGGCGAGATGGCGAACGCGGCGAGGCCGCACACCGAACGCGTGAGTGAACATTTACGAATCATTGGAGTGTGTGGTGCCGGTCACGACTGCCGTGATCCAATCGCGCAACCAAGAGGTCATGTGCGCAGTGACATGTGGTTTGCTGGCATCGCCGCCCAAACAAGACTGAGGGCCTTGATGCCTTCTTGCCGCGCAGCCCAGGCGTCCCCTGAATCTGGCCCCATGAGAAGAGGCCGGTCGGCACAGTCAGCGGCGTATGTGTCGAGACCCAGACGGTGATTGAGCCCAAGTCCGTCACTGGATCGACAACGGAGTAGCCACCAGCGACCTCACGGCCTCCGAGGTGCAAGCGATTGATGCACGACAGCCTGGAGTCGTCACGCCCAGTCGACAACCGAGCGGTCACGATTTCCCTTGCTTGCAGGTCGGCATCGGACACCTGCAAGGCTTCCGATGCCGACCTTGCGGTGACCGGAATGTTCAGGCAGGCCCCCATCGCGACAACGAAGCGTCCAGCTGTCGCGGTGGTACGAGCATCATCCGCGAGGGACATCTCGCCGAGGTCATTGGAGGGCGAGGCACACCGCTCCCCTAGAACCGTCAGGGTAGAGAGTGTCAGGGAGGCTCGCATGTCAGGCTCAATCCATATCGCTAATGAGACTCATTCGCAATACTGAGCCCGGGTATTTCCCCCTTACGTGAGGCCGCAAGTGTTGCGCAGATGCGCAGCGTCGCAGCATCTGCTCAGGACACCTAGTCCTAGTGTGGAGCTAGAGGAGCCAAGCTGCGCAGGTAGCACTTCATCGCGGCCGGCCAGTCCGGCGATCAATTCACATCCGCACCCGCAACTCGACAAGATTGCTGAGCCGCCACGTCGAAGGATTCGGTTGATGCACAAACAATGCCTGTGCGAACAAGCTCGACCCAAGCAGGGCTGGCTGCAATGGCACGAGGTAGCGAACGGTTGATTCGCCGCCAGTTGCGGCGATCACGCTCCACGAATGAAACACGGTGGTTGCCGGGTCGATCTGCAACAAGCCAAGTCCGGGTAACGGCAACGGTGGGCTAAGTCGCACGGGACTATACATCAAGGATGCTAATTGCACGTTCGTGCCATCACCGGCATGTGCATGCAAGACCAACTCAGCGTGGAGGCCAAGCCGTGGCGGCACGGCGTCGTGCAGGTCACGGATGCGATTCTTGACACTGCCGTCCGTCGTCAATAGATCCACATCACCATCGCGATCGAAGTCGGCGAGTGCCGGCCGGCGCGGCACGTTGCTGCTGGGAAAGAACGTGAAGGCCGGAAACGGTACGAGCACCCCGTTGGTGTTGCGATACGTCTCGTGAGCGCTGAACTGCTCACTACTGCAGAATAGGTCCCGCCAACCGTCGCCGTCTGCGTCGACAACAGTGTAGGACGTCCATGCCCAACCAGACCCGGTTGCGATGCGAATCGCCGTCTCGTCAACAAGCCCAGTCCCGACCGACCGGAAAATACGCAGGCCGGATGCCACGTCACCCACGACCAGGTCCAAGCGACCATCGCGATCGCTATCGAATGTCGTCACTCCCCTCGCAACTAGCGGCGGCAATTGCGTGGTCGTGACGTCAACAAACGGGAGAGGCCAATCGTTGCGCAACAACCGCAGGCCAGTCGCACTGTTCGGCCCCGAACCAAGCGCTTGCACAATGTCGAGGTCCCCGTCGAGGTCGTAATCGAGCAGCGCGCTACTCGTGACGCCCTGCGCAACTTGGGGCAACAAGTTGCTCGCGTTGGTGAACCCTCCGACCCCGTCACCCATGTATAGGCGCCCACCCGTTACTTCAACGCCCACGATGGCGTCAGCCGCACCGTTGCCGTCCAGGTCGCCAAACACGACATCGTTGGTGTGGTTAGCATCAACGGGCCTTTGGGTCTGCGTCACATCGACAAACACGCCTGCGTTGTTGTGGAACAGAAGCTCCTGCGGGTTCTGGCCCGCTCCGCCTGATCCCTGGATTCCGATGTAGACGTCGAGGTCGCCATCGAAGTCCACATCGACGAACGCGGCGCAGCGGGGCTCCCGCGTCGAGTCCGCGGAAAGCAACACTGTGCGAACCGGCCCGGGCCCGTTGCCGTCGCTAATCACGAACGACACCGAGCCACCTTGCCGACTTGGCTCAACAATCAGCGCATCCAGGTCGCCATCCCCTTCGGCGTCCCCCGTAACTGCGAAGTCGATCGATGCAAAGTCGCGCGCGTCGCCCGACAGGTCGCGTAGCGCCAGCTGGAGCAAGCGGACCTGGCCGTCGTTGTGCCAGAGAACCGACTGCGGCACCGTACCACCCCACAGATCGACATCCCCATCGCCGTCACAGTCGAACACATGCACGGCGTCCGGTGCGATCGCGGCATCTTCGAGCAAGATTGCAGTGCTATCGACGAATCCAGCGGGCAAGTTTTGCCAGTGCCGCATCGGCAGCCACATCAGCTCCCACCGATCATGACGCAACCCCAAGAGGTCCATCCGGCCATCGCCGTCAAAGTCGACGGGATGCAGCTTGCTCAGCATCGGCTCGACAATCGTGTTTGTCAGCGTGAAGACGCCCGCACCGCTATTCGAATACAGATGCAAGCCGCCGCTCGATGCGGCGGCAAGATCGAGGTCCCCGTCCAGGTCGTGATCGCTGAGAACGACATCGTAGAAGCTCGGGTACGGCCCCGTCAGCGTCGGCACCAGGCCCGCGGCCTCAACCGCAACACCCGCCGCGTTCTGTACAAAGACGCGCACCGCGCCCGGCAACGAACTGCTGTGGTATTCACGACTAAACACGATGTCCGTATCGCCATCGCCATCGATATCGCCAACGGCAAGCCCCGTATTCCGCTGTGGGAAGTTCGGCATGCGCGTCGCGGTCACATCGGAGAAGTTGCCAGAACCGTCGTTCAGGTACAGGCGATTGATGGGCTGCGGCTGGCCGAACTGCAGACCGACGGTCGGACTGAACTCAGCGGTGAGAAGGTCGAGATCCCCATCGCCGTCATAGTCGTCAAAAACGATCCGGCTCGTCGAGCCTTCGGGCGTCAACCACTGAGTCTGCGCAACATCGGTGAATCCAGATGGTCCATCGTTGCGCAGCAGCCTGCCTCCGCCAAATGGCGATTGCCACACGTCTTGGTGTTCGCCTGGCTGTTGGCCACCGCTTGCTTGTCCCTACCGTCGGCGCGGCGCACGGAACCTTCGTTTCCACACCGTGTGCATGTGGTCGACAACCAGTTGGCATGCACCTTCTGCCACGGAACGGCACTGGGCAGCGAGCAGCCTGGCATGCCACCACCCGAACTGTGCGCTCCATGCCACGACCAGTTTGATGGTGACAAACCCAGTGAGCGTCGCGTCGGCGCGTTCTTCGACCAGCAAAGTCGCTATCGCACAGTATCGGTGTCGGGCTTGACGCCGGACGTGACCTTCTCCCACCGGCAGCATGTCACAGGTGCTAAGCTCGATTGCGTCGCATGCCACGGGGATATCGCGAACCAAGAAGATGTGCCTCTCGCGCCGCTGGCGAGCAAGGCCGCGTGCATGGATTGCCACGCGCAAGCAGGCATGAACAATGCGTGCGAACAGTGCCACGAAGAGATCAACTCAGGTTGGCAACCGCCGAATCACTTGCGCAACTGGCTGCGCGGCCATGGCGAGGTGAGTCGCATGAACAGTGGGATCAGTGCCAACAACTGCACTTTCTGCCATGAAAACGCCACCGGCTGCGTTGCCTGCCACCAACAGATGGCGCCGACGGATCACAACCAGACCTTCCGGTTGCGCACCCACGGACTGAGAGCCTCGATCGATCGCGGTCGCTGCGCGGTTTGTCACACCCAGGACGGCTGCCAGCAGTGTCACCAAGTGACTAGGCCACGAAGTCACCGCGGTGGCTTCGGCGCGCCCGGTCAACGACACTGTGTGGGCTGCCATCTGCCCGTTGTGGACAACGGCTGTGCTGTCTGCCATGCGTCGGCGCCGTCGCATGAGCTTGCGACCGCGTTGCCGGCCGACCATCTGCCGTCGATGAACTGTCGACTGTGCCATGGCAACGGAGTGAAGCTCCCGCATCCGGATGGCGGTCACGTTTGCACGGCCTGCCATCGATGAGGACTACGGGCGTGATGTGGTTGAGGTAGACTAGAGTGGGTGTGTGCGGGAGATGACGGCACGCGGGCGATCGCCTAGTTGCGTCTCGAGAACAATTTCGCTGTCGGTGGTGCTCGCGGTGGGCTGCATAGAGCTGCAACCTGCGAACACCATCAGGACGCCAGAATCTGCACGGGCACACAGGCGTCAAGCATGCGGGTGGATGCGCGGCGGTGCGCAGGGCACTACTTGACGGTGTGCACGGTGCGAACGTCCTTGCTCTCACCAACGCCGTGGCAAATCGTGCACGATTCCGCCCCGGATGGGCTGGTGTTGGCATCTATGTGTGCTTGCTGCGCAGTTGAGTCATGGCAGGAAGCACACGCCGAGCGCCAGCTGCGCGTCGGCAATAACGCCGCCGAGTGAACACGTTCCGCGGGCTCGATCCAGGACGTCGAGTTCTCGCCGTGACAGCTAGTGCAGTTGCTAATTCCACCCGGCATGAACGGGAAACCGACGTTCTCATAGCTGTGCGACCTGCCCCCGAATCCGACGATCTTGTATTCCTCGCCGGCGTCGAGGACTTTGCCCGCGTGGATCTTGTGCAGCATCGTGCGGAAATCGATGGTCACCCCGGTCGACTCCTCCGCGTTTGCATACACGTAGGTTGCCGCGTCCTCCGCGCCGGCCACGCCGTGGCAGAGCAAGCACGTGTCGTAACCCTTGCGGCCACCGCCGTGGAATTGGATGTCGGTGTGACAGCGGTAGCAGCCTTCGCTGCTATCGATGCGGTTGATCACGCTGAGAACCGTCGCCGTGCCGAATAGCACCGGCGTCACGGCTGGGTCCGAAGCCTCGTTGTAGCTTGTCGACTGGCTCACGCCACCGACGCTGACCGGGAACGTCAGGGAGCGCCGCCCCCAGATGCCGATGTTGTAGGTGCCCGACAGGACCGGCAGTCCGACCCAGTCGCCCCAGCTCTGATCAAGATCCGGAGATTCGTTGAAGGTCCCGGTGTAGTTGGGCGGCACCAGGAAGTCGCTGGTGTAGGTCACCAGCACTTCGCCAGCGCCGAACTCCGTTGTCTCGGTGACGATGCCGGTCACTGCATCCAGTGAGTAGCTCGATGGCGGGATCGGCACAGGCTGACCCATGCCATCGAGCGGCACAACTACCTTGTCGACCGACGAGCCTAGCGCGTGCGGTCCGCGCAGGCCCGGTGCGTAGTTCTGGCTGTAGGCGGACGAGAACCACAGGCGATCGCCATCGACACGCTGCACGCGCAGGAACTCACGCCGAGAAGGCTCACCATCTTCGATCACGAGGAAGTCATCCTTGGCAAAGTTGGCCCCGCCACCAACGGCAAGGTCGAGGAAGTTCTGGTAGGCGCCAGCGTTCGCAGCGAGCGTACTACCTGCCCCCGTTCCCGTTCGCAACAACAGCGACGTGGCGGCGCCACTGACATTCCAATGCGGGGCCCGACTGGTCGTGAACATCTCGTTGAGGGTGCCCGCATCCGAGTTGCCAACCGGCTCGTAGTAGACCGACTGAGGCAAGTTGAACGTGTAGCTCGGACCACTGCCTAGCGCCGCCATCGGCACGCGCACGTAGTGCACCAGGTTCGGGTTGCTCGTCGGGCCATTGATGACCGCTTCGATACGCGACAGTGCCGTTGCCGGCACGTCGACGCCACTACCGTCCTTGATCGTCATTGTGACGTTAACGCGCTCATTGACCTCAAAAGCGTTGTTCTCGGCACCTGCAGATGGCACGTCGACAATTGATTGCACTTCGAAGCGCAGCCCCTCCGCGAAGGCCGGATCGACCAACGGGTGTACGTGCGCATTCTGCACATCAAGCGGCCCGCTACTCGGGCGATGGCATTCCTTGCAGGTTGAGTTGTTGCGCTCGGCGGGCATCGTCTGCCCGTTCGCCGTGTAGAGGTGGTCCGGGTTCCAGTCATCGTGGCACGAGGCGCAAGCGGACACCGACGGCTGCGCGTAGGCCAGGTCGCCCTGGGCCGGCGCCGGCAACGGGCCCGCGCCATCGGGGTCGCCATGACAGCTGGCGCAGTCGACCGACGCCGACCGCATGCTGTTCTCAAGCCCTTGTTCCGTCTGCGACAAGGCGTCATACCCGAGGTCGCGCGGCATGGGGTATGCAAGGCTCGGCCAGACCGGGAAGGCGACTTCCGAGAAGTCGATCAAGCGGTCGTTGTAACCAATCAGTTGGTAGGGCTTCTTTGGCGCCGTGTAGTCGCGGGTGCCATCTGGATTCGTGGTGACCCCATTGACCGACGGCAGATGCACGCCTGCGTGGATCTTGTGGATCATCACCTTGAAGTCCACGGTCCGACCCGGCGTACCGTTCGCGACCGTCAGGGTGTTGCGATCCTCAGAGCCAGCCGTGTGGCAAAGCAAGCAGTTGGTCACGTTGTTGCGGTTGTCGCCGTGCGCCCGCAGTTCGCCGTGACACTGGTTGCAGTTCGCAAGGGTGACGACTTCGCGGCTGACGATCTCGGTGGCGTCGCCGATCAAGAAGTCACGCGAGGCGTTGCCCGGGTCGCGGTCGGTCACGCCGTCGATTACATAGTCTTTGCGCAACTCCACGCCGACGGTGTAGGTCCCCGCGAGCAAGGCTTGACCGGTGAGTTCTCCCTCTTCGAGTGCGGTCGTATCGTTGAACGGCGCGGCGTAGACCGCAGGTATCGGAACCTCGAACGTGTAGCGGTAGGAGCCGAGTGCTCGCTTGATCGCGCGTTCGCGCAAATCCGATTGCGACGAGATGACGCGTTGGTAGTTGAACGTTGGGCCAGAGACCATGATGGCTGCGCGCTGCAAGTTCGACAGTTCCAGTGGTGCACCCGAGTCAGTCTGGACGGTGAAGTCGACCACCAGACGATCGCCGATGCGGGCCCTGCCGGAGCCCCGACTGCCGCTAACGTTCTCGATCGACACCACGAGCCCAGGTAACGGCGCGCCAGCGGCCACGATCGGCTCGTCTGCGATTCCGATCGGTGGTGGGTTGTTGCTATCGCTGCATGCTGCGAGGGTAACGAATCCTGCTAGCAACAGCCTGCAGGGCAGGACGAAGCGATGAGGAATGGCAGGTACTTGATTGGGCATGGCAGGTTTGACGGGGGCTAAAAGGGGCGCAGCCGCGCGAACCACTCCTTGCCCGAAGCCGAGTCAACAATAGGCCGGATGGAGCGTGCTTGCCTATCATCATGAGCGCTGATGCAACGCCCGTACCTCCTCACCCAACATGCTATTCATTTCGACGACGACCTATGCTTGAGACCACAACTACGAACTCGGTCGCGCTTGCTTGCCGCACTTTGGCGGGCCACTCGGCAAGAGCACCCGATTCCTAGTGGTCAGGTCCTGCGCACCAGCTGCTGGCTTTCTGACCGGCGTCCAACGCTGCTCAAATCCTCCTGCAACCATTGGCACTGAGTTCACCGGAATCGAGCGGGGCCTCAGATCTCAACCAAATACGAGAGCGATAAGGCCGCGAGACGCACCATCACTGCGATGCGCTCACGTATTATCGTAGAGCAACATCCGCCAATTTCCGTAACGCGCGTGGGCGAGCGAGTCACGATACTGCTCATCGTCCATAGAGAGCACGCGAGGGCCTACTGCGGCAAGAGCGCGAATGCACGCGTGACCAAGTTGCTTTGGCGCCGTCCGAGGGGCACATGCGATTTGCAACGTGCGCCAGCAGCTTCGCGAGAGCCATCCCGCCACTGCAACTACCGGTGCCCAGGGCTGCGACAAGGCCAACATCTAACTCATCAGCGAGACTGGTGCTGCCCAAGATCCGAACAAACGAACCCCAACGGGTGGCCACCTAATGAAACTCATCGCCAACGGCGTCCCAGCGAATGGCTTATCACCGGCTCCCCACCCCACAAACGGGAACAATCGACGAAACGGTGCCAGTCACACTCAGCTAGGACTGAATAGGCAGCCCATTCACGCGCCCGCCTCCTTGGCGCTCGAAGTCGCATCGGCGTGAGCGGTCGATTCTGTCAACCGACCAACCCTCATCCCGTTTGCCACCGCGAGCAGCACACTGGTCGCGTGCACAATCATAGCGACCGCCAGCCCAACGAGCCCGGAAACCGCGAGGGGAATGAGCACCGCTAGAACGACCAACGACAAGAGGATGTTCTGCCGACTGATCTCCCGAGCTCTACGGCCCAGATGAAGGGCCTGCGTCAACTTGCGCAGATCGCCCGGCATCACGGCGATGTCGGCGGCCTCGAGAGCAGCTTCGGTGCCAGCCGTCCCCATCGCGATGCCACACGTAGCGGACGCCAGAGCCGGCGCATCGCTAACCCCGTCCCCGACCATGAGCACGGGCGCTTCGCGCTCGAGCTCGCCGATGACCGCGACCTTGTCTTTCGGCTTCAGGTGAGCGCGCACGTCCTCGATGCCCAACGTCTCCGCAACCCTCTCAGCAGCCCGCAAGTTGTCGCCAGTGAGCAGCACCAGCCGAGCACCCGCCTGTTGCAATTCCTGCACAACCGACGCGGCCTCGGGTCGGATCGTGTCCTGTAGTGCAATCAAACCTGCGACATGATTCTCGCGTCCGACAACCACGACGGTCTTCCCGGAACTCTCGAGATCCTCGATCGCCTGATGCATCGAGTCCAAGTCGCAGCCGTTGTCGCGAAAGAGCGCGGGGCTTCCGACGAACCAGACCTCGCCATCGATGGCCGCACGAACACCAGAGCCAACGAGGGATTCGAAATCGATCGCCTCGACTGCCCTGACCTGGCGCTCGCTCGCAGCGGCCACGACGGCGCTTCCGATGGGGTGATCGGACTCTCTCTCCAGAGCCGCGGCGACCGCCAACAGCGACGACTCGGAGGTGCCCGGTGCGATCACATCAGTTACTCCTAGCCTGCCGCAGGTCACCGTCCCGGTCTTGTCGAAGGCGATCGTGCGAATGACCCCGAGGTGCTCCAGATGCGCCCCACCTTTGATCAGGATTGCGTTCCGACCGGCACCGGTCATTCCTGCAGCCATGGCGATCGGAAGGGAGATGACCAGCGCACAGGGAGCCGCCGCCACCAGCAACACAACCGCACGGTGCCCCCATTCACTGGGAGCGTATCCGAGCAGCCAGGCGACTACGAAGAGCAGCAACGCAGCCACCAGCACTGCTGGGATGTAGCGCCTGCAAAAGCGCTCGATCAACTTCTGCGAGCGCCCCTTCTGGTCCTGCGCTTCCTCGACGAAATGAATGATCCTCGAGAGCGTGTTGTTGCTGATTCTGGATGTGGCTCGGACCGTGAGCACCCCCGCGCTATTGAGCGTTCCGGCGAGGACCGGATCACCCTGCTTCTTGCTCACAAGTGCCGACTCCCCGGTTACCAGCGACTCGTTGATACTACTGCGCTCCTTGATGACAACCCCGTCCGTTGCCACCGATTCTCCCGGCCGCACGAGGAAGCGGTCGCCACGCCTTAGGCGTTCAACCGGGACCAAGACCTTACGCGCTCCGCGAAGCAATCGCGCTTGCTTTGGAACCAAGTCCAGCAGCGCCCGAATCGATAGGCGCGTCCGAGCGTACGCATAGTCCTCGACACCCACCGCTGCGGCATACAGCACGACAAATGCAGCTGCCTCACCCGACATGCCGAGCGCAACGGCAGGAATCACCGCTGCCAACATCAGCATGTCGATGCCGATCATACGTTCCACGAGCAGTTCGTGTATCCCGCGGAGCAGCCAGTAGTACCAGCCGATCAGGATAGCGATCAGATAGATTGGAAGCGCGAGGGCCTCGCCCCCCAGCCCAGCCGCACCGAAGGTCAGCCCAGAGAGGGCTACTACCGCCGCGATCAGGGAGTTGCGGAGTGGTGCAAATGTCCACCACTGACCGAGTCCAGCATTCTCTTCATTGGTATCCATGGTCAAATCAGTGCAATCGCTCAACCAACGGTTCCTCCAGCAGCACAGTCAGCAGTGAGCGACTTACGGGCGTGCTCCGCGAACCATGGCTATTGCCCGACGCTGGGAAGAAATGGGAGAAGCTCACTGAGAATCCACGGCTTCTGTAGAAAGCCATTAGCCCCCATGGCCAAGAACTCTTGCCTTCGACTCCGGCCGCTATGGCCCACCACAGTCGCTTCTGGGCAGTGTTCACGGACAAGGGCTACGGCATCGGAAGCGTCAAGCCCGGGCATGTCATGGTCGATGATCGCAAGGTCAAACCGTACGGCCTCCAGCTGTTGCACCAACTCATTGGACAGTCCCCGCGACAGCGCAACAAACCCTGCTGCTACAAGGGTCATTTGGATCGTTTCGCGCACGACTTGCTGATCATCAACGAGGAGAACCCTCACATCTCCACGGTTGTCACTCATTGATCAAACCTGTCGATGCTATTGGCTCGCCTTAGTGGCAACCCAATCCATGACAAGCGGAAGTGCTCACCACGAGCGCGAACAGGAGGGCAAGTCGGAAACTACGTACGAGAACTCGGTTCCTGGCAGGTAGAGGGAAGAAGAAGCAGAATGCACACGGGATGACTAACGAAGTCGTGAGGCCTCGCTGCTGACCTCTACAGCAAGGGACGTACCATCGAAGGCCGAGCACTTGGAGTTCGCCAGTGGCACCGGCCGCCAGTCGGCCCCCGCGTCGCATGCTGGTTCCCCCATGGCCCGACGCACGTCCACTTCCGCTCGCCCTACTATATTTGCCCCCCGACCTACGTACGAAGCGCACCGACACAGACCTTCGCGTTCTCAGGTCAACGCGTGGGATCCGAATGCCCGAGTAAACCAACCGACGCCAGTATCTGGGGAGCTACTCACCAGTTCCTGATGGCCCTGAAACGCCGCGAGGCCGGTAGTGGCATTCGGTATCACGTAGTGAACAGCAGCTCGCGCCCCGAAAGGTCAAACTTGACGCTCTTGCCGAACAGGAACCGCAACCACATCAGCACAAACCTCGCGCGTACACGTAGCGGCTTGCCATGACCTTCATCCTAGCAATCCACTCACTTCACTGCCGACGACTGCCGCAGGAACCTCCAGATCTACTACGCACCGGCCCGCACAACGAACGCTGAAGCTGATGCGCTTGCTTTTCGGAACAAGCGACACCATTGGCTGAGTCTGTGCTCAGGCTCGAACGAACGGGTCACCAAGACGCACCCGGCGCAAGCGCAACGCATTGGCGATGACTGACACCGAGCTCAGGCTCATCGCAGCGGCAGCAATCATCGGACTCAGCAGCCACCCTGTCATCGGATAGAGGACGCCGGCAGCTAGCGGCACTCCCGCGGCGTTGTAGCCAAACGCAAACACCAGGTTCTGCCGAATGTTCCGCATCGTAACCTCGCTCAAGCGGCGTGCCCGCACGATGCCTCTGAGATCACCCTCCACCAAGGTGACGGACGCGCTCTCCATCGCGATGTCTGTGCCCGTTCCCATGGCAATACCCACATCGGCCTTGGCAAGAGCTGGCGAGTCGTTGATGCCATCACCCACCATCGCCACCTTGCGGCCTTGCGACTGCAACTCGGAGACGCACTTGAGCTTGTCCTCCGGTAAAGCGTCCGCAATGAAGTCGTCGAGCCCCAACTCACCAGCAACGGCGGCCGCAGTGCCCTTGTTGTCGCCAGTAAGCATGACAACTTGAAGGCCCATGGCTTGAAGTTCACGGATCGCGCTCGGCGTAGACTCCTTGATCGGATCCGCGACAGCGAGCATTCCAAGCAGTTCGCCGCCCATAGCGCAAAAGACGACAGTTGCTCCTGCCGAGCGAAGGCTCGCAGCCTCAGCCTGAACAGCTTCGTTAAGTGACACGCCCTGATCCTCCATCAGCGAACGATTACCAACAGCCGCGTGCTGTGCACCAAGCGATCCGGCGACACCCTTGCCGGTTATCGAACGGAACTCGAGAACAGGCTGCAGCGACAAGCCTCGGATTCGCGCAGCGACCACGATGGCTTGCGCCAATGGGTGTTCACTTTGCGCATCAAGGCTCGCCGCCACCTGCAGCAACTCGTCCTCTGTCGTGGCTCCGTGCGGCAACAGCTGTGTTAGATCGGGCTTCCCCAGCGTCAACGTGCCCGTCTTATCTACTACCAACGTGTCTACATCTCGCAGCGCTTCGATGGCCCGAGCATTGCGAAAGAGCACGCCCATTTGCGCGCCCTTGCCGGTGGCAACCATGATGGACATCGGAGTTGCAAGTCCGAGTGCACACGGACACGCGATGATCAGCACGGCGACCGCGTTGATGAGTGCATAGCTCAAGCTCGGCTCCGGCCCCCAATAACTCCAGGCGAGAAAGGTCGCGACGGCACACCCGACAACAACCGGCACGAACCAGCCAGCAACCCTGTCGACCAGTTTCTGAATCGGAGCCTGGCTCCGCTGCGCATCCGCAACCATCTGAACGATGCGCGCGAGCAGTGTGTCACGCCCTACCCGCTCCGCCCTCATCAGAAGACTTCCGGTGGTATTCAGTGTGCCGCCAACCACTGAGTCACCCTCCGCCTTGTCAACGGGAACCGGCTCACCAGTCACCATCGACTCATCCACCGGGCTGACTCCGTCGACCACCGTGCCATCAACGGGCACCGCTTCACCGGGTCGAACCCGAAGGTGGTCGCCCATAGCGACGGCCTCAATTGGGACCTCGTGCTCTGCTCCGTTCGCATCAACTCGCCGCGTAGTTTTCGGCGATAGGTCAAGCAATGCCTTCACTGCCGCCCCGGTCCGGCTACGAGCACCAAGCTCCAACAACTGACCGAGCAGTACGAGCGTGATGATGACCGCAGTCGCTTCAAAGTAGACCGCGACCCCAGAAGGCCCCCGGAATCCGTCTGGGAACAGACCTGGCGCAAGCAGCGCCACGGTGCTGTAGCCAAATGCGACGAGCACTCCCAGCCCAATCAAGGTGAACATGTTCAGGCGCCATCCCCGGATCGAATCCCAAAACCGCGCAAGAATCGGCTGTGCCACCCAGAACACGACTGGCGCCGTGAGCACTCCCTCGAACCACGGACCGGTATCCCCAAACATGTCATGAATCGGCGAGCCAGGGAGCAACATGTCGCCCATCGCCAACGCGACGACAGGCAGCGTGAAGGCCGCGGCCCAATAGAAGCGGCGCTTCATGTCGCGAAACTCGGAGTCGTCTTCCTGCAGCTGCACCTCGACCGGCTCGAGCGCCATGCCACAAGAAGGACAGCTACCTGGGCCGACCTGCCGCACTTCAGGATGCATCGGACACGTATAGATCGCGTCGGATGGACCAGTGACGTCTGGTTTATCGGGATGGCAACAAGCGTGCTTGCCGTCAATAGTCGTTTGGGATGCGTCGTTCATGGTTGCCACTACTTGCCCGTCCCCGCCTTGCTGGTCTTCGCGAAGAGGTCCACGACCTCGGCAATGACCCGCTCTCGATCGGCAGCCTTCTTCGAATCGAACGCGTGTGCAACGCACGTCTTCATATGCGATTGCAGCAGTTGCTTGCTGGCCTGCGCCAACGCACCCTGCACTGCCTGAACCTGCTGCAGAATGTCGATGCAGTATTTGTCTGCCTCAACCATGCGAATCAAGCCGCCCACCTGTCCTTCGATTCTTCTTAGGCGAGCGCGGATTTTCTTTTTTTGATCATCGGGGAGCATTGGTTCCTTTTCCTGGTAGTATACCCCCCTATAGTATCTCGCGCAACGCAACACAACACGAGACTGCATGCGACCCCGACAACCAGACGGTGAAGACACGAGCTTCAGAGCAGCGGCAGCCACCGATTTGGCGACGCCGCACACCCTGAGACTCCACTTGACGAAGCTGTGTGCAGGTGCCTACGCACTCGGGACACTTGACCCGCACGCAGCCCGTCGACTAGGAGTAGGTTTCCTTGTAGCCTCTGGAGGCGCGCAGTCGTGATGAACCGCCTAACCAACAACCGAGTATTCATTGGCACCTTGCTGATGGTGCTCCAGCTTGCGTTCCTTCCGAACGTGAGCCGTTGCTCGGGCACGCAATTGTTTGGCGAGTCGTGCTGCTGCACTTCAAGCGCCCACGACTCCTCCGAGGGCGCCCGGCGCGACGGCACAAGCGAATCGAAGCACGACTGCTGCTCGATGCATGCCGCCCAGAGTGCAGGCGATAAGTCCGAGGATGAGGCTGTTGCGAACACTGGCTCTGCAGGAGGCCACGGAAAAACGTGTTCTTGCTCTCACGCTAGCGCGCACGCCGCGTACGCCGCGCAAAAGAGCGAGCGCGATGACCTTCTGGAGAACTACGTCGGCGCCTTGCTGCCAACCGCAGCTCGTTGCAACCAGTCCTGCCATGCGATCGAAGTGCGGGTGCGGTACAAGCCGATCCCCAGAGCCCAAACAGGCCCTCCGCTTCAGCTGATCTACCAGGTCTTCCTGATCTGATAGCTAGGTTCCGGGCCTGACGCTCGGGATCCGTCTGCCAGGCTGCTTGCCCAGAACATCGAGCGCAGGTCTGCAGACAGTTGCTACCCCGCACGGCGGTTAGCAACCACTCCCGAACCAAGGCGATGTGTCGCTGGAGATTCCAGCAACCCAGTCGAACTTGCGGTGCATTCGTGCCCGCGCTCCCCCTGGTGACGGTAGATGCTAGAAAACAGACTGCGAATGATCCTTGGCGCCTCGTTGGCACTGGCTGTTGCCGGTTGCCACGCTCGCCCAAACCTGAAGCTCGCTCGGGAACGCTCGGCAGCCCTGTTCGGCCCCCAGCGGACCGAACACATGATGACCTCCATTGAGGGCGGCACACCCTCCGCCCCGCCATCGGACGAGCAGGTCTTCGAGCGCTCGGACCTGGACCTATATCTGCGCTACGGCATGCATCACAACGCGTCGCTGCGCTCGGAATACGAACGTTGGCGAGCGATGCTGGAACGCATCCCGCAGGTCACCACCTTGCCGGACCCCGTGTTCTCCTTCGGGCAGTTCGTCGAATCCGTTGAGACCCGCACAGGACCTCAAGAACGTCGCTACTCCCTCTCTCAAACCTTCCCATGGTTCGGCAAGCTGGATCTTCGCGGCAACGTAGCCGCCGCAGATGCCCGAGAGCGCTGGCAGCGAGTTGTCGCCGTAAGACTCGGTGTCGAGCGCGAAATCCAGGTTGCCTACTTCGACTACGCCTACCTCTCTCAGTCGATTCGCATCACGAACGATGTACTCCAGCTGCTCAAGCAACTCGAGCCTGTCGTGCAACAGCGAATCGCCGGGGCGAACGGCGGGCAACAAGACCTGCTTCGACTACAAGTAGAGGTTGGCCGCATAGAGAATGACCTCGCGTCCTTTCAGAAGGTTCGTGCATCGCTCAGCGCGAGACTCGCGGCAGCCATGAACCTGCGGCGCCACGCACCGCTACCGCTACCGGATCTGGTGGAGCCGAAGCTCAATGCACTCGGCGCCAACACCGCCGACCTGCTAAGGCGCGCCGACCAGCGCAACCCCGATCTCCTCGAACTAACCGAGCGAATCCGCAAGAACCAGCATCGAAAAGAGCTGGCAGAGCTCACTCGCTGGCCAGACGTAACTGTTGGTGTCGACTACATCGAAACGGGCTCTGCCCTGGCGCCAACACGCGGGAATGGCGACGACCCACTGGCATTGTCAGTCATGTTCAATCTCCCCATCTGGGGGCATAAGTACAGCGCCGCAGAACGCGAGGCTCAGCTTCTAGTCTCGGCTGCAACACACGCCCTGAGCGACCGCCGAGCGACGCTGCGCACCGACGTCGAACATGCCGCGTTCCAACTCGACGATGCCGGTCGGCAGCTAGTGCTCTACCGCGAGACACTTCTACCGCGAGCAAGAGAGTCACTCGAAGTGACGCGTTCGTCGTACCGCACAGGCCGGTCTTCGCTGCTCGACTTGATCGACAGCGAACGGACCCTTCTCGATTTTGAAACTGGATACTGGCGCGCTTGCAGGGACCACTACCAAAGCAAGGCACGCCTCGAAGCACTTATTGGAGGAGAGCTATGAGATCTTGGCTAACGAAAGTTCTGGCGGTCGTTGCCGTCGCATTGGTACTCATCGTTGGACGATGGAGCACCAGTTGGTGGGCCTATTCCACGGAAACAGGTACTCAAGCCGAGCATGACCACGCCGCCATGACCGGCGGTGAGGCCACACCGTCCGCCGAGCCAACCCTCTGGACATGCCCGATGCATCCAGAGATCCAGATGCCTGAATCTGGCGATTGTCCCAAGTGTGGTATGGACCTCGTACCCATGGCAAAGGGCGACGACACGGGGCCAAGACAGCTCGCGATGTCCCCGGCATCGGTTGCATTGGCGAGCATCCGGACAACCCAGGTCACACGTCAGTTCCTGACCATGCCTGTGCGCTTAGTCGGCAAAGTCGACTACGACGAAACGAGAGTGCGCACGATTGCCGCGCGCGTCGGCGGCCGCCTAGATCGGCTCTACGTCGACTACACCGGCGTATCGGTGAAGAAGAACGACCACCTCGTGTGGCTCTACAGTCCAGATCTGCTTGTTGGACAACAGGAGCTCATCGAAGCCAAGAAGCGACTCGACACCACATCAGCTGACGCGAGCGCCTTCCAGAGAGACAGCAACAAGCGCGGCTACGAGTCAGCTCGGGACAAGCTGCTGCTCTGGGGCCTCGCAGAAGACCAAGTCGCCGCGATCGAAGAACGAGGCACTGCGGAAGACCACATGCTCATCCGGTCCCCAGCGGCCGGAGTTGTGGTTCACAAAGCACTCAAAGAAGGAGACTACATCAAGGAGGGCACTGCGATCTACCGCATTGCAGATCTCAGCCAGCTATGGGTGCAGCTCGATGCGTATGAACAAGACCTTCCGTGGCTTCGCTACGGACAAGCGGTATCCGTCAACACTGAAGCATTCCCCGGACGAGTGTTTGAGGGATGGATCTCATTCCTCAACCCAACCGTCCATGAGCGCACCCGCACAGTAAAGGTACGCGTCAACGTTGCGAACCCCAACGGTGAGCTCAAGCCAGGCATGTTCGTTCGGGCTGTTGTGCAGTCCCGCGTCGGCCAGAGTGGCCACGTGCTGGAACCACGACTACAGGGTAAGTGGATCAGCCCCATGCATCCCGAAGTCGTCAAAGACGGCCCCGGAAAGTGCGACGTTTGCGGCATGGACCTCGTTCCCGCCGAGAGCCTGCTCAAGCACTCGACCGCGCTCGAAGAGGGTAAGCCACTGACCGTCCCTGCATCAGCGGTGCTCGTCACGGGTGCTCGCGCTGTCGTCTACGTCGAACTCCAAGGCAAGAAGAAGCCTACCTTTGAAGGCCGCGAGATCATTCTCGGACCGCGCGCCGGTGACTACTACATCGTGCTGGCTGGCCTGAGCGAAACGGACAGAGTCGTCGTGAACGGAGCATTCCGAATCGACAGCTCGATGCAGATCCAGGCAAAGCCATCGATGATGTCGATGCAGGGTGACGCCCACACGTTTACCGGGCCGACATCGAGTGTTTTCCGACTGTCTCTCACCGCACTCTATTCGGCCTACGGCGAACTGCAGCAAGCGCTCGCCAGCGATGACTTCGTCGCAGCGCAAGCCGCCGTCGCGGCTCTGCGGAGCAGCTTGGACAGCGTCAACCCAGGCGGCTTGCCGCGGCAAGGCGATGTTCGCTGGCAAGAAGAGAAAACCGTGTTGGCCCGTGCCACGAAGAAGGGGACCGAGGCTGCCACGATCAAGCAGTTGCGAACTGCCTTCGGTGCCATCTCCGGGAGCGTCCTAACACTGGAGAGCACGTTCCGCCACGCCGACGAAGCGCTGCGATTTGAAGCCTATTGCCCCATGGCCATGGACGGCCAAGGGGCCAGCTGGCTGCAAAGTGATCGTAAGATCCTAAACCCGTACTTCGGCGCCTCAATGCTCACCTGCGGCGAGATCCGCACCGAGTTCCCCGGCCTTAAAGAAGACACGCGCTCCGCAACTGAGAACCAACCCAGGAAAACGGATCCGTCAACGACCCCGCAGTCAACGCAAGAGCCCAAGTCACGCGCTGAGGAATCGCCGACACCCAAACCCGTGAAGCCAGACCCCGCGCGACCGCGCGTTCACGGGTTCGACACCTTGATCGCGGCCTATGTTGAGCTGCAAACGGCACTGGCTGCGGACGACACCGACAACGCACACAAAGCGTTCTCCAAGCTGCGGGTCGCGGTGACCGCGACGATGGTTCACGGCGAAGGCGACCTAGCGACCTCGACAACCGAGGCTCTCGTGCAACTGAAGGACTCCGTCACCGCGCCGGTAGCCAAAGACATCGAGGCTCTGCGCAAGCGGTTTGAACCCGCAACGATGCGACTGCTTGCTATGCAAACTCTTGCCGGGAACTCCTCGGGTTCGGTGCTCTACGTGATGCACTGCCCGATGGCATTCGACAACAAGGGCGCCGACTGGCTGCAGCGTGACAAGACCTTGGTCAACCCATACTTCGGCGCAAGCATGTTGCACTGCGGCTCGATCAAGA
>CAXBFC010000079.1:0-22571 GCA_963974725.1 uncultured bacterium | reverse complement strand
TCGGTGTCGAGATCGCAGACGAGAAGTTCCGGACGAAAGAACTGCTTCGCGGCGCCGGTATCCCGGCCCCCGATGGCAGCATCGTCACGTCGCTCGCAGAGGCAACGCGCGCCGCGGCTGACCTGGGTTATCCGGTAGCCGTGAAACCCGGAGTCGGGAACCATGGCAGAGGGATTACGGCCAGTGTCAGCGGCATCGAAGAACTCGAGACGGCGTTCAAGTCCGCGCTCCGGATATGCGATGACGTCGTCGTCGAACGCAGCCTCACAGGCGTCGACTTCCGCGTGCTGGTCATCGACTACAACCTGGTGGCGGCCGCGGTCCGTGAACCAGCGCACGTCATCGGCGACGGCGAGTCGTCGATCCGAAAGTTGATTGAAATCGTCAACGAAGACCCACGCCGAGGCGTCGGGCACGAGCGCGTGCTAACCGCAATCGCCGTGGATCACATGACCAATCGCCTGCTCTCGTTCCAGGGCTACAAGCTTGACGACGTGCTGCCACCCGACGTGAAGCTGAGGCTGAAGTCGACGGCCAATCTCAGCACTGGCGGCACGTCTCGCGACGTCACCGATGAAGTCCATCCAGATGTGCGGCTGACATGCGAGCGAATCGCGCGCATCGTCGGCATGGACTGCATCGGTATCGATATCGTTGCACCGGGCCTCGACCGACCGTTGCCCGCCGAGGCTGGCATCGTCGAGGTCAACGCGGCGCCCGGATTCCGAATGCACCTCGAACCAACCGAGGGCAAGGCGCGCGATGTCGCCAAACCGTTCGTCGAAATGCTGTTCCCGCCAAATGGCGACTATGAAGTTCCGATCGTCGCCGTTACCGGCACGAACGGCAAGACCACCACCGCGAAGCTCATCACGCATGCTCTGAAGTATTGCGGCAAGAAGGTCGGCTTCGCCGGCACGACCGGTGTCGAGATCGATGGCGCCGAGATTCTGCAAGGAGACTTCTCCGGCCCGGAGGGAGCAGGCATCGTGCTGCGCGAACCAACCGTAGATCACGCCGTTCTTGAGGTCGCGCGCGGCGGCATCGTCCGGCGCGGCCTTGGCTTCGACAACTGCAATGTCGGAGTCCTGCTCAACGTCGACGAAGACCACATCGGCGTAGATGGTGTCGAAGATCTCGAGGACCTCGCGCTCGTCAAATGCACCGTGGTCGAAGTCGTCAAAAGCTCCGGGGTGTCCGTGCTCAACGCCGATGATGCAATTGTAGTCGGACTCCAGGACCGGGCCGGCGGCCAGAAGATCCTGTTCTCATTGCATGCCGACAACGATGCGATCAAACAGCACTTGGCCACGGGTGGCACCGCAGTCGTTCTGCAAGACGGCGACGTCGTCATTCACTCCGCCGAGCCATCGGTGAGGTTGCTGTCCGTGCGCGAGATCCCGATTACTTTGGGCGGCGTGGCTACCTTCAATATTTCGAATGTCCTCGCTGCCGTCGGAGCGCTCCACGGCCTGGGTCTACCGGTGGACATGATTCGCAGCGGTATCAGCACATTCCACCCCAGCGCCACCCAGAACCCCGGACGAATGAATGTCATCGACTTCATCACGTTCAAGGTGCTCATCGACTACGGGCACAACGTCCCGGCAGTGAACGCACTTGGCAGCGTGTTGCCACGCATCAGCAACGGGCGCAAGATCGTCGTCGCGCACGGGACCGGCAATCGCCTCGACGAGCACATCAAGCAGTTTGGTGCAGCGCTCGCCGGAGTCTATGACCAGATCATCGTGACCGACCTTGACCCTCGCGATCGCAAGCCCGGCGAAACTCCAGGCATCGTGCTGGCCGGCGTGCTGGCAACAGGGTTCGTCGACGACAACGTGGAGATCATCCCAGACCCCATGCAAGCGGTCGATCGCGCCTTCGAGATCGTGCAGTCGGGCGACCTCATTGTCGTGCAAGTCGACGACGTAGAGCCGATGCTCAAGCGCGTGATGGAGCATTTCAACAGGGTCGTCGAACCGCCGATCGCGACGGGCCGCTGAGACGCCTACTTCACGGCGGTTACTTCGCGGCGGTGCGGTTCGCCATCGTCATCGGCTTCGTCAACTTGCGCTCTCCTGCCACGGCACGGTTCTGGTAGATCCAGAGGAACGGCTGCTTGTGCTCGTTGGGCAAGATATGCTTGATGCGCTGTTCCAATTCCTGCCGCTTCGCGCCGATGGCGAACAGCTTCATCGGATCCTTGGCTTTCAGGAAGCGCTTGCGGGTCCACTGCAACTGCTCGGCATCGCTCATCTCACGAGTGACGTGCCACGACTCCCGCGCGCTTCGCGCGGTGTCCTTGGCTAGCGCCAACGACTCTTGCTGGAGTTTCGCCAACGCATAGCTGGGCCTGCCCGAAACTTCGGCGGCGCTGCTCCGCCAGGTAGCGTAGCCCCCGACGATCAGATCCAAATCTCCATCTCCGTCGACATCGCCAAGGTCGGCATAGAGCCCGCTCGTGACCCGCTCCGGCCCAAGCTGCAGGTGTCCATCGTATTCCGCCAACAGTGGTATCGGCTGCGATGGGCACCACGCGCCTTGTTGTGATTGATCGATGCAGACGTAGACACCAGAACCCGGTGCCGGCCCAAAGCCAGCCGTGGACGTGACCAGCAGATCGCTTCTTTGATCCCCGTTCCAATCGACGACTCGCAAGGACATCACTCCATTCGGAACTTGCAGCGCCTTACCGCCACAGCGAAGCCGTTCATTCTTGGTTGCGAACTTCGCACTGCGCGCACTGCCTTGGTTGCGCCGGACGTAGAGGAAGCCCTTGGTGTGATCCCCGAGGATCAAGTCAAGATCGCCATCCCCGTCGACGTCCATCGCAACACAGGCGGTGAGGTGACCTTCGGCCGGCGCCCCACCCCTCGGGTCGCTGCGCTTGGTTGTCTGCCACTTGTTCTTCGTCGTGAAGAACTTGTTGAGCACGATTCGGTTGCGACGCTGATCGAGCACATGTTCCGGTTTGGCGAAGCCGTCTTCTGTGCCACGAGCAAGATGCACCGCACCATCAAACGTCGCGGTCAACACATCGAGGTGGCCGTCCAGATCGAAGTCCACGAACTGTGGACTCATGCCAATGCATCACCAATTGTGGAAGCGAAGTGGCTGCTGGTTTTGCCCCAAGATTGGGTAGTCGCGTTCGAAAGCAATCGCGTCGCCCTCGCGCTGGATGGCCACGGTGATGCTGCCTCCGAGGTCACCGATCACAATGTCATGGCGACCATCGCCGTTGACGTCGTGAAAGACCGGCGATGGGTAGTTGCGCTTGGTGCCAAGGAACTCGCCACCGACCTGGATCCGCACGGGCGCCGCGAAGTCCGCGTCCGGTGACTGTTCACCAGAAACTGACTGCGAGTGCAATCGCGGGCCAAGAACGGCGGCAACGCCTGCGATCAAGAGCAACGGGAGAAGGGTTGGCATCGGCATTGGTAGTCAGTGGCCATTCGACAGTAACGAAATGCCTCTCGAATCGCATGCTTGCCGGCCATGGCAACGCAAGCAGCCGGCCATCGGGGTTCGGCCACTGTAGCAATCGTGCCACGCGGCATGCTCGGCGATTTGTGCCACCCGAAAGCAGCCGCCACTCAACCGCCCTGCTAGCGCCGACCGTCGCCACCGACATGCGTCGCGCGGAACCGCCGGCCCTTGATCCGGCCCTTGTTCAGGCTGGCAACCGCATCACGGATCACGCGCCGCGACACCGCGACGTAGGACAACAGCTCCTGGATCTCGATCTTGCCGATATCGGCGCCGCGCAGGCCACCGGCCTCGCCGGTGAGGGCGCCGAGAATGTCGCCCTTGCGGACCTTGTCCTTGCGGCCGCCCGAGATCAGGATCGTCTCCATGCGCGGCGCGCCAGCGATCGCTGCTAGCAAGGCTGGCAACGGACTGCGGCTGCGTGACTCGTTCGGCAGAACCTCGATCTTGTTACCGGTCCATGCTTCGATGGCCGCGATGCGTGAGTCCGCCTCGCTCGTGGTGATCGAGATCGCGACGCCCTTCTTGCCGGCGCGACCGGTGCGACCAATCCGGTGCACGTAGATCTCCGGCTGCGCCGGCATTTCGAAGTTGATCACCAAATCCAGATCTTCGACGTCCAGCCCGCGGCCTGCGACATCGGTCGCGATCAAAACCCGAACGCTCTGGTTGCGGAAGCGCGCGAGCACCTGATCACGGTGGAACTGATCGAGATCGCCATCGAGTCGGTCGACACTGACACCCGCCGCATCCATCGTGTTCGTGATGTCCGCAACGACCGACTTCTGATTGCAGAACACCAGGGCGGACTCGTGCGGGTTCGTCGCCAACAGCCAGCAGAGCGCGTCGAACTTGTGTTCGCGATCGACGCAGAATTGCAGCTGCCGGATGTCGAGCACCGATTCCTCGGGGGTATCGATCGTGATCCGCAGCGCGTCGCGCTGGCACGACTGGATCATCTCCTCGATCGCCGCAGGGAACGTGGCGGAGAACAACGCAGTCTGCCGGGACGAGGGCATCTCGCGCACGATGGCTCGCACTTCGTCACCAAAGCCCATATCGAGCATGCGATCCGCTTCATCGAGCACCAAGGTCCCAATCGAATCCGGTTCCAGCGAGCCGCGAGCCAGGTGGTCTAGCAATCGACCCGGCGTGCCGATCACGATGTGCGCGCCGCGCTCGAGAGCCTCCCGCTGTGGCCTGCCGGGCTGGCCACCAACGAGTTCGAGCACCTTGAGACCGTTGTGTGCCCGACCGAGCGTGCGCACCTCGCGCGCAACCTGCGCCGTCAACTCACGAGTCGGACAGAGCACCAGAGCTTGCACCGCACGATTGCCGAGGTCCAGCCGCTGTAGAATCGGCAGAGCAAAAGCGGCGGTCTTGCCGCTGCCCGTCTGCGACTGACCGACGACATCTCGACCAGCAAGCATGGCAGGGATCGCCGCAGCCTGAATCGCAGTAGGTCGAGCATAGCCAAGCTCTGCGATCACGGCGACCAAGGCGTCCGAGAGTGCGAGCGATTCGAATGAGGGTTGCACGCGCCGGACTGTCGACCATGCGTGGCGACGACACAACGTTCATCCATCATGCGGTTGCGGATGTTGTAAGCCGCGCGACCTATGGCGGCCAACCGGGGTGGTGGCCGGGGACCCGTGCGCTACTGAATCAGCGTGCGGGTGCGATTGGACAAATGCAGCCGCATGCCGTCGTCGATCAACGCTTGGGCAAGTAGATCCATGCCGACGAGCGCCGGCACGTTGGGGATCGTGAAGGACGCCGTGCCTTGACCCGCAACCACCGTCGCCAGCGGCAACAGGAATAGCTGGGCCGGATCGATCAGCAACACCCCAAACCGACCGAGTGGCATGTCAATCGGCACCAGGGAAACAGCGATCTGCGCGAATCCAGCCAACGGTCCCGAGACATCGACTGCATCGACAGCGAATGGCACGGTCCCGGCTAGGCTGACGGTTGCCGGTGCTGTCAGCTGCTGGCGCGCGTTGCGCAACACGCGCGGCGGATCCGACAAGACCACGTCCGCATCGCCATCGCGATCGAGATCTCCGACGGCCATGCTTTGATTGACGACCGACGCCGGGATCGACAGCGTGGAGGAAGTGAACGTCGCGGCGCCACTATTGATGTTCAGGGTGAATTGATGCGCCACCAGCGACGACTCCGACAAACAGTCGACGATGCCGTCACCATCGAAGTCTGCGACGTAGACTCCGCCTCGGTCGCCGCTGATCGGGACGGGAGTGACACCGCCCAGGAATGCGACCGTTCCGGAGTAGTCACTGGCCAGGATGTCGTCGATCCCGTCGCCATTGACGTCGGCAGCGGCGGCGATACCACGTCCGCCGATTACGTTGGAGCCAGCCTTGAGGGATCCGCTGCCAAGGTAGGCGCCGCCGAAGCTTCCCCAAGAGGTCTGATCGTACCACGCCCCACTGATCGCGAGATCCTCAACACATTGCCGTCGAAGTCGCCGCTGAGCACGCCGTTCATGATCACACCGGTTCCTCCGGCAAGGTAGCGCGACGACGCCGTTGGAAAGTTGCCGGTGCCGTCGTTGATGGCCGTTTCCAGGTAGAGGAATTTGTAGCCACCGGGCAGCACGGTGATGTAGACCGCCACCAGGTCCAGATCGCCGTCGTTGTCGGCATCGTAGACGAGCGCAATATTCGCACCAGGTGACAGAGTCGCACCGATGCGCGTGGCCGTCTCATCGGTGTAGGTTCCGCCACCGTTGATCCACAGCCCGTCGACATAGACGAAGTCCAGGTCGCCGTCCTGGTCGATGTCTTCGACCGCGATCGGCCCCGTCGCGGCGCCGAAGACTGCCACCGGCGGCCGAATGGTCGTCGGCACGAAGCCGCCCGACCCATCACCCAGATAGAGGTCCGAGCCGACCGCGAAGTCGACGACCCCATTCTGATCGTAGTCACCCACGTGCACACCGCCGAACGGCGTGCTGAGCGCAGCCTGCAAGTCAGGAGCCTTGAACAAGCCCTGCGCGGGGAGCGTCGCGGAGCAGCACAGAGAGACGCACACGGTGATCAATCTTCCCATGGCCGGAGCGTAGCCGATCCGATTGAGCCGTGGGGCGTTCCAGCAGCCTCGAACACAACTTTCGCTTCGCGCCAAGAGGACAACGACTTGGCTCACGGTTTGCACCGCACCGCAGCAGCCAACCCGATCGGATGTGGGATCTGCTGCGTATACTCTCCGGCAATGAGACCCCATCAGCTCAGCCTCGTTTCCTTGTGCGTTGCCGTCATGGCTGCGAACTGCCTCGCCCAAGACTGGCCGCAATGGCGCGGCCCAACGGGCGACGGCCAGGTTCCCGCGCAAGCCATGCCGCGAGTCTGGGACAACGAGGCCAACGTCAAATGGCGGACGCCGCTGGCGCAACCGGGCAACGGTAGCCCGATCACTGCCAAGGGCCGGGTCTTCTTGACGATGCGCGAAGACGACGAGGGCCGAGGTCGATCGCTCTACTGCTTTGACCAGCAAACCGGCAAACGACTGTGGCGCGACACCGTCACCATCGATCGCGCCATGCCGACCCATCGGACCAACCCGCACTGCAGCACGACCCCCGCCTGCGACGGCGAACGGGTAGTCGTCTGGCACGCGTCTGCTGGACTGCTCTGCTACAAACTCGACGGCAAGAAGCTCTGGCAGCGAGACCTCGGCGAGTTTCGTCACGAGTGGGGTCACGGCACGTCGCCGATACTGCACGACGGCAACGTGATCCTGCACACCGGCCCCGGCGTCGAGAGCTTCGTGGCGGCGTTCGACATGACCACCGGAGAAACCATCTGGAAGACCGTTGAGCCGAACTTGCTGACCAAGGAGCAAATCGAAAAGAAACGGCTTGCCGGCTCCTGGTGCACCCCACTCATCCACCGAGTCGGCGACCGCGACCTCGTCCTGTGCGGCCAACCCACCAGAGTCGTCGCATACGACGCGCGCGACGGCAAGATCGTCTGGTGGTGCGGCGGAATCTCATCCAAGAACGGCGACCTGACGTACTCTTCCCCCGTCGTCGCCGGCAACCTCTGCATGATCGCCGGCGGCTATGTCGGACCGCTGATCGGCGTGCGCATGGACGGCAGCGGCGACGTCACCAAGACGCACCGCGCCTGGTTTCACGGGGAGCAAATCACCAACTGTGCCTCGGGTGTTTTCGCCAACGGCGCAATCTTCATCCCGGAGATGGGCGGCTTCGTGCAATGCATCGATCCCGCCACGGGCAAGGCCAACTGGCGTGCACGCGTCGGCCGAGGCAACAGCTGGGGCTCGATCGTGCAGGCCCAGGGCAAGCTCTACATGATGAACCAGAAGGGCGCGACCTACGTGTTCGAGCCAAACGCGGACAAACTCGTGATGCTCGCGACGAACACTATCGACGAGGCGACCAATTCGACTCCGGCTGTTTCCGGCGGCGAGATTTTTCTGCGCACCCACGAGCACCTCTACTGCATCGCAAGCAAGCGCTGACAACGCAGCCCAACGCGCGCCACGGCTACGTCGAAGCACGTTACGGACAGTTTCGCCTGGCGACCGGCACCGCTACGAATCGCGCCATGCAGTGTCGAGTGATCGTCATCTTCGTGGTTCCCCGCGGTGGTTGCGCGCAAACTGCGGCGACCGAGCCGCTATGCTTGCCACCATTCTCATGGCAAGCATCACCTTCAAGGGCAATCCCGTCGCCACCATCGGCGACCTTCCAGCAGTCGGCAGCCAAGCTCCCGAGTTCGTTCTGACCAAGAGCGATCTCAGTGCGCTTGGCAACCAAGACCTCACCGGCAAGCACGTCGTGCTCAACATTTTCCCGAGCATCGACACCGGCGTTTGCGCGGCATCTGTGCGCAAGTTCAACGAACAAGCCGCCTCGCTACCGAACACCGTGGTGGTCTGCATCTCCAAGGACCTGCCGTTCGCGATGAAGCGCTTCTGCGGCGCGGAAGGCATCGACAAGGTCACCACCGCCAGTTGGTTTCGCGGCCCAGATTTTGGGGCGGCCTACGGCGTGACCATGAACGACGGTCCACTCGCGGGCTTGTTCGCACGTGCGGTCGTCGTGATCGACGGCACGGGCAAGGTAACGCACACCGAACTCGTGCCGGAGATCGCGCAGGAGCCCAATTACGAACAGGCGCTAGCCGCCGTTCGCTAGCGCGTCGCTGGCGTCGTGGCTTGGCGGCAGGATGTGTTCGCGGCAGGGTGTGTTCGCGGCACGGTGTGTTCGCGGCACGGTGCGTCGCCGCCGCTAGAACATGATCAGTTCGTGCGCATCGGTCGTTGTGAGCAGTGCATTGCCGCTCTCCAAGCTTGCTTGCCAAGCGAGACCCTGCACTCGAAACGAGCCGCCGGGCAACGTGATCGGCATCGGAAAGGACACGGTCAGTGCAGAACTGAGGAACACCATTGGGCCGAGGATTGCGCCGCCCAAGTCGACCTGGATCTCACGAAATGGTCCGCCCAGAACCGGTGGCGAACCGGTCACGAAGAAATCGACCATCAGAATCCCTGCGGCGTTGTCATAGACGCCGTTCATGGAGCGCAAGCGAATCTGGACTTGCGTGCCGACGGTCAACTGCTTGGCGGGACACGAAGTAAGATCGCCACTGCCAGTTGCCGTTTCGAGCATCAGCTGATCGCTCGAACCTGGGTAGCGCCGCACGGTTTCATCAGCAGAGCGATCGGAGATGCCGGCCAGGAAATCCCATTCGGCGGCTCCCAACCCGAACGGCGACAGTGCTTGTGAGAGCGCACTGCCAGGCGTGAAGTCGGGATCGATCTCACACACCGTCGTGCCATACATCGTCGTGTAAAGGCCCATCGCTGCCAGCAGAATGATGGACGGCGATGGATGCCCCAAATCGGGTTCGTACCACGCCGGATCAAACTCGAGCAACGCGACTGCGTCGCCCACGGCTGCGTTCCATGCGGTGCCGCTGCCGAAGGTCGCGAGGATATCGCTTACCGCGAGGCGATAGCCAAGACGGACGTCCTCGTGCATCTCCAACGGCACAGCCCACGGCAGCGGGTAGTACATATGGCCCCAGGCAACCGCCCAAGTCTGATACATGATCGCGCTCGCCAACGGGCTGTGGCTGCGCACGTTGCCAGTGATCGCGACCGCGTTGTTGCGAAATGCGAGTCTGTTAAAGCCGCCGTAGTCGGTCGCCTCCTGCGTGCGACCCTGCATGATGACGTGGTCCCACGTTTCGCCGGCCGGCAACGCGTTGCTGATGATGGCAACTTGTGCTGGGTCGGTTGCGTGATCCCCGAGCGTCGCGCCGCCGATCAGTGCCTGCACGATGTTCGGCGTTGCATGGCCGGCTTCGGAGGCGATCAGACCGACCATCTCAGGCACGCCGAACCCCCACGAGTAGTAGGTGAAACTGTTGCCGTAGAAGAGCAGGTTCTTGCCTTGAGCAGAGATGGCCGATGCCATCAGGAGCGACAACAGCAAGCAGCGAGCGGAGACGAGCATTGCCAAAGGATACCTAACTGCGTGGCGACCAATGGATGCAATCTTCATGCGGTGAACGGGGCACGGAGTCCGGCGCAACGCTCATTCGACGATACGACCTTCGTTGCGCCCACAGCAACGGGGCAACAACCCTGATGAGGCATCAGTAGTTTCCCGAACCGAGACGATTGCGGCGGACTCTCGCGGTGGATGCGCATCACTGGCTAACCGGTTCGCTACCAGTTGCCGTTTTGGACGGTCCGCGGCCAACGACGGCCCAGCACACGACGCAAGTGCACGGAACCTGCCGACCAGCCAAGCTAGTGAAGTCGAAGGCCGCATTCTTGGCTTGCGGGAGCGGCGTTGCAATGCGTGAACGTGACTCCAGCTAGCGGCGGGATCGCAAGGCAACAAGACCTGTGGTTCGAACCGGGTACGGTACGCAGATGCCTACTAGAAACCGATGCCGCCGATCACCGCAGTCTTGAGCACCCGCATTTCTCTGCCGGCATCGACGGCGATCGGGCCGTAGCCGCGCGCCAACCACAGGACCACTTCGCTGTTGCTGGACTGGCGACCAGAGCCAGGATTCGACAGAAGATTGTCGCGACGCCATTGCTCGCTGACGGCCATGCGGATCACGTCGGGGAAGATCCCCAATGGCGTGAAGAAGGGGGCACTGCGACCATAGCGAACGGTGCGGTCCGAGGTTCCGTAGTAGCTTGTCGAACCACTGCCACCCACGAAGCCCAAGGCGTAATTGGCACTCCCACTGAACTCATCGCCAGCCATGAGCAAGCCGGGAAACAGACCAGTAATCGGATCCGTGGTCGCGCCAGCGCCGGACAGATAGTAGACCTCCGCATCGGTGCTGCCATTGCTTGGCGGCAGATCTTCTGATCTGCGTTGACCGGTCAGGTCGAGACCTCCCATTGCGTCCTCGCGCAGCTTCAAGGTCAGGGCAGGCGCCAGACGCACCGGCTCAATCGCAATGTCAATCGAAGCTAGCGTCGCCCCATCGTTGCTGATGACGACGCTCGAGTCATCGTCATAGACGTAGACATCGCCATCTTGCATTGGCAAGTAGTCACGCAGTGCAATCAAACTCAGCGGCTCGCCTCGTTGACCGATCAAATCAAACTCGTCGACGCAATCGACCGGCGGAGTGGCCCCTGGATCGACGACATGCCGGGAGGCAGTGCCAGCAAAGGACTGGTTGTCGGCCGCCATCACGACCTCCGCGGTCAACGCGGTGGTCTGGCCACCCGACGCCACCTCCAAGTTCCACTGCAAAGTGCGCCCTGCCAACACCGCCGGGTTGTCTGGCGCCAATAGCAATTCACCATTGATCCTGGTCAACACCAATTGGTCCTGAAGTTGCGCACCTAGAGCCACGCCGCAAGTCGATGCCGTGACGACAAACTGTAAGTCCCAGACACCAACAAAGTCAGCGGGCAGCACGCGCGTTGCCGCGACCGACCACACCTCGGTGCAACGCGACGGTGGTGTCGACGATTGATCCAATACTTCATCCTCGACCGTGCCGGTGAAGGTATTGCCGTCGGTGGCCAGGTCGAGAACCACTGCGCGCGTCGTGCGCACGCTACCGACCGTCTCTATCGTGGTCCAAGTGGCCCGCCCACCGACAACTAGCAAGGTAACGTTCGGCGCAACTTGCAAGGCGCCGTCGACCTGCGCCAAGACCAGCGGCTCGACCACCTGCTCGCCTACCATGCCGCCACACGACGACGAGGCCAGGGTCAAGGTCTGCTCCCACGAGCCCACGAAGGTGACGGCGCCGGCACTTGCGTTCGCCCCAGAACTGGAGCTACCGCATGCGACGAAGAGCAGCGCAAGCAGCCCCCACAAGTACAGAACAGCCGGTTGCCGTGGCATGCACATAGGCCTGCATGCTAGCCCCAGGAGCATGGGAACGCACCGGGGTGACGACCAACTGTCGCGCTTAATCTCGGGGTCGAGGGAGCAAGCACGATGCCCACTTGTCGCAGCGCGCGTCCTTAGAGGTGGCCGGCGAAATGCAACCCAAGCAGCGTCTGGTCGTCCTTGATCTGCGCCGAGCCGCGGAAGCTTCGCAATTCCTCGATGATTCGGCGCACCATCTCGTCCACAGGGGCGTCGATGGCCCGCTGGAAGGCCGCGACCAGTCCTTGCACGCCGAACATGTTGCCATCCCCATCGAACTGCTCGGTGATGCCGTCGGAGAACACCAGGAATCGCGATCCATGCTCACGCAACTCGAGGATCGTTTCGACCCATGGTTCCTCGCGCTCCATCAAGCCAACCGGGCACCCGCCGCGCATGCTGATCGGCCCGGACTTCGAGAAGATCGGGTCCTCATGGCCAAAGTCGCAGCAGTTCACGAGTTGTCGATCAGGCTCGAAGCGAAGACACAGGCCGGTCGCGAACATCACTTGGTCGCTCGGTATGATTCGCAACAACGCACGATTGAGTGCTGCGACCGTTTCCCTTGGCGACAACTCCACGGCTGCGATTTCGTCCAGCATCGCAGTGATCTTGGTGGCGACCAGACCGGCGCCAACACCGTGCCCCATCACGTCTGCGAGAATCAGATCACTGGTTCCATCGGGATACTCGCGGTGCCAGACAAGATCGCCACCGATCTCATCGAGGGGCTCAAAATGGCGCGCAACTTCGAAGCTTGGAATCTTGACCTGGCGGTCGCCGATGCGCTTTTGAAACTCCGCCGCGAGCGCGTCGGTACGACCAAGCTGATCCAGCTGCCGCCCGGCCTGCTCTACAGCTTCGGTCTTGTTGTCGATGCGGACGTTGTGATGGATGAACCAGGCGACCTCGCCATGATCATCCTTCTTGGGTGTGACGCGCAGCTGGTAGATGCGACGCTCGGTCGGCGAGCTGCAGTTCATCTGCTCTTGATGGTGCGGCAGTTGCCCCTGACGCATCAAGCGATAGATGTGCTCCCAGCGCGAACGTTGTTTGTCACTTAGGCCCGCTAGCAGATTGACGTTCCAATCGGTCTCGAGAAGTTCGTGACCCTTGTTCTCGGCGGCGAACGTCGCCCACTCGCTATTGGCGTAGACAACATTGAGATCCTGATCCGTCACGTACAGTGTGTCGGAGGCTTCAATGTTGTTTGGCAACAGGTCGTTCGAGAATGCGCGCGGCATGAACGGAGTCTGCCAGATACGGTCGATTTGACACGCAGAATTCGCTGCACGGCGCGATCGCGTTAGCAAGCGATTCCGCGCACGGCCTCAAATACCTGTTTGGCATTCGGTCAGCTGGCCGACAACGCCCCGCACTTCGGGCTCTGCGTCCTACCATTGGATAGCATCCCTGACCATGCGCACGCCCATAAGACTCACCGTCCTGACCACTCTGGCTTTGGCAGCCGCCAACCTATCCGCGCAAGATCGACCGGAGCAGATTGCGCGCAAGGTCACGGTGTTGGATCTATCGGGCTCGCCAGCCGAGCGCGGATTCGCCCACGGCCAAGCTCTGAAAGCTCAAATCCGCGAGAACCTGCGCGCGTTCAAATTGGACCTCGAGAAGACCTACAAGATCGAGGCAAAGACGTTCCTGCAACGATTCCTCGCGGACACCGACTTCATTCCCGCGATCGAGAAGTGGACCCCCGGCCTACTCGACGAGGTCCGCGGCATTGCCAAGGGCGCCGAGGTTCCGTTCGATGAGGTCTATGCGTTCCAGCTCGCCGACGAGATCTGGTCGATGGGGAATTGGACCTTGCGCGACAAATGCACGGCGGTCGCCGTCGATCGGCGCGGCGATCAACCAACCCTGGTCGCGCAAAACATGGACCTCCCAAGATTCTACCACAAGGTTCCTACGCTGTTGCGCGTGCGGCGTGAAGGCGGCCCCGACACCATGGTGCTGACGTGCCCCGGATTGATCGGCGTCAATGGCATGAACTCCGCATCGGTCGCGATCTGCTGCAACACGCTGCTGCAACTTCGTCCGTCGCGCGAAGGTCTGCCGTGCCTCTTCGTAGTGCGCGGCGTGCTCGAACGAAGGAGCCTCGCCGAAGCCGAAGCTTGGCTCAAACGCATCCCACACGCAGTCGGCCAGAACTACACGCTCGGTGGCACCGCTCACGCCCGCGCGTTCGAATGCTCCGCGGGCGCCAAGATCGAATTCCGCCCCGACCCGAAAGGCGACTTCACCTACCACACCAATCACCCGCTAGTGAACACCGACTGGCACCCTGACTACGTCGCCCGGTGCCAGAAGGTGGACAAGTTGCCGCAACAGGGACTTCGCATTTGCCACCGCTTCGCGGCACTCGAGCAGCGCGTCGGTCGCGGGCAACCGATCACCATCGAGACGATCCAGGCCACGCTCGCATCCAAGGATCACGCACCCGGATCGATCTGTGGCGACTGGAACTACTGCTGCACAATCTTCGTCCTGAAGGACAAGCCGGTGCTGCTGATGGCGCCAGGCCGTCCCGACCGCGTCGCGTTCCAGCGATTCACGTTCTAGACTCGACGCGCAAACGCTGCGCCCAAGACTCAACAGCCAATCACAACGTTCGCCCCCGAGCCTCAGCTAGACAGGTGCCTCAGATACACAGATGAGCCATACTCGGCGCGCCATGACTCTCCGCAACCTGCCACTCATGCTGCTGATCGCGGCCAGCTCTTGCACAACGCCGCCTAGTCCTGCGGTCCAGGTCCGAATGGAAACGGCGCTCGGTGCCTTCACCATCGCGCTGGCAGAAGAAGCAGCTCCGATCACCTGCGCGAACTTCCTCAAGTACGTCGATGCTGGCCGCTATCGCGGCGGTCGCTTTCATCGCTCGGTGCGGCTCGACAACCAAACTCGCAGCGACGTCCTGATCGAGGTCATCCAAGGCGGGGCCAACCAGATCGCCGACCAGGATAGCTTCCCCGCGATTGTGCTAGAACGCACCCGCGACACCGGCCTGCGCCATCTCGACGGCACGATCTCGATGGCGCGCGGCAGCCTCGACTCAGCGCGTTCTGACTTCTTCATCTGCGTCGGCCCACAACCGTCACTCGACTTTGGCGGCGCGCGCAATGACGACGGCCAGGGGTTCGCAGCATTCGGCCGGGTCGTACAGGGTATGGATGTGGTCCGCGCCATCCACACGTCCCCCACCAAGCGCGAACAACTGACGCCGGCGATCACCATTCGATCTGCTTCGCGAGTCAAGTAGCCGGCAGCAGCCGCGCACGAACGGCGAGGAGCATCGCGACCGAAGCCTCGCGACCAACAACTAGCTCGCAACCCAAGTGGATCCGGCCCGTGCGGCGACTAAGCTGCCCGCGTGCAACTAGTGCCGCTGCAACTCGCGATCGACCACGCTCCACTGCCACCGCGCGTCGCCGCCTGCCTAGCCAAGGCCCAAGCTCGCATCGACCGTTGGTTCGCGCGACCAGAACATCAGACCGGCATCGGCTTTATTCCCAGTGACTACGAACAGGTCTGGCAGGCACTTGCCGCGATTGTGCGCGAACACCCGGACACACGCCGCCTGCTCGAATGGGGCAGCGGCTTCGGCGTCATCGCTGGGCTCGGCGCGCTGCTCGGGCTGGATGCTTACGGCATCGAGATCGAGGCGGACCTGGTCACCAGCGCCGACGAACTGCTGGCCGAACTCGACCTGCGCGCCACCATCGTGCAAGGCAGCTTCGTGCCCATGGAGTTCGTCGCCGACGAACTCGATGCCTACGAAGAACTCGGCCGCGACCTAGACGACTTCGATCTGGTGTTCGCGTATCCGTGGCCGACCGAAGAGCAGCTCTACCGCGAGATCTTCCGGCGCGGCGCCGACTACGGTGCGATCTTGGTGACCTGGTCGCGCCAGGAGGGCATTCGAGCCCATCGCAAAGTCGCGAGCGACGGACGACCGCGATAGCTGCCTTCGCTAGTAACCGTCAGCGCTCTTACCGATGCCAGCAAGTTGCCGAACCCCGACTAGCCGCGCCGAGCGAGAATGCGCTGCACTTGACGCTGCTTGCTGTCCGTGAAGCGATAGCGCGCCAGGAGAAGGGCGGCAGCTAGGAAGAACAGTCCGACGCCGGGCCCGAACAGCAACGAGAGTGCGCGCCGCACACCGTCGGACTGAACCTCGTTCGGGACGAAACCGATGCGATCGAGGATGAGCCCGGTACCGCCGATTGCAGCCGCCCGCGCCAGCTTCGACGCGAATCGCCAGACCCCGAAGAAGACCCCCGAACGCCGCACGCCGGTTGTTACGCTGTCATGGTCGATGACGTCCGTCAGCAGCGAGTCGATGAGCACGATGCAGCCAATCAACGAGCCGAGCCCAATGGCGCCGAGCACCAGTGGCAGCACGAAGTTGCCCGGCGGTAGCAACAAATACAGCACACTGGTTGCAACCCCGAGCAAGCTGGCGCCAAGCACGATCGGTCGGTTCTTGCCGTGACTCCGCGAGAATCGGACCCAGAAGACAATCGAAACCGTGAACACGACCAACAGCACGGCGACCATGATCTGGATCTGCCGATCCGAGAGCTCAAGGTGGTAGTTGTAGTAGTAGAGAGCAACTGCGGAGTTCACGCCGATGCCGATAGTCGCGACGATATAGACCACTACCAGCGGCCGAAATGCGGCGTTGCCGAACGCTTCCTTGAACTCGGTGAAGAGCGAGCGCTGGCGCGATCGCTCGACATGGAACGTGATGCGCCCCGTCGTCCACCAGGTCCAAGTCGCGGAGCCAACCACCACGAGCCCGACTAGCAGACTGAAGGTCCCCATGGCGCTGACGGTGCGATCCTCGGGGCCACTGAGCAGCAGCACCGGAAGTGCTGCGGCAAGCACGGCGCCGAAGTTCATGCAGGCGAACCGCCACCCGAACAACACGGAGCGCTCGTGAGGATCCACGGTCATCTCGCCGGCCATCGCCATGTGCGGCACGTTGATGATCGTGAGCGCCGTATTCAGGAAGCAGAACGCACCCAGGAGCCAGCCGAAACGCTGCCACTGCCCCTCGAGTCCTGGCGGGTGGAACAGCAAGACCATCGCGACCGCGAGCAACACACCCCCGATCAGGATGTAGATCCTTCGCCCGTGGCGACCATGCGCCGTACGGTCGGAGATGGCACCCATCAATGGATCTGTCACCGCGTCCCACAGCAACCCGAGCGCCAGCGCCAAGCCGGCGAGGTCGGCGCGCAGGCCGATGCTGTCCGTGTAGTAGATCAGCAGGTACAGCCGCAAAGCCGTCTCCACGGCGTTGATGCCGACATCCGCCATGGCATAGCCAACCTGGACGGACCATGACAACGGTTTCGAGGTCGGCTTCATTGGCTGGCGGACGAACGGCGTCGGAATGCTCTTCTGAAGCGCACGCGCAACAGGGTGCGGAATCGAAAACTGTCACTCGGACCAACCGCCACCCTACTCGGCTGCGATCTCGCTCGCACGGATTGTGTGCACAGCGCACGCAGCCCAGCAGCCCAGCTGCCCAGCAACTCAGCAACTCAGCAACCCAGTTCGCATGGTTGCTGCTTGCCGGCTCCCGCTTGTGCCCGCACGGACAACGCGCCACGATTGCAGCATGAGACGAACCTTCATCCCTGCAGCTGTCAGCATCCTGCTCGGCGCAGGCTTCGCGGTAGATCTCGTCGCGCAGCAAGATCAAGCGGATCTTGCCAAGCTTCGGGACAAGAAACTCAAGTCGTCGTTCCTCAAGAAGGCGGCATGGTTCACTGACTTTGATGAGGCGCGAGCCAAGGCACAGAAAGACGGCAAGATCATCTTTACCTACTTCACGCGCTCCTACGCGCCTTGAGGCCCTTGCACAGCATTGGAGAACGGTGCGTTCTCCGACAAGGCGATGAAGAAGTTCGGCAAGAAGGTCGTTCTGTTTTGCCACATATCATCCAGGGTCGATGGCGATCCCCATCAGGACCTCAAGGCCAAACGCGACACCGGTGGCTTCCCCGGCCTGGTGTTTCTAGATGCCTCGGGTGAGCTGTTGATGGAGCACAACGACAACCGTCGCGTAATGTCTTTCGATACGTATGCCGACTCGTTGATCGAGCTCGACAAGCATCAGGTAGCCCTGAAGGGCGGCGACCTGGCGGCAGCAATGCCCTTGCTCATCCAGAAGATGGAGCTCGGCCTATTGCGTGACGCGGCTGCAGCAGAAGAGCGGGCCAAGCTTGGCACGTTGTCAACCAGCGACGCGCGCAGGCTCGACGAGTTGCAGCGCGACCTGAAGATCGTCAACCTGATCCGCTCGAACGACGTGCGATCTGCCGCGGGCCGCACAGAGACTGCCCGCAAGCTGCTTGAGTTGACGAAGTCCGAAGGCCTGCCGAAGGCCGGCATGGCGCAGCGTGAATACTGGCCATTGATCGCATCCCACGCGGTCGCGACCAGCGACAAGAAGCTGCTGAAGGCGGCGATCAAGGCCACCAAGAAGGCCTACGGCAAATCGATCGACGAGCGCTGGGTCAAGGAACAGGAACGCAAGCTCAAGAAGATGTAGCGATGAGTATTGCTCGCGGATGCCGTTGACGGCTACTCCGGCTCGTGCCAGGCAGTGTTGCTGCGATACGCTTCGAGACGGGCCGAGCATTGCTGCAACAACTGCGCGTTGTTGCTCGATTGCGCGATGCGCCACGAAGTCTCCGCCAGGCGGATCGCCGCGGCGAAGTCACCGCACTCAGCGTGTGCCGCCGCTGCGATAAGCTGCACGGCAGGACCAATGCTCTGCTGGCCGCGAAGGCACCGCTGCATCAGTTCGAGCGCCACTGGTCCGTCGCGCAACGTCGGATCGGGCGCGGTCGAATAGACGGTGGCGGCAAGCATCGCTGCTTGCCGATGATTGCCATCGAGCGCGAGCACTTCCCGCGCGTGCAACAAAGCCCGTCGCCAATCTTTGACGCCGTGCGACAACCAACCCAACTGCAACAGCGCATCGGTGTCCTTGGGCGACAAGCGCAGGATCTGCTCAAAGTGCTCCCGGGCACCGTCTCGATCGCCGACTGACAGCAAGTGGCGCGCAAGAACGCTACGAACCTGCGGGTGATCTGGCGCCGCCACAACCGCACGCTCGAGCAGGCGGCGCACAGCTGCACGATCAGATTTTTTACCCGCGATCCGAGCCAACCCCACCAGGGTGTCTGGATGGTCTGGGGTCGTCGCAAGCACCATCTGGAACTGCTTGTCGGCCTCCTCCTCGCGCCCCATCACCAGCAGCACGGCGCCCATCTCACTCCGTGAGGTGACATCCGTCGGCTGCAGCGCAACGGCCTTCTCAAAGGCTACCAGCGCGCCGGCGTAGTCCTTCTGCTTGACCTTCGCGAGCCCGACCATGCGATATGACGTCGCAGCTGGCGGCGCACCGTTCGCGATGGCCTTCTCGATCAAGTCGATGCCGCGCTGCACATGCACACCCCCCTGCAGGTAAGCCGTGCCGAGATAGAGATCGCCTTCGGCGCCCTTCGGCGCAGTCTGCGGCAAGAAGAACGTCAGGTCCCCCTGATAGATCTCTTGGCTTTCCTCGAGCGGCGCGGTCACGTCGCGTTCGGGCAAGTGTCGTACGATGCGATGATCCCGCATGACGGCATGCACCACGTCGATTGCACGGCGCTTGGGCATGTGGCAGGTGATGCAGTCTTCTTTGGCGATCGCGGGCTTCTGCCCGTCAGGTGCCATGTGTTCGGCCGAACAGTCATCGCGCTTGTGGCACTGAGAGCATCGCTCCCGAAAGTGCTGCTGCACGTTGGCGGGATCGGGCGTCGCGTGCGGATCATGGCAGGTCGTGCAAGTCATCCCACCATCGCTTGCCTGGAAGCACTTGGACTGCATCAACCGATAGCCGTGGTGCGCGATCTCAAAGCGATCTTCGTCCAACTCGGGCGAGTCGAACGGTAGCAGGAAGTCCTCGAGCGCCTCCCCCGGTTGGAAGGAGAAGATCTTGCGATCAAAGCGCCGCAGTGAGTGCGGCAACCCCGAGTTGACGGCCGTTTCCAAGTGGCACTGCAAACAGATGTCCATCGCGCGCTTCGCGTCCAACCGCGCGGGGTTGACGATTGCCTCACGGATATCCTCGAGCGTGGCAGTGTCTCCTTCGGCGAGATCGACGTGGTCGCCGCCGGGGCCGTGGCAACGCTCGCAATCGATGCCAGCAGGCAACGCGCCCAGATAGGTCGTTCCGGTCGCGTCCACTTCGGGAACGCTCGGATACGCGTTGTGACAAAACATGCAGCCGTGATCGATGCCGCGGTGGAAATCGCTGTGCTGCTCCTGGTCATAGCCTGGACTCATCGCCCATGTCTCGGTCTCCGCATACCACGAAACCGGAAGCTGGGTCGCCTTGCCGTCCGTCGTGTAGTTGACGTAGGTTCGCACATTGTTGCCGGACCCCATGACGTGAGTGATCTCACGCTCGAACTCGTGGCTCGGCAAGCCATCCAGATCCAATCGCCACCGGCGCTGGTAGTAGCGGTCGCCACGACGCTCCATCTTGTAGAACAGACCCGAGCGAGCGTGATGGAACGTATTGCCTTCCTGCCAGTTCTCGACCTCGGCTGCTGGAGTCATGGGATAGAAGGAGCGCGCCATCGCGACCGTCTTGTGGTAGGCGGTATGCAATTGACGATGGCAGCTCTGGCAAGCCTGCGACCCGACTCGCGCCGGCAGTCCGGCAGCCACTTCGACGCGACTCTCCTTGGTGGCTGAATGGCTCTTCTTGGTGGCTGTATTGTCTGTGCACTGCATCCACGTCATGGCCATACAGGCCAACGCAAACAGCGTGCAGACCGAACGAGAGAAGGACATGCGCCCGAGTCTACCAGCCGACAGGGATCTGTCACCGCGCCCCGTCTCCACGACGTGGATGCCGGCATCGGCCATGGCTTGGCCGATTTCGCCGGACAACTTGCACATTTGGCCTGAAGCGTCCGATTTCGCTTAAGTCCGTCGGCCATTCGGACGAAAGCGGCGGCGAAAAGCCGCGCCGTGATTCGTGGCGCCGGCAGCAGAGGGTCCATGAAGAACGCAATCGTCGTCATCGCTAGCTTCGTACTCAGCAGCGCCGCCACCTTCGCGGGACTTCAATGGCCCACGGGCGTGAAGATCGGTTGGTTCGAGCTCGACGGACGACCGGTAGCCATCGACGGCCACCGCGTCGAGGATTGGCGTCATGCCAACGAGATCCTCGCGCGCAGCACGGCCGAGATCATGACCAAGATGAACAAGATCCGCGGCTCCGAGCGGGGCATCAGGGAGTTGTTCGATCGGGACTTCGAAATCGACTACGTCCCGCGTGACGAGCAGCTGTCCGTGCGGGTCGTCGTGCGCCGCTTCATGTCGACTCGGCTACTGACCGGCGGAAATCATCATCCAAGCACGGCAGCTCGCTATGAGGTCGTCACGGCGAAGGCGGAGGAGCGCTGACACATGCTGCGCATATGCTTCGGCGTGCGGGCCGCGACGACGACGCTGCGCGTATTCCTGTGGGCGGCAGCGCTGGCAACGCTCGCTGCGTCGTTGTTCCTGGTCATCGAGACCGCGCGGTACCTCTCGTTCGACCCGTTCTACGCGTTTCTGGTCGAGCGGCCGGTCCTGACCTCGGATCGTGTGTGGCGCGCCTGCTTCTACGTGCACATCGCCGGCGGCTTGGCGTGCCTGCTCTCTGCTCCGCTGCTGCTGTGGAACGGAATCCGAAATGGCAGCACGCGTCTACACCGGGCAGCGGGACGTGTGCACGCGGTCGCCGCGCTCGGCTGGCTCGGCCCCACCGGTTTCTACCTCGCTTGCTTTGCGAAAGGTGGACTCGCCGGGCAGACCGGCTTCATGGTGCTCGCGACGCTCTTCTACTTGAGCACGGTGCTCGGTGTCCGAGCCATCCAACGCGGCCACCGGCGCGCTCACGTCGTGTGGATGATCCGGTCCTACGCGCTGATCCTGTCGGCGGTGTCGTTTCGCATCCTGTATCCGCTGCTGCACGCGTTGGGCAGCACGGTGCAGTCAAGCTACGTGGCCTCGACGTGGGCCGGCCTTGCCGTGTCCATCGTTGCCGGGGAGCTCGTTTGCGGACACATCGCGCCAACCAAGAACGCAGCAACCGTGCTGTCGGGAGTCAGTTCATGAAGACATCTATCGCAGCAATCGTGAGCGCCGTGCTCGCGTTCATCCTCACCTATCTGTTGGTCCCCCAGCGCCGACCGGATCATATTCCTCCCAGTTGGTTCGAGCTTCCTGGCACACCGGTCAGCGTCGACAACGAGCCGGTCGATGACTGGGATCAGGTCAACGAGAAGCTGCGCGGTACGGTGCGCGAGTCGTTGCGCACCGTCGACGGGAACCTTGACACGGAACACGCGCCCGAGCTCCCGGGCCACGGCGTCCGCATCACTTATGTTCCCTACAACTCGAGTCGTGCCGACAATTCTTCAGGGGCTGCGACCGTCGTCGTTCGCCCCTGGTTGCCGATCACGATTCACTATTCGCGCTCGAGACCCGAACAGCATGCCCGCTACGAAATCGTGCGCCCAGACGCTGGCCTGTGAGGTTGATTGCACGTTGGCGGCTCGACACTCCCCCGCGAGTGTGCGAACGTGGCGCCGTGTATAAA
>CAXBFC010000078.1:0-22740 GCA_963974725.1 uncultured bacterium | reverse complement strand
TGGTCGCGCCCGACGGCGAGAACCTGCTGGTGCTATGCGGCAACATGACCAAACTGACTGAGCTCAGCAAGAGTCGCGTGCCGACCAACTGGCAAGAAGAACGGCTCGTGCCGCGCATCGAAGATGCCCGCGGGTTCTGGGGTGGCTACTCACCACCGGGCGGTTGCCTCTACTTGGTCGATCCCGACGGCAAGGACTGGGAACTGATCTGCTGCGGCTTCCGCAATCCGTTCGACCTCGTCGTGCTGCCGAACAGCCAGATCGTCGTCTACGACGCCGACATGGAATGGGACATGGGACTGCCGTGGTATCGCCCGACGCGCTACCTCGCCGGCCAGAGTGGTGTCGACTACGGTTGGCGCAAGGGCAGTGCCAAGTGGGGCGTCGACTACCCCGAAGCGCCGCCAGCGCTGCAGGATATCGGCCCCGGATCGCCGACTGGCATGGCCTACGTGCCGGGGCCCGAAGGTGGCATCATCGGGCTCGACTGGACCTTCGGCACGGCCTACTTCGAGGGCAAGCCGTGGAACTATGGCGCGCCGTTCCCGGTTGCGGACATCACGTTTTCGGCCCGTGCCGACGGCGGCGTGTTCGTCGTCACCGGCGGCCGCGGCTTGCCGTCACGCTTGTTGCGGGTGGTGCCTGGGCGCGCATCTGATGAATACGCAATGAGTGACACCGAAGCGCAGCGCGTTGCTCGTTGGGGGGCCGCCGTTGCGTGGCCCGAAACCGAAACCCGCACGGCCAAGCAGATCCTCGATGCGGGGGCCGTCGGCAGCGATCGTCTGGCATTCCGCGGTGTGGCGCCGGCGGCGAAGCCGGACTGGGTGACCGCGCGCATCGCACTGGAACGGCTGCCCGCCGAGCAGCTCCGCGCAACGGTGTTGGCGGTTGATCCGGCGACACCAGATCGCGCCTTCGCTGGTTTGTTGGCATTGGCGCGACAAGGTGCGTCTGCGGATTTGCAGCCGATCCTCGACGCGCTGGGCAAGTTCTCGTTCGCGCCGTTGACCCATGCGCAGCGCATCGCCTGGCTGCGCGTGCACGCCGTCGCGTTGCTTCGCCAAGGCCCGGTTAGTGACGCGCAGCGCGCTGCGGTTGCCAAGCGCCTGCTGCCGCTGTTCCCGGCAGGCAACGAACGCCAAGACCAAGACCTGTGCGAGGTGCTCGCCTATGTCGATGCGCCCGGTCTGCTCGACAAGGCGGTGCCATTGTTGACGCCGCTCAAGCCGTCGGAGCCGCCGGCATGGGCCGAGTTGGCGACCCGCAATGCAACCTACGGCGGCGTTATCGACAAGATGATGGCCAACATGACCCCGATGGGGCAGCTCTCGATCGCGAATGCGCTGCGCATGGTGGACCACGGTTGGACGATCGAGCAACGGCGCACGCTGTTCACGTTCTTGGGCCAAGCCCGCGGACGTTCGGGTGGCGCTAGCTACGACGGCTACGTGTTGAAGATCGTCGATCTCGCCTGGCAGACCTGCAGCGACGAGGAGAAACGCGCGCTCGAGTTCGTGGTCGGCCGCGTGCGCGCGCCGAAGAACCAGTTCAACAGCAAGCCGCCAAAGGGACCTGGCCAGAACTGGCAGATGAGCGACATCGCCGAGCTGGTCGATGGGGGATTCGACGGCCGGAGCAAGAAGTCCGGGCGCAACCTGTTCCACGCGGTGGGCTGCGCTTCGTGCCACTACTTCAAGGGCGAGGGGGGCTTTGGTGGCCCGGATCTGACCAGCTTGAAGAACAAGTTCCGTCCTGCAGACCTGCTCGAAGCGGTGATCGATCCCAACAAGGTGATCAGCGACCAATACACCGGTCAGGTGCTGACCAAGAAGGATGGCACGGCACTGTTTGGTGTTGTCCACAAGACTTGGGACGGCGACATGGAGGTCTACGAGGTCATTCCGGCTGTCGCCGACGCAAAGCCAGTGCGGATTCCGATCGACGAAGTCGAGAACGTCGCGCCGTCGCCGCAGTCGCCAATGCCGGCGGCGCTGCTCAACCGCTTGTCGAAGAACGAGGTTCGTGATCTCGTCGCGTTCTTGATCGGCGCCAAGGGCAAGTGAAGGCCTGGAGGAAGGCTCCGGGTAATTGCTGAGAGGCGGGCCCCGGGTTCGTCCGCTGCTGCACACAATGGGGCCTGCAGTGCCAACGTGTGCGGCACTGCCGCAGCAAAAGATTCGGCTACAGCCAGTTTGGCGGCTACGCTTCTCCTCCAATGCTAGCTGCTTTCGCTTCTGCATTGGTGTCGTGCGTGGCGCCCGTGCCACAAGAGCCGATCACCGTTCACGAAGACATCCAGTATTCAGATGTCGCTCGCCAGCCGCGACGGAATCGTCTCGACCTGTACCTGCCGATTCCGAAGGTTGCCAAGCCCAAGGTCGCGGGGCCCAACGATATCGCCGTCGCAACACCCGCAGTTGCCATCCCCGATACCGGATCACCGCCTCTGGTGATGTTCGTGCACGGCGGCTCGTGGACCGGAGGGCATAAGGATAGCTACACGTGGATGGGGCGCATGTTGGCCGACAACGGCTACGCGTGTGCAGTCATCAACACGCAACTGTTCCCGTTCGCGAAGCCGGACGCGATGGTTGCCGACTGTGGCCAAGCGCTCGGCTTCTTGCACAAGAACGCCGACAAGTACGGCTTCGATGGCAATCAACTGTTTGTCATGGGTCACTCCTCCGGCGCGCACCTCGTGTGTTGGTTGGCTCTTGATGACGCCCAGTTGAAGGCTTCCGGAGTGCCCAAGAAGGCGCTGCGTGGTTCGGTCTTGCTGTCTGGTGTCTACGACATTCGCTCGCGCCACTTTGCGCTCGATGCCGTCTTTGGCGTCGACTGCGACTTCCGCGAACGCGCGACGCCGCTGTTGCACGCCGACCCCACGGACGCGCCGGTGTTCATCGCTTGGGCGCAGAAGGATCTGCCCGGCTTGGCATTGTGTGCCCGCATGCTGCGTGATCGGTTGCTAGCAGCGAAGGTGCCGGTCGCGGCGCGTGAATACCCGGACTGCAATCACGCCGACTACATCTTCACGCTGTCCAACCACGAAGATCGCGTCATGAAGGACGTGCTGCAGTTCTTGGGCGATCCGAAGAAGGCGACGACCAAGCGCCAAGCAAAGCGCCAACAGACGCTGCTGTGGGTCGCGGCGTGTGAGCGCGAGCATGAGGTTGGCGATGCGGTTCGCAAGGCGATGCAGCCGCATGGTGTCGACGTGCTCGTGCAAGACTTCGTCGACCCGACCTGCCTTTGCGTGGCCGATGCGTTCCGGCAGCTGCGTGCCGATCACAAGGGCGAGGAAGCGATGGCGCCGTGCTATGTCGGTGGCATTGGCGTTGGCGGAATGGCTGCCGCAACCGCGCCGTTGACTGCGCGCGAGGACGGTCTGTTGGGGCGCGTAGTTGCCGGCGTCTCGTTGGATGCGCAGTCCTTGGCGGCGTTTAGTCGGCGCTCGTCGGCAGTGGACACGAGGTTCCTGCAAGAGTCGCGACTACTCAGCGTGCTCGGTGATCAGGACGCCAAAGAGAAGCGTTCGCAAGCGATGTATCGCACGTCGTCGTTGCTGCGCATCGGACGGGAAGCGCATCCGGTCGAATTGGCCAACACCACGGTCGAAGCCGCGTTGTTGGCCCTGCGCGCCGATGACAGCTTGATCGTGCCGATGCTGTTGGCGTTCTTGTTTCCGTAGCGCAGTCGTTGCCCGGTCGCAGTGTTGCTACCGTCGCAGTGTTGCTGCCGTAGCACAGTCGCTGCGACGTAGTCCAGTCGCTGCGCGCGCTCACGCCGACTTGACGCCGTGCACCTGCAGTTGCGGAAACGGGATCCCAAAGCCGTGTTCGGTGCACGCGCCGACCAGCGCCTGGTTGATGCGCCTGCTGATCGCCTTGTAGCGGGCCGCAGCCTTGCCTTCGAGTCCGACCAATACCAGGAAATCGAGCGAGCTGGCGCCAGCCTCTTTCAGTTCGACCCGGATCGAGCGCATCGCCGAACCATCGGCATCCGCTTCCACGGCGGTCGCAACGGCTGCGTGGAAAGCCTCAGGAACGCGCTCCAACGCGAATTCCTGGTGGCTGTAGTCGATCCCGAACGTCACCGCGATTTCGAAACCGTGCGATAGGTTGCGTGGCTTCATCGCCAGGAAGTCGGTCGTTGGGATCGTCTGTGGCGCATCGTTGCGCTTGACGAAGACGACGACTTCGGGCGTCTGCAACTCGATGCAGCCCACCGCGTCATCGAGCACCACGATGTCGCCTTGTTCGCACGGAAACCAAGGTTCGTCGGCACCACCGAGGCGTGAGCGTTGGCCGATCAATTGGCCAATCGGCATGCGCAGGATACCTCCCGTTAGAGCCGGATTTCTGAGCTTGGTATAGAACCGCAACGACTCGACTCGGTACGGCAGGCCCTCGACCAGGATGCGCTCGCCTTCGCGCACTGATCCCACGTTGAGCAGCATCCGGATCTCTTCCAGATACTGTGGTGCTTGCTTGGTCAGGACCCAGCCGACGCCGACGAGAAACAGAATCCCGATCGTGAAGATGACAAACTCGTCCCGTGCATAGGCCGTGATCAGGGTGGCGGCGATGGCGACCACGATCGTCATCATGCGCATCAGGATGGTTACGAGACGGGCCGCAAAGCCGCGTTTGCGCTTCCTCATCACGATGAGATTGCTGAGCAAGCGCATCGTAAAGAACGCCACCAGGAACACCCCAATGCACCACAGGATGCTGACGCCACTCTTGCCCACGGCTTTATCCAGCTCGGTGGTCAACGTGTCGTAGAGCGAGGTCTTGCTCGCTTCTTGTTCCAGTCGATCCTTCTTTTCACCGAGCACGAGAATCTGGCTGCCGAGGCTGCGCAGTAGCGGCTGCCAGTGTTCGTCCAGTTCTCGTTGCGCCTCGGCGGCTGCGAGCAGACTTTCTGGAGTGGCATCGGCCTTGAGCTTTGCGATCGCCGCGGTGAGTCGCTGGCTCGCGCGCGTGGCGATGTCGCGACGGGCGATGGCACTGGCGTGGTCGTCTTTGACTTGCTGCGCCTCCCGCGGCGCCGCGGTCCAGTCCTTGACCACCGAGACGATCGGGCGCACCGTTTCGATCAGTTCTTCCTGTAGGTTGAACTTGACGGTCGATGGATCTTCGAACTGCTTGACGTCAATACGCGTGACCAAGCTGGCGAACTCCAACCGGCGCTCGCGGATCTCTTGGTCAAGCTCCTTGGCTCGGTTCTGATCGTTGGCGGCCAAGGCGGCGGCGCGTGCTTCCCGCTTTTCTTTTAGCACCTCGGCAAGACTGCGGAGCGCTGCGGCCGTGCTCTCCTGCATGCCTGGATCCTGCTGCTGTGGGGTGGCCCCGGCGGCTTCAGGTTGTTGATTTGGGTTCGACCCCTCAGTGGCAGCTGGCACGGCACCACTGGAGCCAGGCACCGCGGATGCGGTCCCTTCGGCCGGTGGGGTCTGCGCCGCAAGCGGGAACAGCGAAAGTAGCCCTGCGGTCAGGAGCGTCAGGGCGAGACGGGTAACGAGCATGCGCATGATCCTCAAGGTAGCGCAGCGTGCGTTTGGTTTCGCGCGCCGCCCCGGCTACACCATTGTCAGATGAGCAAAGCGATCTCGACGAAACCCCTGAGCGGCATGCGCGACTTCTTGGCTGAGGACGTGGTGCGTCGCCGCCACGTGCTCGCCGTCGTGCAGCGCGTCTATGAGTCCTTTGGCTTCGTACCGCTTGAAACTCCGACCATCGAGAACCTGTCGACGCTGCTCGGCAAGTACGGGCCCGAAGGCGATCAGTTGCTGTATCGCCTGCTGCACCGACGCGACAAGCTGACGCGGGCGCTCGACAAGGGCGTCGACAGCGAGATGGATCTGGCGGCCGAGGGGCTGCGCTACGACTTGACGGTGCCGCTGGCCCGCGTGGTCGCCAACTACAAGGACCTGCCGTCATTCTACAAGCGCTACCAGATCCAGCCGGTGTGGCGTGCCGATCGACCCGCGCGCGGTCGCTTCCGTGAGTTCTACCAGTGTGATGTCGACATCACCGGCACCCAGAGTCTGGTTGCCGATGCCGAAGTCTGTGGCGCGATTGCTCAGGTGCTGCGCGAACTCGGCTTCACCGAATTCAAGATCCAGACGAACCACCGCGAGCTGTTGCGGGCGTTGGTCGCCGACGCCGGCATCCCGGCCGAGCAGGAGTCGCTGGCGCTGATCGCGCTCGACAAGCTGGACAAGGTGCAGGCGGAGGGTGTGCTCAAAGAACTCTCCGAGAAGGGCATTCCCGAAGACCAGGCGAACGGCTTGCTCGCGTCTTTGGAGCGCATGCGCGAAGACGGTGCCCTCGAACGCATGTGCGAGGGGGACGGCCCCGGGGCCGTCGGTGCGCGTGAACTGCGTGAGTTGTTTCAGTTGGCCAGCGGTGGGCCGGCGCGCGAACACCTGAGCTTCGATCCGACGCTGGCGCGCGGGCTGAGCTACTACACCGGCCCGATCTTCGAGATCCAGGTCGAGGGACTTGCCGGCTCGATGGGCGGCGGTGGCCGCTACGACAACCTGATTGGCATGTTCCAGAAGCAGGACGTGCCGGCGGTTGGCTTTTCGCTAGGCCTCGAGCGCGTGCTGCTGGTGATGACGGAACGCAACATGTTCCCCGAGCTCGGTATCGGTCCGGAGCTGCTGTTGTGCCGGATGGCCGAAGTGGATGCTGCGCAGGTTCTGGCCGTGGCCAGCGAGCTGCGCGCAACCGGGCTGCGGGTCGAAGTCTATGCCGACGCGGTGGCGATGAAGAAGCAGTTGCAGTACGCCAATGCTATCGGCGTTACCCACGTTGGCATTCTCGGGCCGCAAGAGCTCGCGGATGGCATCATTGCGCTCAAGGACCTGGTCAGCGGTGAACAAGTCTCGTGTGCGGTGAAAGACGTCGAGGGTCGCGTTCGTTCGTAACTGCCAGCGCCAACCAGACTAGGTTTCTGTCCATGCCCGAAGCGAGTTCCGCGATGCCCAACCACGAGCCGCAGCCATTGCGGCCCGAAGATCTCAAGCTGGTTTCGCGCGTCGTCGCGGCGTTGGAAGCTTGCGGCACCGAGGACTCGGTCGAGTCGATCCGGGCCATCAAGCACCACCTGCAGAACCTGGTGATGTTCGGCGAGTTGCTCAACCGCTATCCCTCGCCGCTGACTGACCAGGTCCTGCACGGCAAGAAGCGCGGTCTCGAGACCTTGGTCGACACGATGGTGCTGACCGATCAGGCCACGTTCCCGTTCCGCGCGCCAACCCAGGCGCTCGTCGGTCGCACGATGAACATGGCGCAGATCAACTTCCTGCGCATGCTGTGGCATTTGGTGGGCAGCCTGCCGAGTGGCGAAGAGGCGGCCAAGGTCGGCTGTGAGGACGCGATCGATTTGCGCGAAGCGGCGGCGCGGCGGTTGCGCGGTTCCGTGCACACCCGGTTGGTCGAAGAAGTGTTGGCCGACATCGTCACCGACGCATCAGTCGAACGGAAACTACGGGCCCAAGGAGTGCGCAGCCTCGCGCATTTGTGGGGCAACCGGCTGACCTGGCGCGTACACGACTTCTTCCCGATTCTCGAAGCGACCTGGGAGGCGCGACAGCGGGTGCGGGTGATCGGTGGTTCACTTGCCGGCAGCTGTGAGCTGATGCAGTTGATGACCAAGGGCGGCGATGCGGAGTTCGTCGACTTGTTTACCAATCACGACTACGGCACCGTCGAGCTGGACGCGTTTCGCGAGTTCTTGTTCGGCACGTCATCCGAAGAACTGGACCGACTGGCGCAGCGCATGGCCAGCGAAGGGCTGACCAGTATCGAGCTGGACAGTCGCATTGGCGAGGTTTCGCGCGATGTGGGCTCGATCCTGTTCGAGTTCTTCCGCGCACGGTTGGTGCAGTGCAGTGCGCGCCGAGTCGCCAACCTGCCTGGCCCGAGGCACACGGCCGAGGGCTACGTGATGCTCGCGTGGCTCGACAAGCAGTGCTCGTGAGTCCTTGCTTAGGAACCACTGCTTCGCAACGACTGCGCCTGAACCCAATAGCTGCCTGAACCCAGTAGCTTGAGTGGGCCGCCAACTAGTGCGCTTCGAGCCAGTTCTTGCCGGTGCCCAAGCTGACTTCGAGCGGCACCTTGAGCTTGGCCGCGCCGACCATCTCATCGCGCAGCAGACGCTCGACTTCCAGGCGTTCTTCATCTGGCACGTCGAGGATCAGCTCATCGTGAACCTGTAGCAGCAGCTTGGTCTGCAAGCCGCGCGACGTCAGCGCCGCATGCACGGCGAGCATGGCGCGCTTGACGATGTCGGCTGCGGCTCCTTGGATCGGCGTGTTCACGGCCATGTTCTCGGCGGCGATGCGCTGCATTGCGTTCGTCGAGTCGATGTCCGCGAGGGGCCGGCGGCGACCGAACATGGTGCGCACTTCCTTATCGGTCCTGGCCTGTTCGAGCGATCGATCGAGGTAGGCCTTGACGCCGGGAAGAGCCCGAAAGTAGCTGTTGATGAACTTCTTGGCTTCCGGTGGCCGCATGCCCGTTTCGTTGGCGAGCCGCGATGCGCCCATGCCATACATCAGCCCGTAGTTGATGATCTTGGCCTGGTTGCGCAGCTCGGGCGAGACCATGGTCGGCAGCAGGCCGTGCACCAGCGCCGCGGTGCGCGCGTGGATGTCTTCGCCTTGGTTGAACGATTCGACCAGCGCCTTGTCCTCGGACAGGTGTGCGAGGATGCGCAGTTCGATCTGCGAGTAGTCGGCCGACATCAGCTGCCAACCGCGCTTCTTGGCAATGAAGGCGGCGCGCACCTTGCGGCCTTCTTCGGTGCGGATCGGAATGTTCTGTAGGTTGGGGTCTTCGCTGCTCAAACGACCGGTTGCGGCGACGGCCTGGTTGAACGTCGTGTGCACGCGCCCGGAGTCGGCCTGCGCCATCTGCGGCAGGCTGTCGACGTAAGTGCTCTTCAGCTTGGTCAGTTGCCGCCACTCAAGAACCAGCTGCGGAACTTCGTGCTTGGCGGCGAGCTTCACCAGCACATCGTGGTCTGTCTTGTACTGGCCCTTGGGAGTGCGTTTTGGTTTGACCTTGGCGAGCAGGTGCACTTCCAGTTCGTCGAACAGCACGATGCCGAGTTGCTGCGGCGAGGCCAGGTTGAACTCGTGGCCGGCGCGTTCGAAGATGCGCGCTTGCAGCTCGTCGATGCGCTTGGCCATCTCCGTCGATAGGGCCGCCAAGTGCTCGCAATCGATGTTGATGCCGGTCCACTCCATGTCGAGCAGCACTGGCACCAGCGGTAATTCCATCTCGCGATACAGCGACATCGTGCCGTAGCGTTCGAGTAGCTCCTGCATGACGGGCACCAGTCGCAGCACCAGGTCCGCCTCTTCGCAGACGTAGTTGCCAACCAGTTGCGGATCGACTTCGGCAAACGTGCGTTGCTTCTTGCCGGTGCCGACCAGGTCTTTGGCCGACGTTTTCTTGAACGCGAAGTGCTTGAGCGAAAGGTCGTCGAGTGAATGTGATCGCAGTCCCGGTTCGGTGCAGTAGCTCGCCAGCAGGATGTCCAGGTCGATGCCGTTGAGCAAAACGGCGGGGGTGCGCAGCGCGGCAAGCAACCGCTTGAGGTCGTGCACCTGCTTCTTAGGCGTCTCTGCTGCCAGCAGTGGCCGCAACATGTCGAGGTGCTCACCATGGCCGTCGCCGAGCGGCACGTAGACCGCTTCGCCCGGAGCGATCGCGAACGCCATGCCGACCAGTTTCTGGGTCTGCAAGGTCTTGCCGGAAGTCTCGGCGGCGATCGCGAATTGCTCGCACGATTGCAGCCGTTCGATCAGGTCTTGCAGGTCGGCCTGCTCCGTGATCACGGAGTACTTCTGCTCGATGTCGTCTTGCGGCGGTGCCTTGGCGGCCAGGTCTGCTAGCAGGTTCTTGAAGCCGAGTCGTTGGAACAGCGGCAGCAGCTTTTCGGAGTCCGGGGCTGCGGGGCCGATCGCTTCGACCTCAACGCCGACCTGTAGGTCGAGCTGCAGAGTCACCAGCTCCTTGGACAGCTTGGCGATTTCGCGGTTCTCGTCGAGCGACTTCTTGATCGATGGCTTTTTGACCTCGTCGAGGTGCTCGTAGATGCCGTCCATCGTGCCGAACTGCTGCAACAGGTCGACGGCCGTCTTCTTGCCGACCTTGGGCACACCCGGCACGTTGTCCGAACTGTCGCCCATCAACGCGAGCATGTCGACGATCGCGGTGGGCGGCAGGCCCCATTTGGCCTCGCACGACACGGCGTCGAAGATCTCCGGCTTGCTGGTCGAACTGCGCAGGTTCCACAGCTTGATCTTGTCGTCGACAATCTGCAGGAAGTCCTTGTCGCCGGTGACAATGAACACCTCCATGCCGGCGTCGCGCGCGCGCACCGCGAGCGTACCGATCACATCGTCGGCTTCGTGGGTCTCGGCCGACACGACTTGCAGGCCATAGCCGTCGACCGCCTCGCGAATGTCGTCGAGCTGCATCGCCATCTCGTCCGGCATCTTGGTGCGCGTCGACTTGTATTCCGGATAGATCTGGGTGCGCAGTAGATCGCCGCGCGGCCCGTCGAACGCGATTGCCATGGCATCCGGTTGTTCGCGTTCGATCAGCGCCCGCAGCGTCGTGCAGAAGCCGTAGGTCGCGGCGGTAGGGTGGCCGTCCTCGGTCGTCAGTGGCGAACGCCCGGTGCCTTGGAAGGCGAAGAAACTACGGTAGGCCAGTGCCGTGCCGTCGATCAGGAATAACCGCTTCGCCATGCGGTCCGTTGTAGCGTGCGGTGGCCCCGCTTCGAAGCTTCGATCACAGTCAGGCTGCTGTCGCCTGGCTGGTGGCGCCTACTAGTGGGGGCCAAGCCAATGGGGCCAAGCCAATGGGGTCAAGCCAATGGGACCAAGCCAATGGGACCAAGCCAATTGGACCAAGCTGTGGGGCGAGGCCAGTCGGACGGGGCCAGTCGGACGGGGCTAGTGGGGACTCGCTACTTGCCGCCAGGCTTGCCGTTGCCGGTTTGTGGCTGTTCGACACCTGGCGGCGTGATGCCCTCGCCTTTCTCGTTGTCATGCGACGGCAGCAGGACCTTGACCAACACGAAGCCACCGATCAGTACGATCGTGCCCGCCGTCGTCACCAACGCGAAGCGCTTCTCGATGAACTCCTTCATGCCGGGCCCGTAGCGCTTGAAAAGCCACGCGACCAAGAAGAAGCGCGCTGAACGGCCAACCGCCGACGCGATCACGAACATCGGGAAGTTGATTGCGCAGACTCCGGCCAAGATCGTGATGACCTTGTAGGGAATCGGCGTGAACGCGGCGGCAAACACGATCCAGAAGTCCCAGTCCGTGTAGAGACCGCGCACCTTCTCGACGGATCCGGGCGAGACGCCGGGGATGTAGTCGTAGAAGAAGCTGCGAACGCCGTCGTTTTCCCACAGGTAGTAGCCGATGCCGTAGCCGGCCATTCCGCCGACGATCGAGCCGATCGCGCACCACGTGGCAAACCGGTAGCTCTTCTGCACGGTGCCAATGCACATCGCGATCAGCAGCACGTCCGGCGGGATCGGGAAGAAGCTGCTCTCGGCGAATGCCAGCAGAAACAGCGCCGGCACCGCATACGGAGTCGGCGCCCAGCTGAGCACCCAGTCGTACATGCGACGCGGGATTCCGGTGATCGTTGCCCACAGCCCCATACTGCCAGCAGGCTTGCTGCCAGCAGGTTGGCCGCCATCAGATTGGCCCATGCCAGCGGCAGGTTGGCTGCCCGTTTGTTCCGTGTTACTCACGCGTTCCCTATCGGCTATTGCGGTGCTCGTTCGTTCGCCCTCTTTGCGGGCGAGAGTCTGGTTTGGCTGCACCTGCAGCCAGGTCGTGGATGTCAATCTGCACCGGCCCATCTTCGCTGCGCGAACTGATGCGCGGCGTGTAGGCGATGCTCCAGGGACCCTTGTTCTTGCGCAGGGTCTCGAAGTGTGCCGAACCGCGAATGACGCGAGCTGGCATGATGTCCGGGCCCTTGGCGACACGAATGCGGAGGTGCTGGCCGCGCGTTTCGACGAATGGGTTGCCGATGATCTTGACGCCGTGGGTGACGAAACGCGGCCGTGGGTGGCCGTTGCCGAACGGTCCGAGCGCTTCCATACGACGAATGGTCTGCGGTTCGAGTTCGTCAAACTCCGCCATGCCGTCGACGCGATAGGGGTGTTCCTTCGGCGCCAGTCGTTCGCAGACTTCTTCGAACCGCTTGCAGAACGCCGGGAAGTTCTCGCGTTTGATTTCGAGGCCGGCGGCGGCGGCGTGGCCACCGTGCGCTTCCAAGAGCTCCGAACACTCACCGAGTGCGTCGCGCAAATTGACGCCGTTGGTGCAGCGGCCCGAGCCGCGCCCGATGTCGCCGCTGAACGCGAGCAGCAGCACGGGCTTGGCGGTCGATTCGGCGACCCGGGCCGCAACGATACCGAGCACGCCGGGGTGCCAGTTGTCCTGACCGAGCACGACTGCTGGGCCGGTGCCACCCGAGATCAATTGCAGCACTTCGTCCTGCAGTTGTCGTTCGACTTTGCGGCGCGCTTCGTTGTGGCCCTCGAGCACCTTGGCGGCTTTCTGGGCGTCGGTGTAACTGAGCGAGCACAGCAAATCGACGGCGTCGTTGGCGTGGGCAACCCGGCCCGCGGCATTGATCAGTGGGGCGATGCGGAAGGCGATGTCTTCGACGCCGGCGCCGCGGTGCTGCAAGCCAGCAGCGTCCATCAGCGCGCGAATGCCTGGGTTGCGACTTAGCGACAGCGAGCGAAGCCCGTGGAAGACCAGGGTGCGATTCTCGCCGCACAGCGGTGCGACGTCGGCGACCGTGCCCATGGCGATGTAGCCCATGGCATCGATCAGGAAGTCGGCGAACTCGGAGCTGTGTCGCATCGTGCCGCTCAGCGATTCGGCGATCGCGGCGATCAGTTTGAACGCGACGCCACAACCGGCCAGGTTGGGGTCTGGGTAGCCGGCGTCGGGCAGCCGTGGGTTGAGCACGGCGTAGGCATCGGCGACGTTTTCGGTGGTGCCGTGATGGTCGGTGATGATGACATCGATGCCGCTGTTCTGCAGTTCGGCGATCGGCTGGATTGCGTTGGTGCCGTTGTCGACCGAGATCACCAGCGGGAAGCCACCGTCCTTGATCGCCTTGACGCTGGCGGCCGAGAACGAATAGCCGTCCTTGCGCGCCGGGATGTACGGCTTGCTGTTGCAGTGCAGCAGCTTCAGGAATTTGTGTAGCAAAACCGTGCCGCTGATTCCGTCGACGTCGTAGTCGCCGTGGATCAGGATCGGGTCGCCGTTGCGCAGGGAAACCTGGATGCGCTCGACGGCCTTCTGCATGTCCTTGAACGCGAAAGGGTCGTGCAGACTGCCGAGATCCGGCCGCAAAAAGCCTTTTACAAGTTCGGGTGTGTCGACGCCACGGGCCAGTAGCACGCGCACGCAAAGGTCCGGCAAGCCAAGTGTCCGTGCCAGCGCGATTTCGCGAGGATCGGGTGTTGGCGTCTCGAGTGCAGCGCGAAGCATGTGGGGTGGGGTATGGTAGCGCTCGATTCCGCGATGCCCAGAACTGACGCCGACCGTTCTTCCGCCTTGAGGCTCCTGCCCTCGGTAGACCAATTGCTTCGCCATGACGATTTCCAATCGTTGTCGCGCCCCGTGTTGACCCGTGTCGTTCGCGGCCTGGTCGACGAACTGCGACAGGGGGCGCTAGACGGCTCGATTGACGCGACCGGCATGGAGCAGCGTTGTGCTGGCGATGCGCTGGTCGCGACGGTGAAGAATCGCTGCGAGACGGCGTCCCGGCGTCGCCACGAGCGGGTCTACAACGCGACCGGAATTGTGCTTCACACGGGCATCGGTCGTGCGCCACTGGCCTCAGCGGCGATCAAAGCCCTGACCCAGGCGGCCGGCTACGCAATTGTCGAAGTCGATCCGGTCACCGGCCAGCGCGACCAGCGCGAGGACGCCGTGTCGGCGTTGCTGCAGGACCTGACGGGTGCCGGCGGTGCCCTGGTCGTCAACAACAACGCGGCGGCGACCACGTTGATGTTGGCGGCGTTGACCGCGGACACGGAAGTAGTGATTTCGCGCGGCGAACTGGTCGAAATCGGTGGCGGCTTCCGGATCCCGGATGTCATGCGCCGCGCCGGATGCACGATGGTGGAGGTCGGTGCGACCAACAAGACGCACGTCTACGACTTCGAAAACGCGTCGAACGAGCAGACGTCCGCCTACTTGAAGGTGCATCCAAGCAACTACCGCATCGAAGGCTTCGCCGGCACGCCGTCGGTGGCCGAACTGAGCGCGCTGGCCAAGGAACGCGGCCTGATGGTGCTCGACGACCTTGGCTCCGGATTGTTGTGGAACGAGCCACTGCCGGGCTTGGTCGACGAACCGCGCGTTGCCGATAGCCTCGAACAGGGTGCCGACGTGACGTGCTTTAGCGGCGACAAGCTGTTGGGTGGGCCGCAGACTGGCATCTTGGTTGGCGACGCCGCGATGATTGCCCGGTGCCGCGCGCATCCGCTGTATCGTGCAATGCGGTGCGACAAGTTGGTGTTGGCCGCATTGGAGGCGACGTTGCTGCTCTACCGCGATGGCAATCCTCTGGCTGCGGTGCCGGCACTGCGCATGTTGTCGGTGTCGCAGGAAGATCTCGAGAACCGAGCCGGCGTCCTGGCCGCGTTGTTGCGTGAACTAGATGCCGAAGTGGTGCGCAGCGAGTCGTTCGCTGGGTCGGGCGCAAATCCCGCCAAACCACTGCAGAGCTTTGCGACGGCCTTGCCCGGTGGCGACGCGCACTGTGACCGTCTGCGCAACGCGCGGCCGGTGAGCGTGTTTGCGCGAGTCTCCGAAGGCCGGGTGCTGCTCGACGCACGCACGCTGTTGCTGGAAGATCTTGATGTCGTCGCCCTTGCCGTTCGCCAAGCCTTGTGCGACTAGCAACTCGTGCGCTTAGCAACTTGTGCGATTGGCAATCCGTTGTCTTGACCCGCTTTCGTGGCCCCGCGTGTAACTAGCTCCCCGAGGGCTTATCCTGGCAAAACCTACTATGGCTGAATCAACTGACGTTCGACTGACTCGCTATGCATCGAGCTCTGGTTGAGCAGCGAAGCTGCCACCAGGAAGCCTCGGGCAGGTTCTCCACTTACTAAAAGCGACTCCGAATCCTGACTTGCTCGCCGGCCACGCGGGCTTTGAGGATGCGGGAGTGATGCGTCTCGATGACGAGCGTGCGCTGGTTCAGACTCTCGACTTTTTCCCGCCGATCGTCGACGACCCGCGCTGGTTTGGCCGCATTGCTGCAGCCAACTCGCTGTCGGATGTCTATGCGATGGGTGGCAAGCCGCTGACCGCGATGAATATTGTCGGCTGGCCGCGCGAGCTCGACATCGCGATTCTCGGCGAAGTCCTGGCCGGTGGCCTCGACAAGATCGAAGAGGCCGGTGCCGTGCTTTGCGGCGGCCACTCGGTCGTCGACCACGAGGTCAAATACGGCCTGTCGGTGACGGGCATCGTGCACCCGAAGCGGTTCTGGCGAAATGCCGGCGCCAAGGAAGGGGATGCATTGTTGGTGACCAAGCCTCTCGGCATGGGCGCCGTGTCGACGGCGATGAAGAAGGACAAGCTTGAGGAAGGTGCCGCAAGCGCGGCGATGACGGAGTCGGCGATGCAGGTGATGGCAACGCTCAACAAGCGCGCCAGTGAGATTGCGGCCGAGTTTGACGTGCACGCCGGGACCGACATCACTGGCTTTGGCTTTGCAGGCCATTCGTGCGAAATGGCGCAAGACACTGGCTTGCAGTTGGTCGTCGACGCAGCGCAGTTGCCGTTGATGGACGGCGCCCTCGATCTCGTGCGGGCAGGTTCGCTGTCCGGTGGCTGTGCCCGCGGCAAGCAGCACTTCGGTGGTCGCGTGCAGATTGACAGCAACGTCGACGCTGCCTTGGCCGACCTGGTGTTCGATGCGGAAACGTCTGGTGGTTTGTTGATCGCCGTGCCTGCGGACCAGGCGGAGAAGCTGTCGGCGCGCTTGCGCGACGCCGGTGTGCCGAGCCACGCGATCGCAGGCCACTTCGTTTCGCGCAGTGACGACGCGCCGATTCTGCACTTCAAGTAGCGGGCGGCACGTTTAGGTAGCGGGCCGCACGGCCAATCGGCGCCCATCGCAGCGGCGGCTATCGCAGCAGCGTTTATCGCAGTGGCGCCTATCGCAGCGGCGCCTATCGCAGCGGCGCCTATCGCAGTGGCGCTGTCTTAGTGCTTCTTCTTGGCAGGTCGCTTGTTGGCACCTGCAGACGTCTTGGGCGGCAAGGGTGCGCCGTTCGCATCCAGCTGCAACAGTTGTCGAGCCCGCGCATCGTAGTCGGGCCGTTTCGCTTGTTGGAAGTCGCTGCGTTGCAGATGCCAAGTGGCTTCGAGCAGCGGATGGCTCGGCAGCACTGGCAAGCCCTTTGGCGCTGCCGGTGGTTGTTCATCGTCAGGAATCGGGCGCCCGTCCATGCAGGCGAAGCGCAGCGTTGCGGACAGCCACTCTCGCGACGCTGGGTCGTAGAGGAAGGTCGCGTCGAGCTGCATGTTCTTGCGTCCCTTGCCCGCGGCGCTGGCGAGTGCTTCGAGGACTTGTTCGTGCTGCGTCGACGGCACGGTCGTTTGGTAGAGCAGCTTCTTGATTGGTTTGCCGGACCAGGTTGCGTGAATGCGCAGGGCTGGGCGGCCAAGGTGTTCGGCAGGTTTGGGCAGAGTCAGCTTGGCCGTCAGCAGGTGCGGCACGAATATCATGGGCGAGATCGGCACATCGGGCGAGTATCCTTGCGGTTTGCTCCACGGCTGATCGCCATGTTGCACGGCAACGTGCTCGCCGCGAGTCGCAACGTTCCAGCCATGCATTTCGAACCACTGCACGGTGCCGTCCGTCGCACCTGAGAACGTTCGTTCGAGCGGCAGTATGGCAGTGGCGTCGCCGTAGCTCGAAACGTTGAGCGTGCCGGTGTAGGCGTGCGGTGTCGCCCTCAGCTGTTTGCTTGCCGCCGCGAGGTCGGCCTTCATCCGAGCAAGTGCCTTGGCCTCAGCGGGTGATGGCTCTGGCTTCTTGGTTTGGCCAGTTGGCTGCTGGCCAGTTGGCTGTTGGCCAGTTGGCTGTTGGCCAGTTGGCTGTTGGCCAGTTGGCTGGTGACTGGTTGGTTGTGGACTGGCTTTGGCAGGTGCGGCGGCGGGCTTTCGCTCGCCTTGTTGCTGCCGTTGTTGTGAACCAACGGCAGCTGCCAGGAGCATGGTCAGGAGCAGGCCTCGCATGATTGCCATGGTAGCCCGTTTGGTCTGCTGGCTGTTGCGCATCCCGTGTCGGGTGGATTCCCAGCGGAGAGGGCGGCGAAATGGCCCGCGCTATAGGGCTTAGTGCAGCAGGCTCTTCTGCAGCTCGGTGAGCTCCGGCTTGGCCTGTTGGCCGTGGTTGTGCAGCTGCAGCGTGAAGTTGGCAACGGAGGTCTTCTTTCGAGAACGCTTGGGCAAGCCCTTGGAATACTCGAGCGGCTTGTTGGCCTGGGCTTCTTCCTCTTCTTCAACTTCCTCCTCCTCCTCCTCTTCGTCTTCGCCGCCAACCGCGCGGCCAACCGCGATGCGACCAGCCGGGAACGCGAGCATTCCGCCGTTCTGGTCGGCCTTGGTCCAAGCGCGCACCTGGATCTGGTGCACGAGGTTCGTGCCGGGGTCGAGCGAGATGGCGAGGTCGATGGTCGTGTCTGGTGGCGTCGCTGCTCGCCGTGCTGCGTTGGCGCGGCCAGCGACGAGTCTGATGACCTGGCCGAAGTTGCCTTGGGAGAGCGACTCTGGCAGGCAGCCGGACCACATCAGCTCGCCAATTTGGTCGGCGTTGAGGGTTACCGACACGACCTCGACCGGGCGGTCCTTGTAGGCGCCGGCTTCGCGGTGGGTGACGGCAAGTGGCCAGGTAGCCAGTTGCTGCATCAGTGCCTGCGCATTCGGGATGAACGTGATCTTGTTGCCGTCGGCGAAGTGGCCGCGGCGAAGGCGCCAGTCACGGTCGCCATCGCGCGCCAGCATGCTGGTGCCAATCAGCAGCAGCTCGTCCTCTTCCGCGCCAGAAAACTTCACGTGCGTGCTGTCCGCGTGCCACGATCCGGTGGCGTCGCCCGACGAGCTTCGGCCCATCAGCGCAGCGAACGGGTTATTGGCCAGGGCCTTTTGGTCCGGTCCCCATTTGACGGTGAAGCCGGTGTCGGCCGTCTTTGCCGTCTTGCTCAGCGCGCTCTTGAGGCGCTGTTTGAGGGCGACCTTGGCGGTGACTGCTGGATCTTGGGTTGGGGCTGCGGTGTCCTGCGCGCGCAGCGCAGCTGGCAGCAAGCAGCAGGAGGTGACGACGAGGAGGGTGGCTCTCATGGCGCGCATCGACGCATCATAGTGCCGAAAGCTTCGCAATGGTTGGTAGAGCAGTTGGTTCGAGCCGGAAACCGTCTGGTGTCGCTGGGCGACAATGGCGGCCAGCGGTGTCGCCACAGAGTGCGCGGCCTGCCTTGCTAGTCGGCCGCTGGCTTGTCGCCATCTACGTCGGGAGTCGACGGGCCCGCTGGCGTTTCCCCAGTTGCAGCGTCATTGTTGGCCGCGGACTCCGGTGTGGGAGAGTCAGGTGCTGGAGACTCGTGTGCTGGAGACTCGGGTGCTGGCGCATCGTCTGCAGTTGCCGATTCGGCCGTCTCGTCCTTGGGGTTGAGCTCGTGCAGCAACTTGTTCATCCGGATTGCTGCGCCGATGCCTTCATCGAACAGGAACTCCAGATGCGGAACAGTGCGCGTGTGTAGCACGCGTGCCATCTCGCGCTGGCAGAAGCCGCGGGCGCGGGCGAGCACGCGGCTGCTGTCGCGCTTGGCCTGCTCTTCCTGGTCCGAACCGGCGAGCACCGACCAGTAGGCTTTGCAGTGGGTGAACTCGGTATCGAGTTCGATTCGCGTAATCGTCACCATGCCAAGTTTTGGATCGGCAAGGTCACGTTGCAGCACCTGCGCGAGGCGTTGCTTGATCTGTTGCTTGAGGCGGGCGAGACGGCGTTCGTTCATCGGTCTGGTTACTCAGGCGAGAGGATCTCAAGCTGATGGTCGATCAGCGAACCGTCGCGCCAATCGCGCAGTTCGTTGATCAGGTGGTCCATGCTCGAGTTCACGTGTTTGTTGTCGCTGCCTGCGACTACGGCGCCCAGCGTTGCGTAGGTCGGAAGGTCTTGGTCTGCAAACTCGGTAATCGAAACATTGAAGGACCTTCGCAGGCGATCCTTCAAGCTCTTGATGACTGAGCGCTTGTCCTTGAGCGATACCGCATACGGGATCTCCAAGGTGAATTGCAGGACTCCGATGTAGAGCATGGTGCGTCGGGTACACGGCTCTGGCTAAACGTGGGTGCTGCCCCGCCACCGTGACCTACCGCGGTCACGGCAAGCGGTGCGATCACTTCGAGTCGCCCAGCTTGCGCTTGATGAGGTCGACCTGCACGAACTCGAGGACGTCGCCTTCGCGTAGGTCTTGGAAGCCATCCAGGGTCATGCCGCATTCGAAGCCGGATTTGACTTCCTTCGCTTCTTCGGTTTCGCGACGAAGGCTGGCCAGCTTGCCGTTGTAGATGACCTTGTTACCACGCGACAGCCGCACGATTGAGCCGCGTCGAGCGACACCGTCGATCACGCGACAACCAGCGATGATGCCGAACTTCGAAGACTTGAAGGTCGCGCGGACCTCGGCGTGGCCGATGACCGATTGCACTTCTTCCGGAGCCAGCACGCCTTCCATGACGTCGCGGACTTGGTCGAGCAGTTCGTAGATGACCGAGTAGTAGCGGATGTCGACACCTTGGGTGTCCGCGAGTGCGCGCACGTTGGCGTCCGCGACGGTGTTGAAGCCGACGATGACCGCGCCCGAAGTTGCCGCGAGGTCGACGTCCGCCTTGTTGATCCCGCCGAGGCCGGAGTGCACGAGGTTGACGCGAACTTCGCTGGTCGCGAGTTCGTCGAGGCACTTGCGCACCGGCTCGAGGGAGCCCATGGCGTCGGCCTTGAGGATCAACTTGACCTCCTTGAGTTCGCGCTCAGCCAGCTTGGCAGACAGGGTTTCGAGCGTGACCGCGGAACGTTCGGCACGCGACAATTCGCGCACGCGGCGTTGGCGTTCTTCGACGACTTCCTTGGCCTTCTTGGCGTTCTCGACGACGAACAGCTTGTCGCCGGGAGTCGGCAGGCGGTCGAGGCCGAAGATCGTGATCGGCGTCGCCGGTCCCGCTTCGGTCAGGTTCTTGCCGTGGTCGTCGATCATCGCGCGGATACGCGAGAAGCTTTCGCCACAAACAATCTGGTCTTTGAGTCGCAGCGTGCCGTCGGTGACCAGCAGCGTCACGACGACGCCCTGCTCGGCCGATTGCTTGGCTTCGACGACGATGCCCTTGCCCGGAGCATCCGGGCGGGCGTTGAGGTCGAGCAGTTCGGCCTCGAGGTGGATGCGTTCGACCAGCTCGGGCAGACCTTGGCGCGTCTTCGACGAGCACTCGATCATGCCGATGTCGCCGCCGAAGTCTTCGGACTGGAGGCCCTTGACCATCAGCTGCTGCTTGACCTGGTTCGGGTTTGCCTGCGGCAAGTCGCACTTGGTGATCGCGACCACGATGGGGCAGTTGGCTGCCTTGGCGTGGCTGATCGCTTCTTCGGTTTGCGGCATGACGCCGTCGTCGGCAGCGACAACGAGCACGACCACGTCGGTCAGTTCGGCACCGCGCGAACGCATGGCGGTAAACGCAGCGTGGCCGGGCGTGTCGAGCACGACGATGGCCAAGCCGTCGTCGTTGGTGACCTTGTAGGCGCCGATGTGTTGGGTGATGCCGCCAGCTTCGTGGCGCGCGATATCACTCGAACGCAGCGCGTCCATCAACGACGTCTTGCCGTGGTCAACGTGGCCCATGAAGGTGACAACCGGAGCGCGCTCCGCGGATTCTTGACCTTCACTCTCGGTGACGAGCTGTTCGATCAGCTCATCCATGGCGGCCTTGGCTTCGACGACCTTGATGTTCCGGTCGAGCTCCATTGCGACGAGTTCGACTTCGTCGTTGGTGAGCATCGAGTTGATGTTCTTGCCGCCGATCTTGAGGCGGAACGCGAAGGTCGCGATCAGCTCGTTGACCTTGATGCCGAGTCCTTCGGATAGGGCCTTCATCGAGACCGGCTCGAGAACTTCGATCAGTTTCGTCGGATCGATCGGCGTCGAGATACGTCCCTTGCGCCCCGGACCGCCACGCGAATCGCGGCCACCACGGGAAGCGGGACCGCGGCGGTTGCCGGGGCCCATCTGACGCATGCTGCCACGCTGCTGCATCTTCTGCAGAGCGGCACGGCGCAGGTCGCGCGGTGCGGCGGGCGCCGAACGGCGGGTCGCGTCGCGAATCGTTTCTTGCGGCAGTTCGATGCGGCCTAGCACGGTCGCCTTCTTCTGCGGCACGAGCAGCTTGCGAACGGTTCCCTTGCCTGTTGGTGGAGCTTGGGCTTCCGCTGGCTTCTCGGGAACTGGCGTAATCGTCTTCATCACCGGCGCTCCGGGGGCTCTTCCCCTTGCGGCTGCTGGTGCCCGTTCCATCTCGGTGCCGGCGGCATCGGGAGTTGCGGGGGGTTGAGCGGCCGGAGTCTGGGCCGCTGGAGCTTGGGCCGCTGGAGCTTGGGCCGCTGGGGCTTGGGCCGCTGGGGCTTGGGCCGCTGGGTCTTGGGCCGCTGGAGCTTGGGCTGCTGGAGCCTCGGCTGCTGGTGCCTCGGCTGCTGGTGCCTTTGCTGCCGGTGCTTTTGCGGCCGGTGCTTCAGCCGCGGGTGCGGCGGGAGCCTCTGGCTTCGCAGTTGGCGCAGCTGGTTCCGTCGCCGCTGCGGGCTTCTTCGCGGCAGGTGCATCCGCCTTAGAGGCCTCTGCGAGTGAGGGCTTTGCGGGAGGCGCTTCGGCTACTGGCTCGATCGCAGCAGCTTCAAGCGACTTGCGTGCGGGAGGTGCGGTTGGCGTTTCCGGCTGGTCGAGAGTTGGGGCGCTCGGGAGGCGACGCTTCGGAGTCGGTAGGGCCTTCTTGAGCCCCGCCTTCTTCGGCAGTGGCTTCTTCGCTGGCGCTCCATCGGCGTCTTCTGCCGCGGCGCTAAGGGAACGCTTCTTCGGTGTTCCGCCCTTGCTGCCATCGGCGGATTCGGCAGGCTTGCGCCGCAGTCCTTGGGCGGAGAGACGCGCCTCGACCATCATCATGTCGGCGTCGTCAAGAGCAGTCATGTGTGTCTTGACTTTCTCAAAGCCAATATCACGCAAGAGCTTCGCCATCTCGGGACCCTTCATCCCGAATTCTTTGGCCAGTTCGAAGACTCGTACCTTTTTCAAATCGCGTGTGCTCCTCAGTCAAGGCCGTTCGAAACGATTGGCCAAGGCTGGTTGGTTCTTGCTCTTGCGTGCGTGGTGGGTTTGTAAGTTCTGGTGCGGTGAGTGCTTGCTGCAGCTTCGATCGAACGGTTAGTTCGGGCTGTCAGCAGTGCTGGAACCACCCGGGGCTTCCCCGGTGGTCTTGCCAGCTTGCGGCTCATCTCGTGGTGTTTCTTCTGCTGCCGGTGCTTCCGCGACCGGTGCTTCTCCTGCTGCGGCTTCTGCTGCCGGAGCTTCTGCTGCGGGGGCTTCTGCTGCCGGGGT
>CAXBFC010000077.1:0-22756 GCA_963974725.1 uncultured bacterium | reverse complement strand
CTTGGGCTGACTGGTTTCGGCGCGTCTGCTCATCTGGTCCTGCAGATGGCACGGCATCGCCTCCCCCACAGCGCGATCCATGTATTTGCGCGCGATCCAGAGCAGCGAGAGTTTGCGCGTTCGCTCGGTGCTGCATGGACAGGTGACACGGGTGACCGTGCACCAGAGCCGCTCGCTGCGATCCTCGACACCACACCGGCCTGGAAGCCGGTTGTCGAAGCCATGAGCAATTTGCGCCCCGGTGGTCGCCTCGTCATCAACGCGATCCGCAAACAGGGCGAAGACCAAAACGAGCTAATGCGCCTCCGCTACCATGAGCATCTATGGATGGAGCGTGAGATTAAGACGGTGGCCAATGTCACGCGGGCCGATTTGTGCGAAGCGCTTGCGCTAGCGGCCGCCGCTTCCCTGCGGCCAGCAGTGACCACGTATCCGCTGCGCGATGCCAACCGGGCGCTTCGCGAACTGTCGACCGGTCACATCCGTGGCGCCAAGGTGCTCGTGATCGGGTGACTCGATCATTCTGGTGCAGCGCGGTGTTGAGCCGGAACCACTCACCATGGGCTGTAGTCGGGGGTTGGTTCGCTTGCCACGCTTGGCCTACAGTGCCCTGCAACGTAGTTGCGAGAGCCTCTGCAGCGTAGTTGCGAGAGCCTCATGTAGATGCGCGCAGACGCTGCGCGCTGCCCAGGCGAAGGAGTTGGAACCGCGACGAGACGATGACCCAGGAACAACAGATGGCTGCAAGCGGTACGGGCAAGACGCGCGTCTTGATCGTCGACGACCACGCCGTGGTGCGCGCCGGCATTGCCGCGGTTGTTGCTGCCGAGCCGGACATGGAAGTCTGCGGAGAAGCGGCCAACGCAAACGAGGCGCTGCGCCTGGTCGAAACGCTGCAACCTGACATCGCCATCCTCGATCTCGGCCTGGATGACAGCAGTGGCTTTTCCTTGCTCAAGGACATGCAGAGCCGTGGTAGCCCCACCAAGGTGTTGGTCGTATCCGGACGGGATGAGACTCTCTACGCGCACCGGTGCGTGCGAGCAGGCGCATTCGGCTTCCTCAACAAGGGTCTGGCGCTCGAAGAGATCGTCGAGGGAATTCACCGCGTTCGCGACGGTGGCTACTGCTTGGGTGCCACGGTTACTGCTGAGATCCTCGGCAGCGTGTCTTCGCGACCAGGCACGTCGGACGCAGAGCAGGTGCAGGGTCTTTCCGATCGTGAGTTGCAGGTCTACGAAGCGATTGGCGCCGGCCTATCCGTCAAAGAAGTCGCTGCCAGACTCACTCTCAGCCCCAAGACCGTCGACACGTATCGGACCAAGATCAAACAGAAGCTCGGTCTCAATAGCAGTCAGCTGTTGGCGCGGCACGCAGTGCTTTGGGCGTCCGAGCAGATGCGATCGTAATCACGATCGCATCTGCTCCATGCTCAGCTAGCTCCTCGTCCCGACAGCACAGCCCGTACCGTGCGCGCCAAGATCGCCAGGTCGGTCATCGGAGATGGCTCCGTCTTGGCCGCCGCATAGCGCAAATCCATGCGCACGGACTGGGGAAAGCCGACTTGGCCGCGACCTTCGATCTGCCAGTAGCCTGTGAGCCCCTGCTTCACGGACAGTCGCCGCTGCTGCCACGGTTCGTACAACGCCACCTCTTCCGGTGTCGCTGGTCGCGGCCCAACAAGCGACATGTCGCCTCGGACGACATTCCAGAGTTGCGGCAACTCGTCCATGCTCGTGCGGCGCAGGATGCGACCGATGCAAGTGATACGCGGGTCGTCCCGGATCTTGAACAGGGGCCCACTCATCTCGTTGCGGTCTTGTAGTGCCGCCTTGAGAGAGTCCGCGCCGTCAACCATCGTCCGGAACTTCAACATCGTGAAGGGCACGCCGTGCTGCCCGATTCGTCGTTGCCGGAAGAAGACCGGTCCTGGCGAGGTCGCCTTGATCAGTGCCATGATGACGAGCATCGCCGGCGCGAGCAGCACCAGCGCGGCTGAGGCGATTGCGATATCCATGGCCCGCTTCCAGACAGGCATGTCGGAACCGGCGGCGACGGCAGCGGATCTTGATTGGCCAAGACGCGCGGGGTGGCGACCTAGCCTGCCGTTGCGCACGCAATGATCACGCTTTCGATCACCGCTCGGGTAGATGAAGGTCTCGACGACCGGCGCGCTGGCCCGTTTGCCGACAGCATGAGCGCCCGATGCCCCAGTCATAGGCAGTAGAATGCCAATCCGTCCGGGGGCGGCCCAGCCGATTTCGTCACCATCACGCTGCTGCTGCTGCCGCCGGGCCATGGCAAACAGATCGGCGCGCTCGGTGTCTCCTGCACCGCCTCCTGCACCGCCTCCTGCACCGGGTGCCTCGGCGAGGTCAAACAGCACCACGGCGCACTCAAGGCCGTGTCGATCGCACAGCGAGCACTCACGGCGAACGAGGCGTTGGAATTCTTCGAGACCCAATACAGGCTGGTGGTCGGATCGCCCGATCCGCTGGCGCCTGGAAATGAGCCGCATTGTCTTGCTGAGAATCTTCATTCTGCCGGTTCCGTCGTGTAGTTGCTTGAGTCGTTGTTCGGTGTAGGTGTTCGGAGTCGGTGACGCCGAGCTGCTGCGCTGCGCATGCTGCTGCGCGTCAGCGAGGCCACGGCCGAATCATCCGATCGATTCGAGGTCCGTTCTTGGCATGGAGCGCGTCATCCTCATCGGCACCCGCAAGGGCGGTTTGGGAGAGCCACCAGCATCGATGGACCACTCGCGCAAACACTGTAGAAGGCGTTCGGGAGTGCCGAGGTCCGTCCAGCCGCAAGCTGGCGCGATGAGCACTCTGAGGTCCGGAACCGACCCTTCGAGCACATCGCGCGAGAAGTCGCGGCTTGGCAGATCGCGGTAGAGCCGCTCGGCTTGCCGCGCCGACTCGTGCGGCTTGCAGCGCGCAAAGTCCGTGACCAGCGAGGGCAAGCGCTTCTCGAATAGAGCCTTCAGCGCGGCCCCCTGGGCAATCATCAGGAAGCTGTTCCAGACTGCGCCACCGGTCCATAGCACGGCGGCGGCTCGCCGCTCCGGCTTCTCGACGAAGCTCGCCACCGAAAAGGCCGCGTCCGAGCAATCGACCGCCGTCGGACGGCCCTTCGGCAAGATCCAGCCGTAGTCGGGTTCGGCATGGTCCGGTTCGATACCGACCAGGTAGGCATGCTTGTGCTCGATGGCGGCACGGCGCTGCCCGGCCTGCAGCGTCTGCGCAAGCCTTGATTCGTCGGCAACGAAGTGATCCGAAGGCATCAAGGTTACGTTGGCTTCCGGATCGCGTTCGAGGACCACCGAAAGCGGCAATAGCACGCCAGCCGCCGTGCCACGATTGCCCGGCTGGACAACGATCTGTGCGCGGTCGAAGTCGGCCAGCTCGCTGCGCCACAACGCTTCGTGCTGTTGCGCGACGACGATGAGAATCTGATCCCGCGGAGCGAGTGCAGCCGCCCGTTCGATGGCACTGGCGAGCAACGAGCGCTGGCCCCGAAACGAGCAGTACTGCTTGGGCACGACCTCGCCACGTTCGTTGCGCGTCAGCGCGGACAAGCGAGTGCCGTCGCCGCCGGCAAGCACGATGACCCAACGATGATCGGGAGTTGCGGGAGTCGCATGCCATCGACCGCCGACCACGGTCATAGCTGCGCTCCAGCCGAGGCACTCTCACCAACCGCAGCATCGGCTACCAGGTCTCGTTTCGTCTGCGGCTGGCAAACAGCCGTCAGCACCTTGACGATCTCGCGCCCGACGGCCTTGTCCTTGACGGCCTTGGTTGCGAGATCATTGAGGGAGAGCATGCCGCAAAGCTCGTCATGGTCATCGACGACCGGCAAGCGCCGCACCCTGTGCTCAGCCATCGTGCGCGCGGCGGAAACTGCAGTGTCGCCGGCATGGCACGTCACGAGTTGCTTGGACATGGAGTCCGCAACCCGCAAGTCGGCGAGGCCCGCGCCCTGGGTGTAGGCACCCATGCAGATGTCGCGGTCCGTGATCGTGGACCCAAGGCGTCCCTGATGGTCGATCACGGGTAGAACGCCACAATCATGCTCCCACATCTGGTGGGCGGCGCTCTCAAGCGTGTCGTCAGGGCGGCAAGTGGCAGGGTTCGCAGTCATCAGTTCGCGTACGTGCATCGTGGACCTCTGTTGGAGTGGTTGTCTGATCAGGCTGGAGGGATGACCTCCCGACTTCCCAGCCTTAGAGAGCAAGGTCGGCCATCACAGCCTTGCCAACAATTAGGCAAAGGACGTTGGCCACGATGGTTCTCAGGGTAGGCATCTTCCTGATCATTCTGGTTGCCCGCGGCAACGAAGCCCGGCGCGATTGTGTTCGCACATTCGACCGCAGCAAATGCGCTGTTTGACCAAGTGTTGCCGTCGCAGACATGTGATTGAGTCGTGTCAGTGAGGACGCCGACGACCTCATGGATCAGGTGTGGATGGATGCGATGGCGCGCACTGCTGCGGGTCGACGACCACCTCAAGGAAACAACACATGGAGCGGCGAGACCTGCTCCGACCGAAGCTATGGAAGCCATCGAAGCCATCTACAAGCGTCGCGCCGTGAAGCACTTTGATCCAGAACACCGCCTTACCGAGGAAGAGATCAAAACGCTGCTGCAGGCAACGCTGCAGTCACCGACCAGCTTCAACATCCAGCACTGGCGCTTCGTCGTCGTCACGGATCCCGAGCTGCGCCAGCAGATCCGCGCAGCGGGCAACGACCAGGCCCAGATCACCGACGCTTCGCTGCTAGTTGTGATGACGGCGGACATCAAGGCTTGGGAAAAGGAGCCGAACCGCTACTGGCGCGACGCGCCCAAGCAGGTGGCCGACCTGCTGGTCAACTGGATGGCCCCGTTCCACGAGGGCAAGGAGCAGCTGCAGCGGGACGAAGCGATGCGTTCGATCGGCATCGCCATGCAGACCCTGATGATCGCCGCAACCGGTATGGGCTACGAATCCTGCCCGATGATCGGATTCGACCACACGTTGGTCGCCCAACTGATCAAGCTACCGGCCGATCACGTCATCGGTCCGCTCGTCGTGGTCGGACGCGGCACCAAGGAAGCCTGGCCGAAGCCGGGCCAGTTGGACCTTGAACAGGTTGTGATACAGAACCACTTCTGAGTGCTTGGCCAATCGCTTCCCCGCGCCATCTCCATCGTCTACTCGGAGCGCCGCCGGTACCGAAGTGCAGGTGGGTGTTGTCGCCGCAGCGACCCGCAGTCCCCCGGCGATGATCGGCAGCGCCGCCGCGCGGAACTGACGATCGAGGCCAACCATCGGGTGATTGCTGGCGGCATTGTAGACACAGTGCGCTCCCCTGCATCGAGCATCTGGCCGTCTCGTCCGCATAGAGGAGCACAGACACCGAGCATTGTCCTCCCGGCGAAAGCCTTAGACATCGCTAGCCACCTTGCTGGCCACCGTGCTGGCCACCGCCGCGGCCGAACTCGCGACAACGCTACTGGGGTCCATGCGTCGGCGAGATGCGTCGGTCGGCGTAGTGGCGCGGGATGGCGTCGAAGCCTAGGGAATGGTGCAGCGCGCGCGATGGTCGCGGTGCGTCTGTGATTCTCTCTCACCACCCCCTACTCACCATGCGCAACATCCTCCTCGCATCGCTCAGCACGGGTCTTCTGATCGGCGCCGCGAACGCACAACGACTGGCCGTGTTCGATCCGTTTGGATCCCTGCTTTCGGAACTGCAACCACCAACCGCGCTGCTCGCGGTGGCGAGCCCCCCGCTCGCTACCTATCCCACCGTGCCCCCGGTCGGTCCGCCGGCACCATTCGTGGTGATTCCCGGCGATAGCACGTTCGACAACTTGCTCGGACTGCATTGGTACACCGATGGCGCGGTGCTCACCGGGATGCCCACGCCGGCATGGCCACCACTCGGCCCGGTGCCGCCGGTGATGGTGATACCACCGGGTTTGCTCGGCCTGCTTGGCGGCCCGGTAACCGGCATCGCGATCGATCCGATCGGGGTCGTGGCGCCAGGTCCGATCATGTATCTGACCAGCGCGCCGGGCGTGATCGTTGGCGTCACGCCGGTTCCCGGTCTGCCGGTGGTGGTGCCGCCGTTCCCGATTCCGTTCCCGCTAGCAGCGCCCACAACCGGCCTCGAGTGGGACGGTGCGACCGGCACGCTCTGGGCCGTCGACGTCACATCGCTGGCCTACAACTTCACGCCGATCGGCGCACCGGTCGGCTTCCCCGTGCCGCCGGCGTCGCCGCCCACTGGTCCAGCCGGCGACATCGCCATCGACAAGATCGGCACGCTGAACCCGGTCGGCCTGCGACCGCTCTACGTTGCTGGCGGGCCAATGGTCTTCGATATGCGTGATCCGGCCGCAGTGCCATTCCCGTCGGGGCCTCCGGGCGAAGGCCTCGCGTTCATCAACCATCCTGGCGAGATCCCGGCTTTGCCGGGCTGTGAGGGGTGTCCAGGTACGACCGCAGGGCCGACCGCCTTCACGACCAGCGTCATGAGTGGTGGGAACGGGGTGTTCACGATTGGCATGGGTGGCTTGACGCCAGGACTCAGCTTCGGGGTCTTCGCGTTCAAAGGGGCTGCAGCGCCGCCGCCGTTCCCACTGATCAACGGGGTCGGCACCTGCCCACTTGGGCTAACCGTTGCTCCGACGTTGATCATGGTGGTTGGTGGGCCTGCCAACGCGGCCGGCGACATCTTGTTGCCGCTGTCGCTCGCCGGCGTCCCTGTTGGCACGGCCTTGCACAACCAGAACTTCACGTTCTGCCCGGCACTGCCCTCGCGATTCGCGTTCTCCCGCTTGCAGACCATCACCTCTGGCGGCTACTAGCCCCAGCCGCGAACGGCATGTGCTTGGCTAAGACTCTGCATGGCGGGAATGCGCGCTGCAAGTAGCAGACCCGGACGAGGTCCGACCCTCCGGACTACTACTCCTGCGATGGTCGTTCGCCGTCCGTCGACTCCGTCGGCGTCATGCCGCCGTGCAACTTGCGGCGACTGCTACAAAGCGCCAACGGTGATCGTTACGCCGTTCGACGTGAACAGGCCAACCCAAGTACCGCCAATGTCGAACGCCAGTTCCGCGACCTGCAGGTTCAACACCGAACCGGCCACCGACGGGTTGTCGATGATTCTTCGCCGTCGCAGGAACTGCTAAGGCATGGAGAGCTCCTTGGTCTGCCCAGCTTCTTTGACGATCGGCTGCGATGCGAAGCATCGTCGAGCTGCACTGGCTAACTGGACGGCTTCTCACCCTCCCGCTGACAATCGTGGTGCCGTTTGTGGAAACTCCACAGCAGCAGCAGCCCGCAAGCGGCCAAGAATGCGACAAGCCAAACATGCAGCAGCCATGGCTCATCGCTCCACACCAGCATCGCCAATGAATACGCGGCGAGCGCGAAGCTCGGAAGCAGCAAGATTGCACGGCACTCCCGCCGCGATACTCGCAAGACGAAGCACTGCCCATAGACCAATCCGGCTAGCGAAGCCCAGCCGATAACTGCCATGCAAATGATGCCACACGCCATTGCAGGAGAACTATCCGTCAAACGTCTGTCACGATCACCTGCGATGCGAAGCGTCGTCGGCCTGCATCGTCTTGGACAGCATCATAGCCGCTCACAACCTAACACTCTCTAACGCCTTGGCAGCGCGCACCGAGTCATCCTCGGGGACCATCAGACGCGTACGGGATTCTGGCATGGAAGGCGGCCCGCCCTCCCAACCGCCGGCATCGTCGTGCATAAGAACCGCGATAATCGCCTCTGCGTCCAAAATGCTCTTTGCTCGCTCGGCATGGTGACGCCACTCGAACTGCCGAATACAAATCCACGTGGTCATGAGAACAGATCTGCACAACGTCTTTTGACGATCAGCTGCGACGCGGAGCGTCGTCAGCTGCATCGTCCAGTTGGGCGCTGATCGTAACGTCTCGCTCGCGATTGCCAACTGGCGCCGCAATGGTGAATGCTTGCGCCCTGCGCGAGGGCCTCAGTCCGCATCTCGCCCGTGATCGCGTGGTGGATCTGGATTGGCGTGAATGCCTAGCTGGCCAATCGAGGAGTTGGCGTATCGCCCGGTCAGCGGCGCTAAGTCGCTGGCCAACTATGGCGTCAACTCGCGCGGCGACCGTAGGTCGCGTGCAACGCAAAGCTGGCTATCGGATCTGCTGACGTGCCTCCCCTCGGTCGTGCCGAGGCAAGCCGAAGGAACACCCCCTCAGACAGCAAGCACACGCACAACGAGTCAGACATCAAAGCCGACAACACCGATCAAGCACACCAACAGCGAGCGCATCATTGCTCCCGACGGCAGGTGCGACCTCGCGGATGGCTTGCGAATCGGTTGGCCAACGCTCACTTGGCGACGGCTTTGGTCAAGCGCCCAACGTCTATGGTCGATCAGCTGCAGCGCGCAGCGTCGTCGGCTGCTACGCCGAGTTAGCTGGCCTCCAGCGTATCCAAGTCCGCAACCTCGCGCGCCCAGAACGTGATCGCGCCATGATTGCCCTCGAAGTCGGCAACCCTCACGCCCAAACCCTCGAGCTTGCGGCTGCGAACATCCAGAATCTGCATGCCGTGCGTCGGATGCGGAAAGCAGCCTTCCTCAACAGCAAACTGCTGCGGCGACCAAAACCTCAAACGGCGAACAACCGGTCCTTTGTGGAGAGCCAGATCGATGTAGGGCTCGGTCCCATCGAGTCCAACGTGGTAACGCAGATCCGATATCGAGTACTCGTGGGGTCGATCGATGATCGGGTGAACAGGATCACCTTCCATGGTCCAGCTTCTAACGTCTGTCACGATCAGCTGCGACGCCGAGCATCGTCTGCTGATCGTGTTGATGCTGATAAGGCCCCAGAGTACCCGCCTACAGTGGCGAGCTCTACAACCCCAAGGGCCACATGCAACTCTACACCAAACGTCACCGCTACTACTGAGGGATCGACCTCCACGCACGAACCATGCACGCCTGCATCCTGTACCAGGTCTCGCTCGTGAGCGCCTTCGCAAAGGTCATCATCTGCCTCGCGATCCTCGTGCTTGCCGTTCTTGGTTGGCACTAGGCGGCAGGGTCGACGCCTTCCGCACAGGTCGCAAGCTTGTCCGGTCCTTGCCCGAGTGCAGCAGCGTCAGAGGCTGCCGCAAACCACGATGCTGCGCGGACGCGTGATCGAGGTTCTCGGCGTGGCATCGCCTGCGTTTCCCTCGCCGCTGGTGGCCGCGAGGGTAGTCCTGGTCGCTCGCCGGGTGGGTCCAGCGGCGCTGGTGGCGCCTTTGCGTTTGCTTCGGATGTCGTGCACGAATCGGTCGTGGCCGAAGCATGCACGCCGCAGCCGCTCAATCGGCACGCGCATCGCCGGGCTCGCTCAGCGCACCGAGACCACGTGCGACGCGGTGTACAGCAGGCTCGTGTCCGTCCTCATGCGCAAGAAGTCACGCAAGAAGGACATCGACGGCGTGAGCCGCAGCCGCTCAGACTTGCCGTTGACGACCAGGGTGAAGTCCTGTACGTCGACGAGCGACGGGCCGACGAACAGCTCGAACTCCTGCACGCCACGGGTAGTGATAACGATGCGGTTGGCTTCCCGGTCCGCCTCTGCGACAACCCGCGGCGCGCCCTGCCAGGGTGGACCTACAACCGGGTCCATCTTGCGCACGCGAATCCAGCGGTTGCTGCGGTAGCGGTCGTAGGCAGGCGCAACAACGACACGCGTGGGCATAGCGACGCGGCGACGCTGGCCAAACCACGCGGCGATGCCGGCGTCGCCGGCGTACGGATAGCTGGTCTGAGGCGTCAGGATCTGACAGCTGCCAGGGTCCTGGGCGTTAAGCCGCTCGCTGAGCGCCTCGCAGGCATCCGCGGTCGCATCGCAGCGGATCAGCAGCACCGGAGTGCCCACCAAGGACTCAAGGCGCACGCGCTCGTCCAGCTCGGGCCACCGCAGGACGACTCCTGCGAAGCGATCCGGATGCCTGCTGATGACGCGCAAGCCGAACGCGCTGGCGCCGCGACCGCAGTCGAGAATCATGCGGTCGCGCGACGCGTGCAGCCGATCCCACACGGGACCGAGCGGCGAAAGCACCGCGCCGATGCGACTCGTCTTGCCCCGCGACTGTGGAGTTGCCTGACCCAGCGCATCGAGATCGATGCCTTTCGCCACGACTGGCGCGACCACGAGCACGCGATCGCGCTCTGCGGCTTCGCGCCAGGTATCCGCGAGATACTTGCCAACGGCTTCTGCATCGCCCTGTTGCTCGCGCCCGGACACCAGCCAGACCATCGGGACGGGGCGCGAACCGTCGTAGCCCGTCGGCACATACTCGAGTCGGTCGGCGTCGGCATCGCGGACCGTTACGATCTCGCCTGCCTCGATCGACGGCGGCCCAACCGGCGCCTGCGCATGGGCGAACGCTACGGACAGGGCTTCGGGGTCGTGCAGCAGCTTGCGCCCCGACCTGGCCTCGTAGGCCGCGACGGCAGCGTCGACCCGAGCCGTCGCCGCGCGACGCGCGACAGCCAGCGGCTTGCGCTGCGCAGGCTCGCGGACCCTGTAATAGCGACGATCGGCGAGGAAGGACATCCGGACGGCCTCACGCAGCTTCGCCAATTCAGCCGCTGCCTCGACGGGTGTGGACTCGCTCGGAACAGGATCCTGGGCGAACGCGACCAGCGCCCCCAGCCACAGCGTGGTCATCATTAGAGTCATGTAGGTCCAGCGTGGCCGCGCAAGCCGGTCGACCTGCGGCTCTGATTAGAGGACTCGCTGGCGCAGTATCCCGCCCCCCATAGCCGAGTCAACCAGCAAGCCCAGCGAACGAGTCGTTGGCAGGAAGGGAGTCGCGAGGGCAGCACATGGTTTGGGTGCAAAATAGCTGCGGAAGATTTGGACCAGTGCTGTCCTCGCAGCAATCCGTTCGCAGGTAGTGCCCCTGCGGATGCGAATGGCTTGTAAATCATCCCGTGTGAAGCCCGTGCCACCATGCGAATGCAGAGATCCCGGCAACGACGCCAGCAGCCGCGCCGAACTGCCCAGGGCGATCGGTAGTGCGCAGCTTGCGGCAGAGGTCAGGTAGAATGTCGCGAGGCAGATGCCAAAGCTCGCGCAGCAGGGACCCGAGCCCAGTGGGGCGACCGGAAATTGCTGCCGGGATGCATAGGATCCCGAGCAGCACCGAAACGATCGCCGCGGCGGCTGCCAACGCGATGGTGAAGGCGATGGGCAAGAGCACGAAGCCGATCACGATCCACGTTGCGAGGTGCATGATTCGTTGCGGTTGCCAGACGTGAGCGATGGCATACGTCGCGACGGCGGCGCATATGGCTGCGGAAAAACAGCGCCAGATGGAGCTCGAGGGTCTTTCGAAATCGCTTTCGGACAAGGGTGAGTAGTCGTGACGTGAGTCTTTCGTGACGGTGGCCGAGAAGCATTGGATCTGCGGTTGCCGTTGCTGGCCATGCCTCTCCGAACCATGTTCGCCTTCTTGGGCTTGCGAGTATCAGGCATTCAAGCAGTGCCCTCTGCTTCGATGAGAATCGTCAGGGAGAGAGGGCCGCTCGCAGTCTTTCGGACAGAGGCCCGATGCGCTCGGCCAAGCGCGCTCAGTGCACGAGGCGACCGGGCTTCGGCGAAATGCGGTTGTGGTTCGGCTTCTTGACATTCGTGGGTCGCGAGATGATGACCCAATCGACCGAATGCGCAGCCCAGAGACCGGGCTTCGACTCACCGGCCAACCGCCGCTTCCCAAGCGCGACGAGTCTCGCTCACACTCGCCGCGAGATCGACGATCGGATCGGGGTACTCCACCCCGAGCATCTTGCGCGCGAGCGGCGGCACGGTCCACGGCACGTGCACCGTGTCCTTGCCGAGCAACTCGAGTTCGGGGCACCAAAGCTTCACGTAGTCGCCGCGACGGTCGTACTTCGCCGCCTGGATCGCAACGTCGAAGTAGCGGAAACCACGCGCGTCGTTGCCGACCCCGGCGACGTAACACCAGTTGCCCTGGTTGGACGCCACGTCGTAGTCGATAAGTTGCGACTCGAACCACTCGGCACCCCACCGCCAGTCGAGACCGAGGTTCTTGGTCAGGAAACTGCCCACGATCTGCCGGCCGCGATTCGACATGAAACCGGTCGCGAGCAATTCGCGCATGTTCGCATCCACGAGCGGGATGCCGGTCCGACCCCTGCACCAAAGTTCGAACGCTGCCTCGTCATGCCGCCAAGGCAGGTCGATCCCCTGCAGCCCGGACGCCGCGAACAACCGGGCGCCGTGCTTCAGGGCGATCAGCTGGAAGTAGTCTCGCCAGAGCAACTCGAACGTGAGCCAGTAGGTCGAGTCGTTCCGGGTGCGCTCGGCCTCATAGCGCTCCACCTCGGCCTGGACCCGGCGCGTCGACAGACAGCCGAGCGCCAGCCACGGCGCGAACTTCGACGAGTAGTCGGTGCCGATCATCTCGTTACGCGTGGCCTTGTAGTGGCGCAGCCGATCATGATCCCAGATCCACGCGGCGAGGCGCGCACGGCCCGCCGACTCGCCACCTCGGAACGGCAGCACCGCGCGCGGATCCGCCGCGGGTTCCGCGTACCCGAATTCCGCGAGCGTCGGCAGTTCACCGGGATCGCAAGCGTCGGGCGCTGCGACGAGACCGGCGGCGCTCGGCAGCGGCGGCGTGAATCCCGAGAGCTCCTCGATCCGCTTGCGAAAGCTAGTGAACACCTCGGGCGTGTCCGTCACGGCGAACGGCAGGTCTTCCAGCGTAACGAGCGTGCGATCCCAGAACGTCACGACCTGACACGACACCGCGGTCATCGCCGCGGAGACGGCGCGTTCGACCTCTTCTTCCTCCGTACCGACGAGGCGATGGTGGACAAGCTTTGACCAGCCGTGCTCGCGCGCCATCGCCGGCAGCACGTCCTCGGGACAGCCACGCCGCACCAGCAGCTCGCCGCCGAGGCGCCGCAACCCTTCGCGCAGGTCGGCGAGCGACTCGATCAGGAACCGCGCGCGATGCACGCCGAGGCGCGGTAGACCGAGTTCCCGCGAGGCGCCTAACTCGCGCGGATCGAGGCAGTAGACGCAGACCACCGATCCTTCGGCGGCGGCCGCCAGCAGCGGGCCATGATCGTGCAGACGCAGGTCACGGCGAAACCAGACGGCAACCGGGCGCGCGGTCATGTTCGGACCGCCCCCTCGATGCGGGGCCCCGTGCACCAGTCGCCGCATGCGCCGACGATCTCGATTCGCGAACTGCTGACATCGCTTTCCACGTGGTCAGCTTCGCGGCTCGAGCGGGTATGGATGCACGCAACGCCCTGAATGTCGGACTCAGCGAACCTGCGCCGCCGTGACCTCGTGGCGGTAGTCGAACAGGCGGATCAGCTTCGGCCGCACGGCGATTGGATCGACGAGGCGCCCGAGCCAGCCGAGCGGCGGCGCGTAGTCGATCTCGTCGCGCAGCAGGCAGCCGTCCGCATGCGGCAGGAACAGGTGGCGGTGGTGCCAACTCGCAAATGGCCCCTTCAACATCACGTCCTCGAAGCGCTCGTTCTTCCGGTAGGCCACGTGCTCCGCAACGATCCGCAGCCAGAACGGCCCGATCTTCGTGCGCAGCTCCACTCTCGTTCCGACCTCGAGACTCGCAGGCGGCGTGACGATCTCGACCCGCTCCCACGGCGGCTGCAACAACGCAAACGCGTCCGGCCGTTCATGGAATGCGAACACGTCTTCGACGCTGGCCGCCAGCAAGCTTTCCTTGACGAACTGCATGGGAGGCGAGGCATAGACCCGCGCCCCGCGGATCGGGAGGTCAATCCTCAGAACTTTGTCCGCGTCCCAGCCAGATCGCGACCCGGGCACATCCATAGGCAACCAAATGGCGACTGTCCGGCAATGCTCCGTCTCGCTGCGACCCCGTGGTTCCGAAATCTCGACCGAACGTTCTGCACCGGAGTCAAACCGGCCACGCGCAAGCCGACAACTCGGTCAGATGACCGCCACATCAGGGACTCGGCAATCGCGAGCTCGGTCATTCGGTTGAGGATGTTGCATGCAAGTCGAGCCTCGACAGACTGCGCATCGGCATCACGCCCAAGCAGCCGATCTACAACGTCATGCAGGTGCGAGACGGTTAGTTCAGCTGGATCACGAGCATGTCTTCGCCTTCGAGAATCGCGGTGTCCTTGCTCCGCACTTTGAAGCTCCCCAGGTAGGCGTAAGCCGTCGGCTGGGTGTTGGGCCATGGCAGGAAGTGCAACGTCGCTTCGCCGTTGTCGTCCGTTGTCGCGCGCCGTATGTGGCCGCCAAACGTGTTATACCCAAGTTGCGATAGCACCCGCGGTATGCCGAAAGGGCTTGGGAATCCGCTGCGAAACTGACCCACCTCGAACTTCGCGCCGACGACAGGCTGGCCTTCTGTATCGATGACACGAACGCGCCGTGAAGGTTTGGCTTCCAACTGCAAGCGCATCGGCCCTGTACCAGACCACTCGTTCAGCTCGGTGCTGACCCAGGTTGTCTCATCCATCGCCAACAGAGTCCATTCGCCGCGTTGCAACAGAACATCGACTCGCCCGGCTTGATCGGGAACGAGCGGCGCAATGTGACGGACATGCAACGAGCCACCCTGGCGCGGCACCAACATCACCGACGCGCTACTTGCCGGCCCCCCGCCAGAATCAAGTAGCTGTAACGACAACCGTTCGCACGTCGACAGATCGGCCGACGGCATTTGCGGGCTCATCGTCGGCAACATCATCACGCGGCGCCCCTCGACTGGCGGCAACTGCACAATCAGTTCCGTGGCTGTCGGTGAGATCGGCGGCAGCAGCCACGTACCGTCCGCACCAAACTCGACCTCGTAGCTGCGTGCCAAGAAGTAGTTCATCACTCTGGCACCATCGACTTTGGTCGCGTTCGCCATCGCGAACAGCTTGGCACGCTTGCCAGCGAAGGCATCGCTGGCAAGATCGAGTTTGGGTTGCACGGCGGCAGCTGCTGGTTTGATGGTCCGCAAAGGGATGCGGAGCTTCTTGCCCGCGCGTTCCTTCATCGCCCAGTCTTCGAACGACATCTTGTAGAGCCAACCAGACGCCCCCTCGGAGAACCCGGCTTTGCTCGCGACCACCACGAAAGTGTCGGGAGTGCGGTCAATTGGATGCTGCCAATCTTGGCACCGAAGCCGAGCCGTTCCATCGACCTTGGTAACCGCGGAATCGCCTCGGGCGTAGCCGTAGCTAGCAACCGTCATGAAGTCCTCGCCGCGATCCTCATACTGCACAGCTACTGTGGCCCCAACTACCGGTTTGCCTTGCTCATCGACCACCAGCACGTCGAACCACCTGCAGCCAGTAACTTCCGCCGCGCCGTCGCCATCGGAAGGAATCCACACGCCAACAAGACGGTCGCCAGTCTTGGCATGGACCCTGGCCGTAGCGACGACGCTGCTCGCAGGGACATTGACCATGCCCTCGTTATCGATGGGCAACTCAAGGTAGTAGCCCGGACAGTGGCTGAAGGTCAGGCGAACGTGCAAGTCCGCACAATCCCCCCAAGCCTCAAGACCTTTCAATAGGACTCGCCGAGATGTGCCAGTGGCGACGACACGCAACTCCGCCTGGCGGCCACAAGCCAGATCGGGAACCGGCGTGGCAACCAATGCCGTGCCGTCGATTTCTGGACCAACTGCGAACCCCGCGTAACGCACACCACGCAGAGCAGAAACGACAAATCGACCACGACGATCTGTCGTCGCGTGCAAGACATCAACTGGATCGAGGCCGACCGTGTCGACATCACTCTCCACCAACGTGACGGCGGCGCCGGGCAACGGCTTGCCGGTGGCCCGCAGAACCTGGCCAACCAACGGCTGACGTATCTGTGCGGGCAGCAGGCTTGCCAGCGCAACGCATGCAAAGACCTCGAATACCTTCATGCGGACAAGCATAGACAACCTTGCACGAGCAGACGGCCGGAGGCGCGAAGAAATGCAGGTCTACGTCAGCAGCATGAGTGCGACGAATCAGGCGCAGAACGAGAACAGCAAACTGTGAAGTGACGGCAAACAACGGCAACAGATACCCATGGGTGTGTCGAGTCGTTGAAGTCGCTGGCCGTGCCGCTTGCCATGGACTTGCTCCGCGACAAGCATGAGGTCGGGGACGCCTGTCAGCAGTTCTTCGTCGAGCTGCTGTCCGAGGGACTCGCCCTTGTCAATGCATGGAATCCGCTGCCTATTGGATCGCTTGCTCAGGTGAATCGAGAAGCCTCGGGAGGGCGGCTACCGCAACGAGTGCGTGCTGCAGATAGAGCCCGACGCGTTCATCTTCTTCATCTTCCACAACAAGATCGAGCAACTGATGGCACCCGAAGCCCACCTGGTCGTTACGCATCGAATCTAAAGCGACGACGACCTGCTGCGCATCCCACTGTCGCGATTTGCGTCGGGGTTCCACGCCGAGCAAACGCCACCAAGTTGCCACGCGCCTAGCCGAAATAGCCGAAGCTCATCGGCACGATCATGGGACAGCCCCGGCCCCATTGAGGGCAGTGGCATGGCTAATTTGACGGCCATGCCATCGGCCCCCAGTCCCTGGAGAACCCCGTGAACTCTCTGACACGTTGCATCGTCACTACACTGTCCTTCTCATCCCTGCTCGTTTGCCAACGCATGATCTGCGTCGATAGCGCCCGGGCGGTTTCGCAAGTCGACTTGACGACCGGGGCTCTGACCTCGATTGGGCAACTGGGCAGCAACGCGGGCGTTTCGGCTGGCTTCGCATACGACTCGATCGCCGGCAAGCTCTACATGACGTCGACCAGCCTCGACTCGGTCTTCTTGATCGACATGACGAACTGGTCGGCAAAGTTGATCGGCCCCTATGGCGTTGGTTCCACTGTGGTCATGCACGGACTCGAATGGGACTGGAGCACATCCACCTTGTACGCCGCTGGCAACGCCGGCGACTTCTACACGGTCGACACCACCACCGGTCAAGCGACGCTGGTCGGCGCAACAGGACTGGGCAGTTTCCAGAACCTCGGCTACGACCCACTGTTCGATGTCATGTATGTGACGAGTTCAACGAGCGACAGCATCTACACAATCGATCGGACAACCGCCGTGACGACATTGGTTGGCGCGATGACAGGCTCCACCAACCCCAACAGCTTGGCCTACAACATCGCGAACCAAACGATGTACATGGCGGACAACAGCACGGACAATCTCTACACGCTTGACCTGACAACGGGCGCTGCGACGCTGGTCGGATCCATGGGAAGCGGCAACGTGCTTGGACTGGCACACATTCCCGGCACAGGAACCCTGACGCGCGACGTGCATGGCTGTGGTCCCACCACGGTGTTCGTCACCGGCAATCCAAACCTGGGTGGCAGCGTCGAGTTCACTGTCGAGAACACAACGGGGTTCCCGTTCGTTGGGTTCGGACTCGTCAATCTTGGCTTGCCCTTCTGTGGCTGCACGGTCGGTCACGAGTGGGCAGCCGCGGTGCAAGGCCCGACCGTGACGGTTGCGATTCCGTCGACGCCGGGACTGCTTGGCTTCAACCTCTTCGCCCAGGGAATGGACTTCCTCGGCACGGGTGGTTGTGCTTCGCCGCAGCTGACCCTCACGGACACGATCGCGCTCACCGTCGGCAACTAGCCAGTAAGCTCGATCGCCGACAGCGTTGCGCCCGCCGTGCGGTCCGCGGCGCTAGCAATCCCGGCCGACAGGCGCCGCGCCAGCAGCTGTGAATCTTCGTTGGATTGCGTCCTGGAGCGATAGTCGATTGCTCCAGCCTGAGCCTGATGCGTACGATCGGGCACGTGATGAACCCTCCATCTTGCAAGCTGTCGTCGTGCTCGTTCTTGGCGCTGTTCATGGCCGCCGCCTGCTCCAGCAAGCCGACCTGGTCCGAAATCGCCAGCGCAGATCTCTCGCCCAAACAGGCCGCGCAGAAGGTTGCTGCCGAGACGGCGCGGCAGCAACTGGCCGGAACGTTGCTTGGAGAGCTGAGCACGGCACTCGGCAAGCAAGGCACCGCGGCCGCCATCCGCGTATGTCGCGATCGCGCACCTGCCATCGCATCCGAAGTGGCCAGCCGCCAGCGCGTGCGCATCGGGCGCACCTCCCTGCGGCTGCGCAATTCCGACAACACGACGCCAGCGTGGGCGGCGGCTCACGTTGCGGCCAACATCGCGGCTCCGGCATTGCTGGTCGGTCCCGAAGGCCAACTCGGTGCCCTGTATCCGATTCCCCTGATGCCGCAGTGCGTGCAGTGTCACGGTCCTGAAGAGCAATTGTCGGCCGAGGTCAAGTCGGCTTTGAAGGCTGACTACCCAAGCGATCATGCCACCGGCTTTGCACCCGGCGATCTGCGCGGCTGGTTCTGGATCGAAGTGCCGGCGGCGCAATGACCGAGCAGTGTCGACCCGGACCAGGCCGACGTGCAACGAGTGGTAGCGGCAGATTTGGGGCCGGCGGACCTGGTCGCATGGAACAATGAGAATTGGGCTGCGGCTGACCGCGTAGCGACCCGAGCTGCGCCCGCGGTCGCTGCCGCATCGCTCCGCCCGACGCCAGGGTGCTCGGCACTGCGGGGGCTCGGCCGCTCACGCCTGCCACAGCGCGACAGCCAGAATGAATGCGTTGACGACGAAGAAGACGATTGCGGGGAGCGTCTCGAGCAACGAATCGCCGATTCGGATTCGGGTGACAACGCCCAAAAGCATCAGTGTCGTCAGGCCTGCGGCGGAGACAATCAGCAGGATTGGATAGACGTAGCCCGCGAGCATTCCGATGGCTCCGACTAGTTCGAGCACGCCGACCATCCTGCGGAACCGTGCGAGGCGATAGCGCTCGAACTCCTCGACCATGCGCGTCGTGATCAGGCAGGTGGCTCCGAAAAAGCAGAACGCGAGGATCGAGAGGGCGCGGGCGACGTCGAACGTGATCTGCATCGGATCGTTTCTTTAAGCCACTGTGATGCGTGCGAGCGCGGAAATCCGGCTACAGTCTCGTCATGCTCGAAGGACTAGCATCCATTCTTCAGGTCATCGTCGGTCTCGGCCTGCTGAACGTGTGGCTGATTCGCGCTCGCAGCGCGACCTCCTACCGCGGCGGCGACGCGCAAAACCTCAAGAGTGAGTTTGCTACCTACGGGTTGCCGAGCGCCGCCTTCTACATCGTCGGCGGTCTGAAGATCCTGGCTGGAGTTCTACTGCTGGTTGGCTTTGCCTATCAACCGGTCGTCGCTCCTGCCGCCGCGGTCGTCGCGGTGCTCATGGCTGGAGCGATCGTCATGCACCTGAAGGTCGGCGATCCGCCATCAAAGTCACTGCCAGCGACGCTCATGCTGCTGATGAGCGCAGCGATCTGCACGATCGCCTACCTGTAGTTTCGCGGGCGTCCGCAGCGTTCTACCTCGCCGGGAGGGCCAGAACCTCAGGAGGCAGGTGGCGCGAACAGGCGTTGCAGATCGGCGCGACGCAGCACGACACCTAGATTGACGGCGAGCATCCCGAGTGCCAATGCGACGCCCGCAGGAAACATCGTTGCGTTGAAGGCAACGATGCCGACGGTGATTGGCAACTGAGCAATCCCAGCGGCGAAGCGGGTGCGCGGCACAATCAGCATGACGCCTAGCACAGCGTGGCCGAGCGCAAGCCAGTTCATCAGGCCGCCATCGCGGATGATGTCCCACATCTGTGCACCTTGTGAACCGTCGTGCAATGGGGGCTCAACCAGCTGGAGAACGTGGTTGATGCTGGAGCCGATCAGCGGCAAGGCCAGAAGAATGGCGCTGAATGTGTGTACTTGTCGCACGTGCAGGATGGTAGCGGCTGGTCGGCGACGTACGCAGAACGGAGGAACCAACGCCGTGGGGATTGGCTGCATCCAAGCCCTTCTTGCCAACGAAGCGTGACGGTAATGATCCGGTACCTGGTCGCACTCTCGCTATTTCTGTCAAGCTGCGCCTACTTCCGCTCTGCGACTACGCCCATGCCGATGGCTCGATATGCGGCTCCCGCAGATTCGGCCGACACGTTGGTCGTGTTGCTGCCGGGCATGGGCGACAGCCCGGAGGACTTTGTTGAACAGGGCTTTGTGCGCCGCATTCAGGAAGTCCGTCCTACCGCAGATGTGATCGCCGCGGACGCGCACTTCGGCTACTACCGCTCTCGCACGTTCCTGCAGCGTCTCAAGAGCGACGTGATTGATCCGGTCGCGGCACGCTACGAGCAGATCTGGCTGGTCGGTATCTCGCTCGGCGGCTTCGGCAGCGCGATCTTCTGCGAGCAGAATCCCGAGACGATCGACGGCATGATCCTGTTGGCGCCATTCATGGGTGAACGCGACATCGTCGAGCAGGTTCGTGCAGCAGGCGGCCTGGCCAAGTGGACGCCACCGGCAGATATCGCTGGCATGGCAGACGACGCCGAACAGAAGTTCACCCAGTTGTGGGCATTCTATCGGGGCTACGCCAACGAAACTGCGGCGACGATGCCAAAGCTCTACCTCGGTTGGGGCGAGAGCGACGGCCTGCACGTTCCCAACGGCATGGTCGCCGACGTGCTGCCGAGCGAGCAGAGTCTCGCGATGCCAGGCGGCCACAAGTGGACCGTCTGGCGACCACTGTTTGACCAACTCGTCGTGCGCGCGCTGGCGAACGATTGATCGATGCGAGAATACCGAAAGCAACCTGGTTGGTTGGTGGTTGCCACAGCGCTGGCCGCTATCGGCGGCGCTTGCGCAGGGCCTCGCCCGTCGCAGCCTCGGTCCGCACAAATCGAAGGTGCCCCGACGTGGCTGTCACGAAACGACGTTGCGGTGCCTGGCGACAGCGGCTCCCGCTTCCCTCTCGAGGAACTGACTGGGACCGGGCCGAGAGCGACAGGTCGCGGCTACTTGTCCTATGCGCCGACGCAACGCCAACAGTGACGGGCACTGGTTGCGCCGCTATCGCTGCCCGGCAGCAACGTGTCGGCACAACCCATCCAGTTCGGCGGCCAGACGTTTCCTGCCGGTGTGCCAACGACAGCGAGCTACCGCTTCGATTCGTACCGGCTGACGTGGCGCTACCTCGTGCACAGCAGCGACTGCCTCGATGTGCGCCTCGGCGTGACAGCGAAGATCCGAGACGCCGAGCTCGAGCTCCGCCAGGGCGCGACCCGCGCGCGCAAGTCCGACACCGGCTTCGTGCCGCTCTTGCACGCTGCGACAGAATGGCGGCTAAGTCCTGACTGGCGCGCCGTGGTTGACATCGACGCCGCAATTGCGCCACAAGGCCGCGCCATCGATGCGACGGTGCAGTTGCGGCGGTCACTTGGTAAACACCTCGACGTGGGGGTTGGCTACCGCACGATCGAGGGCGGTGCAGACAACGACGAGGTGTTCACATTCGCCTGGGTGCATCAGGCGGTGTTGTCAATCGGCGTGCGGTTCTGACGCGAGTCTCGAAGGCCAATGCATGGGGAGCGAGCTGCGTGGCGCTTGTGCAATTCCGAGCCCGCAGAGGACCGTGAAGTGGTGGCTCAGGGATGAAACAACGATAGAGCGCCATCGGGCCACAGCCCAGGCGTGGCGTTCGGCGTTCCGTTGCGGATCAGCAGCATTGGCGCACGACGGACCCGTGAGGCGGCTAGGATTTGCCGGCGCGTCTGCTACGAAATTGCTGGGCTTCACCGTCCGCTTGGCCCAAACCCCTAGCTTCGTATAGCCCGCTTCACCTCAAGCCAAGAACATGAACACTGCCGATACCAAGACCGTAGTCGAAGCTCTCGAAACGTTGCTCGCCGACAGCTACACGCTCTACCTGAAGACGCACAGCTACCACTGGAACGTCAAGGGACCGATGTTTTCGACCCTGCACACGATGTTCGAGACGCAGTACACCGAGCTGGCGCTAGCCGTTGACGAGATTGCCGAGCGCATCCGCGCCCTCGGCAGCCCGGCTCCGGGCAGTTACTCGCAGTTCATGAAGTCGGCATCCGTCAAGGAAGACCCGACTGTGCCGAAGGCGACCGACATGATCAGCAACCTGGTAGCGGACTCCGAGCTGGTCGTGACCTCAGCGCGCAAGCTCGTGCGTGCGGCCGAGGAAGTCGGGGACGACGCCAGCGTGGATCTCGGCGTGCGACGCATCGATCTGCACGAGAAGACCGCCTGGATGCTGCGCAGTCACCTGGAGTAGTTGGCCCTTCGGTTCGCATTCAGAATCTGCATGCCGAGCTGGGTCGTGCCGATGAGTATGTTGCACGCGGGTCGAGTCTGCGACCGACTGCCCGTCCGCGAACCTCCCCTTTAGATTCTCGCGGCGAGGGTGTGTCAGCTGCAGTTGTGCGATCTCACGTAACCCTGCTTCCGTGGAGCCCTGTGTCCGTCAAACTGGGGCAAGGTCACTGTCCTCGACACAAGCCAAGTAGTGGCATCGTGAGAAGCAGGAGCACTAGATGGCTGAGCAAGGGATGCGAGGCTCTCACCAGGCCTCACAGTTCTCGTCCCAAGGACGACCCTCCGCCACCTCGCGCCCGTGAGCTGGAGGAGCTACGGCTACTTCGCTTGTTCGCCGAAGAACCGAAACACCTCCGGCAACCACCACTGCACAACGGTGAGATGGCCAATATCCGGCTCCGTGTGCAGCTGAGCCACGGCACCCGCTTTGGTCAGGCTGGCGTGAACACGACCATGTCAGGCAGCGCCCCCACGGTGACCGAGAAGCCGCTCG
>CAXBFC010000076.1:0-22805 GCA_963974725.1 uncultured bacterium | reverse complement strand
ATGGGCCAAGCTGCATACGGCTCGCTGCTTGCTGCTGGACTCCGGGTGATGGCGGTTGGCGAGCACGGCTTGGTTTCCTGCTGGTCCGTGCCGCGCATGAAACAACTCTGGCAGCGGGACACCGAAAAACTGAAGAGTCCTCACGCTGCCAACAACGACAAGGTCTTGGTCGTCGGTGACGATCAAGGGCAACTGTTCTGCCTCGACATCCAAACTGGCGAGATCCTGTGGCAACGCCACCTCAAGACGGCGCTGGTGGGCGGCATCGCGCTTGCTAACGGAACTGTCATCGTCGTGGCTCAAGATATGATCCACCGCATAGACAGCCAGACGGGCAAAGAACACGACGGGTTCGCAGCCAACGATCAACACTGGGGAGGCCAAGCAACCATCGTTGGCAATCGCATGATCGTACCGCTGCAATCGCAAGGCCTGCAAGTGCTCGACTCGGATACGGGTAAACACCTATACCTGCTGGAGGGAACCACCAAGAGTCGTGTTTTGGTGACGGAAGGACAGGTGTTCATCACCGACAGTGACCACAAGGTTCGGTCGTATGGACGCCTGCGCTGACGGACGGCCGACGTCGGATCTGCGACACGCCGTCTGGAAATCGCCACAACTACGGCAAACCGGACCTACCGCTGCGCAACAGCCAATCACAAGGCGCGTCCACCGAAAAGCATTTCGCCAAACTGTCGACAGGAAGTCGAAACAAGTCGCATGCCTGCGACTAGTCCAGCAAGTAGTCAGTCCGCTATTGTGCCTACGCCCTCGTTGGACTTGTTCAATCTCAGGCTCAGCCTCAGAATCTGGATTGAGTGGGCACTCCGTACAGCACAGTGGCAAGGACGGTTTGCGAAGCAGCCGTGAGACAGTTGTGGTGGTGAGCAAAAATCATGTTCACAAAGACTGCAACACGGCACATCGCTTGCTCGTTAGCCAGCAGCCCCGCCCACTCGTGCGGCTCAGAGAAACCATGCGCAAGATACTGTTAACCAACCTGCTGATCGCCAGCCTCGCACTGCACTCCTGCTCTGACGGATCCGCGACCGTCGTAACCGATCGTGTCGGCCCAGAGGCTCCCATCAACGAGCCCGATCCAAGCATCTTCAGCGGCACTGGCGCTGGCGGAGAAGAGTCCGCGGCACCAAGCAATGGTAGCGAGAGCGGCACTGGCAGCCCGGGCACCGGCGAAGGCGGCGAAGCCCTCGAAGAGCCGACTGGCGGGCAGGCGGGCAATGGCTCAAATGGCAACGGCTCGGGCGGCACTGGCGAAGGCCCGAACCCAGGCGGGGAAGGCGGCGGAGGCAACCCCAGCAGTGGCCAACCCGTTCCCGAACCCGGGACCTTGCTACTGTTCGGCACCGGTCTCGCAGGCATTGGAGCGTCGCTGCTGCGCCGCCGCCGCCGCGACGACGAAACGCCCGCAGCGGAATAGCCTCGGTCTCCGGCCCCCTTCTTGAGCGCGCGGCCCTCTGAGCGAAGCTCTTCTTGCGCGGAGCTTCCTCAGGTAAGCACTCACCGGCCCGTCCGTGGGATCGGCGCAACCGAGTGCGACCCGATCCTGGCAGAGACGGGCATCGCCGGTCACAAGCATCGACTCCCAGCTGACAGAACGGCACACTGGACCTCGCACGCATGCCGAAGTCCGACCCTCAGCCACACCCGATCACGTTGCAGTCCCGCATCCCCAACGATGCCAAGGGCCTGAGCCTGCTGGCCTTTCTGTCGCAGCGGTTCCGCTACCTCGACCGCGCTGGCTGGCTTGATGAACTACGAGATGGCCGTATTGCGCTCAATGGGCAACGCGCCACCGGCGATGAGCAACTGCGCGGCGGCATGAAGCTGCGCTACGAGAAGCTGCACCGCGAGCCACAAGTCAGCCTCGACTACCACGTGCTGCACCAAGACGCGTCGCTACTGGCAATCAACAAGCCAGCGCACCTGCCGATGCACGCCGACGGGCCGTTCATTCGCAACACGCTCATCTACCGTCTGCGCGAGCAATTCGGCGAGGATCTACAGCTGGTGCACCGACTGGATCGCGAAACCAGTGGCGTCTGCATGGTCGCAGCCAACAAGGTCGCGCAGGCCGCCGTGCAAGCGCAATTCTCGCCGAGCGCACCCGGCCACGGGGTTCGCAAGGTCTACCTGGCCGTCGTACATGGCATCCTGGACCAGCCGATGCGCTGCGAACAGCCCATCGGGCACAAGCATGGGCGCGAGGTCACCCTGCGGCGAAGTGCCGCGAGCGATGCCGAGCAAGCAAAGACGGCCTGCACGGTGCTCGAACCCGTGCGGCACGGGCCGAACAAGACGCTGGTACGCTGCCTGCCCGAGACTGGCCGAACCCATCAGATCCGCGTGCATCTTGAGCAAGCCGGCTACCCGGTTGTCGGCGACAAGCTGTATGGCCACCCGGACAGCCACTACCTCGCCTTCGTTGCGCGCATGAAGGCTGGGAGAAGCGTCTTCGAAGACACTGCGGATGCGCCAAACCGGCACCTCTTGCACGCGCATCAGATCTACCTTCGGCACCCCGAGAGCGACTTGGAGCAGTGCTACGAGGCACCGATACCCAAAGAGTTCGAACCCTGGCTGTTGTCGTAACGCGCAGCCCCGGCACGATGGTGACCATGCGATGCAATCGATTGGCACCAAGCCTCGCGTTGGCGATGTGGTTGGCAGTGACGGCGTGTTCGACGCCGGAACAAGATCAGAATAGACCGTCCGGCGTCGCCAACCCCGATAGCGGCAACCCAGACGGAACGAACAACCCCGCTGCCACTCAGACAGCCAGTCTCGAATCCCTGTGCCGCGAACTGCAAACCTCGCCGCCCCACCTGTGGGCCGAGCGACTTCCAGCGATCCATCGGGCGGGCGCGGCCGCCGAGTCCTACCTCATCACAGCGTTTGAAGACACGCCCGCGGCACCGGGTGGCCAGGCGACCCTGGCGGCCCTCGGTCGCATCGGCGGCAAGGCTTCGATCCAGCTCTGCAGCCAACAGGTCTCCGAACGCGCACCACTAGCCGTCGAGGCGGCACTCGCACTTGGCGACTTGCCAGCCGGCGATGGCGATGCCGCATTGCTGCAGTGCATGCAGGATCGCCACAGTGATGCGTCGCTACGAACCGCGGCCGCATGCAGTCTGGCGCGACATGGCGAGCGCGAACACGCGCCGCAGTTCCTCGCCGCCATCGTGCGGGCGGGAACGCCGGCAGGTCGCGCCGACGAGAAGCAGTTTGGCTTGCCCGGCAAGAGCCGTTGGGCTCGAGAGCGCTACTTCGTGCAACGCATGCTGCGCAAGCTTGGCCACCTCGACCTCTGCCACGAGCTGGACTCGGACGCACCATGGCCGGTGCTCGAGAAACTCGCGCCGCGCGTCGCCAAGCGGTTGGCCGGCAACTAGTCGGAGCGAACGCCAGTTTCTACTGGAAGGCCAATCACTATGGGAAGCTAGTCGCCAAGGGAAGGCCAGTCGCCAAAGGAAGGCCAGTCGCGACAGGAAGGCCAGTCGCCAAAGGAAGGCCAGTCGCGACAGGAAGGCCAGTCGCCAAAGGAAGGCCAGTCGCTATGGGAAGGCCTGCACGACCGTTTGCAGGTTGACGTCGTGCACCGAGCCGTTGCGCATGATGACGCGGCCCTTGTATGGCATGCCGTTGCGCTCCGCCTCGACATGCACCTCGATCTCGTCGGCCATCTGCGCGCCACTCAGGTCTCCGAGCAACCGCAAGTGGTGGAAGCCAAGCTGCAGCAACCGCGTCTCGATCATCGCAATAATACGGGTCGCCGGTGACTCCCGGCGCCTGCTTGCGCGGTCACTCGAACGATCACTCGAAGCGCCCTCTTCGGCCACTCCAGCGACTACTGTCGGCACCGGAATCTGCACGACTGCGGCACGAACCTCAGTGGTCGCTTCGCGCAGATCCTCAAGATCCTCGTGGAGCTTTTCGAGCTGCGCGGACACCCGATCCAGGTTGCCTTTGCCCGACGTCTCGGCGAGTTGCTTGACGCGATCGTCGATGCCCCGCAACCGATCATCGATCGCGCGGATGCCAGCCAGCTTTTGCAGATGCTCTTCGAACCGGATCATGCGCAGATGCACGAGCAAGTAACCCACCAGAAGGGCCGCAAAGAACAGGCTGAACTGCAGGGTCGTCATCAGGGCGTCACTCTAGCATCGCCTGGCCCGACTCACTAGCGATCTACCTGGAAGCTGGGTAGGCCCGCCGCCACCAGAGGTAGTACGGGACGCCCGCACCGACGATGGCAAGGCCGATCAGCGCGTTCTTGACGGCCTTTGTGTCTTGCAAAACTGCGACGATGAAGCCGATCGCAACCAGGATGAACAGGGCCGGCGTGAGTGGATACCCCGAACAGCGGTAAGGGCGCTCGGCATCCGGCCTGCTCACCCGCAGGCGATACACGGCCGCAACCGTCATCGCGTAGAACAAGAATGCCGCAAAGACCACGAACTCGGTCACGTCGTGGAAGCCCTTGAGCCACAGCACCAACAGGATGCCGACCAGCGCCTGGACCCAGATGGATACCACCGGGGTGCCCCAGCGCTTGCTGACCCGGGTCAGAGCATGCGGCGCCAGACCGTCCTTGCCCATCGCGTAGAACGCGCGCGGCGACGACAGCATGTTCGGATTAGCGGCACCAAAGATCGAAATCGCCATCAACAACGTCAGATAGCCGCCGATCTCGGGGGAGAAGATCCGCGAAACCGTCAACGTCGCGACGTGCGTGTTGGGCGTGCCCTTCGCCATCGCGCGCATCTCTTCGAACGGCACGACCCGCAGGTAGGTCCAGTTCACGAATAGATAGACGACAATCAGGATGACCATGCCGCCGACCAGACCGAGCGGCAGGTTGCGTTCGGGTCGCTTCAGTTCGGCTGCGTTGAACGGCATCTGGTACCAGCCTTCATACGCCCAGAAGATGCCCATGAACGCGGCCACGATGCCAGCCATTCGCCACTCAGGTGCATCGCCTGCCACGGGCGCAATCACCGCTGCCGGGCTGGCATCGCCACCGGCGGCGAGGAAGCCACCGATCACGATCATTCCCAAGGCACCCACCTTGGCAAAGGTCGTGACGTTCTGCACGACTGCGCCGAACACGACCCCGAAGTGATTGACCAGGGCCAGCACCAGGATCATCGCCACCGCCACGATCAGCAGCGCGGACGACGCCTCCTTGTCGCCATTGGGCAAGGTCGTGGTACCTTCGAGCCCAAACACCGGCAGCAGGTTCTCGGAAAAGCCCAGTGCGAGCGCCGCGATGGTGCCGGCGTTGATCACCCAGAAGAACGTCCAGCCATAAAGAAAACTGACGCAGCGGCCCCAGCCCTCGCGCAGGAACGCGTACTGGCCCCCGGCCTCCGGGAACATCGCCCCCAGCTCGGCATACGCAAACGCCCCAAACAGACAGACGAGGCCGAGACCGAGCCACATCAAGTAGATCGCCGACTCCGAGGGCAGGCTCTGCGCGACGATCAGCGGCTTGAGGAAGATGCCCGAACCGATCACGGCTCCGACGGTGATTGAGACCGCCGAAGTGAGACCAAGACGCCGTTGCAGTTGACCGGACTCCATGAGCGGCGAAGCTATCCCAATCGGCGCGCGCCTAGCGCGCCAAAACAACAAGCTCCCAGCTACACATGCGCGGCCGCTTCCGGTTTCTGATTGCCGCTGTCTTCATGGCGGCGTTCGTGGCAGTGCCTTCGCCAGACGAGGAGCACGGCAAACCATATCTCAGCTACTTGCTGGTGCGGGAGTGGCTGCTCGCTCAGGACTCGCCCCTGCAGCAATGGCACGACGCCCAGGGCCCTGCGGTCCTGACGGTGCTGCTGCAGAGCAGCCCACCAGTCGAAGACCCCGCAGAGCAACAGCGCCGCGTCCACGAACTGCAACGCCTCGCCGAAGAATGGGCGATGGTCAACGCCGACCCAGAACCGGGCAAGGCCCGACCGCAATTGGGCCTGGTCGTATACGTCGGCAACGACGGGATCCGCGCCAGCATTGCGCTGCCCGACGGCACCGAGAGCCAACTCGAGCGTACCTTTCCAAGTCGCTGGAGCCTGCTGCCCGCGTTGCTGGCCATCATCATCGCCGTGCTGACCCAGAAGGTCCTGATCGGCTTGTTGCTTGGTGGCCTCGCGGGAGCGCTGGCGTTCGTCGCCACCTCACAACCCGGCATCACTCCCGGAGTGACCAGCGTGCTGCTCGACGGCACCGCGCACTTCTTCGGCGAAGCCTTCTGGCGGCGATCCGTCTGCGAAGACTTCTACCTGCGCATCACGGTGTTCGTTGTGTTCTTGTTCATGACGGTTGGCGTCATCACCAGAAACGGCGGCGTGCACGGCTTGGTGCGACGACTGCAGCGCTTCGTGCGCGGACCAACCTCGGCGCAGCTCAGCACGTTTGCGTCCGGCAGCGCGGTGTTCTTCGACGACTACACCAACTGCCTGCTCGTCGGCACGACGATGCGACCGTTGACCGACAGCGTGCGCGTCGCGCGTGAGAAGCTGGCCTACATCGTCGACTCCACCGCGGCGCCGATCGCTGGACTGTCGGTGTTCTCAACGTGGGTCGTCTACGAGATGTCGCAGTATCGCACGCCCTTGACGATGGTGACGAAGCCCGATGGCACGCCCTACGTCGAGACCGATGCGTTTACCGTCTTCCTCGATTCGCTGCCGTTCCGTTTCTACTCGTGGTTTGCGTTGGCGTTGGTCGTGCTGGTCATTGTGACGAGACGCGACTTCGGCCCGATGCTGAAGGCCGAGCAGCGCGCTCGCCACCTCAACCAACCGCTCGCACCAGGCCACAAGCCAATGGCCGCCGTCGACGAACGGGTCGCCAACCCCGACGAGCGCACGCCACGCCGCGCACGCAACGCACTGATCCCACTTTGCGTGCTCGTGTTTGGCACCGTGTCGCTGATGTTCTGGCAAGGCTTTCAGGCCGTCGCCCAAGACGCCGAAGCGATGGCCTTGCCGTTGGGTTCGTGGCTGCGCGAAGTGTTGGCGAACGCCCAGAGCGACGTCGCCTTGCTCTACGCCTCCGCGAGCGCCTGGGTCACCGCGATCCTGCTGACCCAAACGCAACGCTTGATGCCGCTGCGCATGACGCTGCTGACATCGTTGCTGTCGACGCGCGCGCTGTACATGGCGTTTGGTATCTTGTTCTTGGCATGGAGCCTGGGCCACATTTGCCGCGACCTCGGCACCAGCTTCTTCCTGACGGCGGCGGCGCGCGAAGCCATGACCGCTGCCGCCCTGCCGATCCTGCTGTTCGTAGTCGCGGGCGCGATCGCCTTCGCAACCGGCACGAGCTATGGAACGATGGCGATCCTGCTGCCGAACGTCGTCGTGCTCGCCCACCAACTTGGCACCGACGCCGCCTTCGGTGGCAGTCCGGCGATCGGCGGCACCGCGCTGATGCTGGTGTCGATCGGCGCCGTGCTCGAAGGCGCCATCTTTGGCGACCACTGTTCACCCATCAGCGACACCACCGTGCTCAGTTCGCTCGGTTCGCAGTGCGACCTGCTGGCGCACGTCACCACCCAACTGCCGTATGCCTTGCTGGCGATGACGGCGAGCGCCGTGTGCGGCTACCTGCCAATCCTCTGGTTTGGCCCTTCGATCTGGCCCATCAGCATGACTGCCGGGGTGCTGTTCATGGCCGCCATGCTGTGGATCCTTGGCCGCAACGCGTCCGACCCGGTCGACGGAATGCAGACCCTCGCCACCACATCGACAGAATAGCGGTGCGCGCAAACAGCTTGGCTACTGCAGCAGCTCGAGCAGTTGCTCGCCACGCGTCGTCAACTCGTCCTTGAGCAGGTGCGCACGCAACATCCACAACCGCGCCAAGCGCGGAGCTCCGGCGCGCACGGCGGCGAGGCCCATTTCCACCGCCTCGCTCGAACTCGAGTCGAACGGTTCGCATGCGATCGCTTTGACGGTAGGAAACGTCTGGCCACCTTCGCTGACCAAGCGCACGGTCACTTCGTCCCGACTGCTGCCTGCCACGACGCCCGCGCGCAACTCGTCGCGCCAGCGAACCCGAACCTTGCGGTTGCGAAGCAACGGTGTCGGCATCGGCACCTTGCCAGAGGTCACGATCTGGCCCTGCCAGTTGCTGGCAAACGACAACTCCGGCGCCGCGGCCAGAAGTTCGGACGCACGCCAAACCCCACCGACCACGAGCTGCGAGGCCTCACGATCCGCAGCCAGGACTTCGCCGCGCTGTACCAGTTCCAAAACGCGTTGCTCGCGCGCCTTCGTTAGCGGCAACAACCGCTCCTGCACACTGGCGAGTTGCAGCCGCTGTGCGTCCGACAACGGCTGTTGCAGAAGGCGCTGCAACGCCGCCGACGCATTGCCGAGTTGCTGCTCGGCAAGATGGCTTTCCAGCAACGACATCAAGCTGGCGAACCGATCCTCGGCAACACCAACCCCCACGCCAGACGAACGTTCGCCTGCACGTGCGGGGTCGCCCTCGCCAGGATCGCCAGTCGCGGCGGCCGGCGGCGACACCTTCGCCCCAGCGACTGCGCGGCCATCTTCTGGGCCAACCGACACCGGGGTGCCCCGTGCTGTGTTGGCAGTGTCTTCGGCTGCTGCAGCGTTGGGAGCTGCGGATACAGAGGCTGCAGCTTCAGGATCTGCAGCTTCAAGATCTGGCGCTTCAGGATCTGGTGCACCAACACGCATCGCACCACCATTTGCGCCGCGATCCGAAGGCAAGCCGGCGCCAACCGCGTTGCCTGGTGAGTCGCCACGAGCTACCCCATCCCCCGGGCCCTGCTCACCACTGGGTCCAGCACCAAACCAGCCGACACCTTGCCCGACGACCCAGAGGATCCCTGCGGCCAGCACCAGCCAAAGCGAACGACGTCGACGCTTGCCGCGCGGCGCGGCCGCTACCGGGCGACCTGATTGCGCAGTCGTCGAAGTCGACTGGCCCGCTGCAGCCGTGGCGTTGTGAGGCTGGCTCTCGGAGGAATCCACCATGCGGCTATTGTTGCACCTGTAGGGCCTTTCGTTGCAGCCGGATCACACTCTCCTCATCGGTGAACTCTGCCAGACTCGCAACCGGCGCCCACTGCAGCTGATTGGATTCGTCGGACATCACGAGTTCTTGCCCGGGCTGCGCTCGCAACAGGAAGCGAACGTCCCAGTGCTCGTGCAACGGCTCGCGCTTGCGGGCCGGGATCTTGTGCACATCGAGATCGAGCGGCACCAGCTCGCTGGTCCACGGCACGAACGTGAACCCCTGCATGCCCGACTCTTCCTGCGCCTCCCGCAAACACGCCTGCTCGATCTGCGATTCGCCGTCGACGTGGCCACCCAACTGCAGCCAACGGCCGAGCTTCTTGTGGTGGGTTAGCAACACGGCATCGCCCGTTGGCGACAAGATCCACGCCGAAGAGGTGATATGGCCGGGCACACAGGTGCGTAGCAAACAGTCGTCATGGCGTTTCGCAAACGCAACAAAGCGGTCCGTCAACGAACGCTCGGCTGGCCATCGATGCGCGTAGCGCTCGAGCAGGGTCATCAGATGATGTCGGTGCATGGCGGTCGGGACAATACTCTGGGCTAGCTCATCAGTGTTTCAGCAACAGCATTGCCTACACGATGTAGCCTCAACAGTGTGGCCTCAACAATGTGCCATCAATCGAGCATGGCACGCAGCGCAGCTTCGTCCACTTTGCCATTTGCATTGTGTGGCAACGCCGGCATCACCCGATACAACGCCGGCAACATGTAGGAAGGCAACCGAGCCCGGCATCGTCGACGAACCGCAGCCAGCAGAGTGCCGTCCTGGTCGTCGCCGGCGAAGCACAAGACAATGTGATGACCGTCGGCGCCACCATCGATGCCAAACACGCACACCTCGCCGACGCCATCCATGGCAAGCACCGCCTGCGCGACTTCGTCAGGTGACACCCGATGGCCATGAACCTTCAACATTCGATCGCGACGCGCCACGAAGTAGTGCCGCCCTGCTTCATCGCGCCGCACCAAGTCACCCGAATACACGACGGTGCCCGAGCGGCCGACGCGCGGATCCGGCCGGAACCGCACCGCATCCGCTTCGGGGCGCTGCCAGTAACCTGACGCGACCAACGCCCCCGCGTGCACCAGTTCGCCGGTAGCCGGCCCTTGCAAGACGCTGCCGTCTTCGGGCGAGACCAACAGCAATTCGACCCCATCGATGGAGTAACCAAACGACTCCGGATGCTCGTCGAACTCGCTCGGTGGCAAGAAGGCGCTGCGGAACGCTTCGGTCAAGCCATACATCGCGAACACGGCAACGTGTGGCCAGCGCTCCCGTACCATTCGCGCATCGACCGGACGCAACGCGCCACCGCTGTTGGTGATGTAGCGCAGCGAACTGCCGTGATCGGCAGTCAACAGTCCCGACGTCAAGCCTTCGGCAACTTCATGCCACAACGACGGCACGCCAGCGAGCCCGGTCGGCCGATACGTTGCCAGCAAAGCCGCAAGTTCGAAGACACTCAAATGGTCTGCCGTCGTCAATTGGCATCCCGCGTAGAGCGCGCTCAATAGCTGATTGAGGCCATAATCGAAGCTGAACGACAACAGCGCCAGCAGGTGATCCGCTGGCCCGATACCGAGATAGTCAACGACCACTTTGGCACCCAGCAGCAGGTTGCCTTGAGTCTGCACGATGCCTTTGGCGCGGCCAGTACTGCCGCTCGTGTAAAGCAACACGGCCGGCTGCAACGCATCGACAACAGGCGCGGCCCACGCTCCGGGTTCGGCTTGCAAGTCGAACTGCTCGACCGGCAAGACTTGATGGCCACGCAGCACGTCTTCTGCGTCGCGCAGAGCCACCGTTCGCGCTGCGCTCGTTATCACCAGGCGAGGCGTGCTGTCAGCCAACATATGCTGCACCTGATCGTCCTTGAGCTTGCCGTGCACCGGCACCGCCATGCCACCGGCCAGCATCGCGGCCAACAAGAACACCGCCTCATGTTCTCCGCGCGGCAACAACACCGCGACGCGCTCCCCCGGCTGCAAACCGTGTTCGAGCAGAACCGCGGCGGCGGTCTTCACCTTGAGTGCGAACGCACCGAAGCAGCACGACTGTTCTCCGGCCCGCAAGAACGGTCGGTCCCCGAAGCGCTGCGATGCATGATCGAGCAGTTGGGAAACGGTGTGCAGCATGGCCACAGCATGGCCCAAAACCTGCCATCAGACCATCGTGCACAGCACGCTTGGGCCGGGCACCGAGCCGGCGCACCGTGACCGGCTGCCGGCATTTGTTCGCGGCTACCTGCTCAATTGCCGACCCAGACACACGTGGCCTGGGTGCCACCGAAGGCACCGGCCACCGGGTCGTAGTAGCAGTATTGGAAGCACCCAACATCGCCTACCAGCGCCGGGTTGTTCGGGATCGGCACCGGATAGCTATGGAAGCCATCGTGAAATTGGCTGCCCGACGCAATCCGCGCATAGCCGAACTGCTGTGGCCCCATGTGGAACGTGAAGCCGTAAAGCGAGAACAGATCGGGCATCGCCTGCGGACTCCACATGAGACCGACGAGGCAACCACCTTGCACGTTCTGGATTGTGCAAGAGTAGGCCGCATTGCCGGGCACCGGCCGCCCGCCTTCAAACCCCATTCGCGCAGGTCTTGCCAGCACCCCACCCGACGGCCCACCAACCTTTTGGTGCCGTGCGTCGCCATACTGCGGCACCGTAGTGTTCTTGAACGTGACGACCTTCGGAGAGTTCAACGTGCCGCCAGTACGCACGCCTGTCACCAAGAAATCCACGCTCGCGTCGCCCTCCAAGTCCATGCAGCGCAGTTGATCTGGCTGTGCCGTCAACGGGATCAACGCGAACGTCGAAGAATCCGCAAATGGCGTGCTGCCGCCCAAATCTACCGATTCGACCACGGCCGAGACAAGCGCCGGGCCCATCGCGATGAGCACTTCGCTATTCGCGTAGGCCACGAGCGAAGTCGCTGGGGCCGTCATTCCCTGCGTGAACCCGCGCAGCATGGCAATGTCGTCGTGGCCATCCCGGTCAAAGTCACCAACCTGTAGCGACGCGATGTGGTCACTCATGCCGGTGATATTGAGTGGCAAGTTGAGCGTTCCCCAAACCGACGTGACGAGGTTGCCCTGGCCATCGCCCTGGTAGTAATAGACGCTCGCGCCCGAACCAGCAGACCCGACCGTCAACTGAGCAAAGATGTAATCGTTGTTGCTGTCGCCAACGATGTCGCCCAACTCAAACGCCAACAGCCGACCTGGCCCAACGCTCTGCAACGGCCCCATGGGCGAAAGCCCGGCTGGGCCATAGCTCAGGTGCAAGAGGTCGTAGCCAAACACGCCGGTCGCGCCGGTCTCGATCAGCACAACGAGGCCGTCGACGCTGCCATCATTGTCCAGGTCCGCGATCTCTACATCGATCACGACTCCAGGCACGTTGTAGCGCAGTGCGGTGAACCCACCCTGACCATCACCTTTGTAGATGCATACGAACCCAGGGAGCGAGATGCCGCTCCAACGATCGACCGGAGCACCGGCGATCAACACGTCCTGCAAGCCATCGAGATCGAAGTCGAACACTTCGGCAACCGGGAAGCTGTAGCCGATGAAGGGAGGCGCAACCGGATACGCGGTGCTGAAGTTGTCGAAGATCACGTCCGTATCCCAGTTGGACTGATCGACCCGGGTAGATCCCAGATTGCGATGGAAATGCACCGTGCCATTGGTGCTGACCGTTACGAGGTCTTCGAGCTCATCACCGTCCAAGCGACCACCTGCCATCGCAACGATCTGGCTCATGCCAACCCCGCCGGGCGCCGTCGTGAGAGATGGACCAATGACGTTGTCACTTAGCGAACAGCCGTGCTCGTCGATCGTAGATAGCCGCGAACCAACGAACAGGCCGGGACAGATCACGTCGGAGCAACCATCACGGTTGACGTCAACGAGCGCCGCAGTAGCCGATAGGCTGAATAGCGGACAGCTCACGGGCGGCGCGAAGGGATGCGCCTGCGCGTGTAGCTCCGCATGGTTCGCGATACATATCGCGAACGAACTCAAAGTGATCGCACCAAGGTGCGATCGGTCGCCATCGAACATTGCCATGACTACCTCCCGGGTCTTATGGCTGCTGTGTAGGCAACGCGCGCTCTACTAAGGAACGGCGACCAGCGTTGGCAACTGCATTGCAGTGCGGCTACCGCGGCCCAGTCGTCCTCCCAACGACGCGGAACGCGTGTCGAACGGACGCGGGTCCTTCACTGCTACCCGCTACCAGACGCTTCGTCCCATCCCACCGCGCACGTGAAGCAGAAGCCTTCGCATCCGGTCGCATCGGACACATTGCGGAACATGCTCCCCGAGCCACACATCCGCAATTGCGGCACACACAACCACTTCCCGCCCCACTTAGGGAAATTTCACGCAAGGCAAAAAACTCTACCGGAATCCGGCCAGAACCGGCCATAACGGCGCGCCGAACGCAGGCGAAGACACACTGATGCCAACCGCTGAGACAACTGCTCCCTTGGCCTGCCATCGACCCGATCTCGCGACTCGCCGTTGCCACCGGAGCATCCGCGCCTCGTGCGCGCGATCGGGTTCGCGTCTCGGAGCCGGGTCGTTGGCACGGGGCCCCAGATGGCAGCCTCGGGCCGAAGCCTCACCTTGATGCCCTCAGGCCGATGCCCCAGGCTGGTGCCCTCAGGCTGGTGCCTCAGGCCGATGCCCTCAGGCTGGTGCCACGGACTGCGGCTTCAAGCGTGCTGTTTGGGCCGGCCACTGCGAAGCCTTCGCCACAGCCGTCGCTCCCAAGCTGGCGCAGCGACCGACCATTGCGGGATCCGGGGCAATAAAAAAGGGCTCGCCACTGTCGTGACGAGCCCTCTCAAAGTTGGTATCCCGTAGGGGAGTTGAACCCCTGTTACTAGAATGAAAATCTAGGGTCCTAGGCCAGACTAGACGAACGGGACTGACTTTTGCGGCGGGAAGACTAGGCAAGTGGCCTGCGAAAAGCAAGCAATCACCAGCACCAATTCTGCCCGCAATGTGATCGGCGAAACCGGGCCTTAACCCAGGTTCTTCCACTCCTTAACGCTCGGCAGCTCTTCCAGCGAGGCCAGGCCAAATCGCTCAAGGAACTGCTGGGTCGTGCCGTATTGCAGCGGTCGGCCAGGGACGTCGGCGCGACCGGCGACGCATGCGAGCTTGTGCTGCAGCAGCGTGCGCAACATCGGGCCGGCCTTGACGCCGCGGATCGCTTCGATCTCACTGCGCATCACCGGCTGTCGGTAGGCAATGACGGCGAGGGTTTCGAGGGCGGCTGGCGACAGCTTCTCGAGCTTCTTGACGCCACGCAGGCGCTGCAGATACGGGAACGCTGAGGCTCCCGACATCCAGCGCACGGTGTCGCCAACGCGGGTCAGCTCGACCGGCAAGCCCAATCCGCGCAGTTGCTCGCGCAGTAGCTCCAGGCCTTCTTCGACGAGCTTCTGGGTCGTATTGCAGGCACGGGCGAGACGGAACACCGTCATGCCTTCGCGCGAGGTCATCATCATGACGTAGACCATGCGCGCGACATCGGCGGCATCGGTCAGGTCGGGGACGATCGGCAAACCATCTTCGCCGAGTTCGCTGTCGACCAGGTCGTCGACGCTATCCAACTCCATGGTCGAAGCTTCGGCGGCAACCGCGGCCTGCGCGGCAGAACCGTCGACTTCTGCGGAATCTTCGTCGCTGGAATCTTCGTCGGTGAGCCCCTCGTCAACGGGATCTTCGTCGGCAGGTTCTTCGTCGGCAGACGCCTCGTCCGAGACCTCCCCACTCGCATCTTGATCGAGCGGATCCGCTCCTGAGGCCTCATCCGCGGAGACTTCGGCATCGCCGCCTTGAGATGGTTGTTCTTCAGGGACCGATGCTGCAACGGTCACATCTTCGACGTCGGGGTCGACCGAACCCTCGACAGAAGTCTGGTCAAGCACTGCGCCTTGGTCAAACACTGCGCCGTGGTCAAGCACTGCGCCTTGGTCAAGCACTGCGCCTTGGTCAAGCTCTGCGCCTAGGTCAAGCTCTGCGCCTAGGTCAAGCTCTGCGCCTTGCTGTGGTTCGTCGCCGGCTTCCGATTCGTCCGCCGGGCTGGCGTCCTGGTCACGACCGCCATCACCGATCGGAACACCATCCGACGGGCTTCCCTCAGCCGCGCCTTCAGATACAGGGGTGCTGTCACCGGTGCCGTCGTCCGTGCTGTCACCCAGGGAACTGTCCGTTGGGGAACTCACCGAAAGAAACCGTTCAGCCAAAAAGGGAGCGCCCATACCGGCAAGACGGTTCCCAAACTGGGGCGTGCCATCGGTGTCATCACCGACGTGCCCAAGCTCGAACCGCTGCAACTCTTCCGGACCTTTCTGGCGTTCGCTGACCGGAGCCGCGCCGGTTTCATCCGGCGGCAACTCGCGCGAGATGTCGTCCATGTGCCTTTTCTATCGCAACGAAAGCCCGCTGTCACTTACCGGACCCGCTTGCTTCGGCCTCTTCTTCATTCCGCCAGCGCAACGTGTAGGCAGTGGTCTCCAATGGTGTTACCGGAGATTGCTCCAAATCGGCGTCAATCTCGGCGCGAACGGTCTCAAATGGCACATCGCGTCCGGGACGGTGCTGGAGGCAGTAGACCACGAACCAGCGTTGCTCCCCGCCCCACTGTGCTTCAAACGGTTCTGAGACCTCGCCCTTTTTGAGGTCGAAGGCCTTGGTGGCGGCGGGGTGCTGGAAGCCGCGGCCAAACGCAGGCAGGTAGCCGCCGTCGCGCCGCGAGGGATCTTCTGACCAACGCAGTGCCAGCGTCGCGAAATCAGCGCCGACCCGAACCTTGTCGACAACCTCCTGAGCGATCTTGCGATCCTTGTGCACCAGGAAGCGCACTTGCACCTGATCTTCGCGCATCGCCAAGTAGCGCAGCACGTAGCCCTGGTAGAGGCGTTGCGCCGTGCGCAGCCGCAGGGCCGACTGCCAGTCCTGCTGACGCATCCCAAACAGACGCCAGATGTAGTCGGCAAACGACACCCCCGCGAGCTCTTCCTTGACCTGACGACGAAGCTCGCGCTCTTCGGTGGCCGCCAACGCCATCACCCGGGCTTCGGCAACCCGAACGCCGTATTGCTGCGCGTGGCGTGCAACCAGCACATCGAAGATCAACAGATCGACGGCCGACAGCGCCAACTTCGGGTTCGCGCTGAGCAGACGGGTGAACGCATGCGATTGGCGCAACACGAGGTCCCCTACTCGGGCGACCTCATCATCCGAAGCATCCTTGCGCGGCAACAGGATCTCGGGACCGAGCCCTTCGGCCATCACCGGAGCGACCGGCGGCTTGACCGCGGGTGGCTTGACCGGCAGCGCGTCGCGACCGTTGCCACGCGAACCAGAAGTACCGGTGGGCCTATTGCTGCCAGCTCCCTGGGAGCTGATGTCGTCGAAACCATCGGGTCCGCCAGCGCACCCGGTCAGCAACAGCACCAAGAACGCCAGCTGGCCGGCAAAGATCGCGACATGGGGTCGCCGTCGCGCGGCCGGCATCAATACGCCTTGAAGCTGCGCAACCACTTCGTGCCTTGGCACAGGAAGCACTTCGACCGCACCGGCTTGCCGTCGCCGTTGACCTCGGGCGTGGTGCCTTCGCCGTAGCACGAGATGCACTGCTGCACCGATGCGTAGGTCACCACCATCTGGCCGCTGTATTCGGCGTAGTAGGCGCGCAACCACCCGACCCGCTCCTGCTTGGAAGCGTCCTGCCACCAGCCTTCGTCGGTCTGCTGCTTCTTCTCGGTGCCTGCCTGGGTGGCGCTGCGGCGTCGCTCCATCGCCTGGCGCAGCAGCTTGGCAAAACGCTCGATGTCGCGGTCCTTGCCAGCCGGTTGCTTTTGGGTCGAGCCCTGCTTGTCGAGCGACTTCTGAACTGCCGTGTCCTTGAGGATCTCCTTGTCGCCGAGCACCCACGAACCGATGCCGTAGTTGAAGTTCTCGGTGCGCTTGCCAGAAGAATGCTTGGCGCGACTCGCCCACAACGACTCAATCTCGGCCGGTTCCAATTGCAGCGTCTTCTCGAGCTTGGCCACGATCGCCTTGCTCATTGCGTTCTCGGCGAAGTCCTTGGCCGCCTGCAGCGTGAAGCCATCGCCATTCACCTGCTTCTCGGCGACCGTTCGAATGTTGCGGCGCCACAGGTCGGCGACACGCTGAGTGTAGAACCGTTCGCGCGCTTTCTCGAAGCGCTCCTTCTCGCGATCGAACTCAGTCTTGAGCTTGGTGTTGGGGAAGTCCGTTTCGAACTTCTTGACCAACTCGACGCCCTTCACGAACTCCTTCTGCGTACCACGGCTGCGAGCGATCTGGATCTGCTCAAGCACACCGAGCTCCTTGGCCGCGGCTTTGAAGCGCTTCAAGCGATCGATCAACGTGACCAACTTGGCCTTGTCGGTGGCGTTGTCGAGTTCTTCGGCCTTCTTGAGGTGGTCAGACGCACGGTCGTAGTCGCGGAACTTGATCAGATCCTCGGCCAGCAGCATGTGCTTGTTGGCGTCGTCGCCCGGCGCATGCTTCTCAAGGTAGACCGCGTAGAACTCCTCCTTCGTGTAGACCTGTGCCGCCGGCACGTCGATCTTCTGCACACCCACCAAGTTGCGGCGCGGCACGCGGTAAGGCACACCCTTGACCTGCACGACCAGCGGGTCCCCGGTTGCATCGGTGATGCGGCCGATGACCGATTGACGGGTGCCATTGTTGAGGTAGATGACTTCGTCCGCGCGCTCGAGGATCTCGTCCTGCGACTCGCCCATCAGATCGAACTTGCGCTTCCACTTGGTCGCACTCGCGACACTGAGGTGGTCCCAACGAAGGTCGAGCAGACCACCATTGTCGAGGCGCTTGACCCGTAAGCCTTCCGCGCCGGCTTCTTCGACGCTGGCGAGCAGAATGCGGCCATCGGACAACTGCACCGATTGTGCGGTTAGCGATAAGCCAGCAAGAGAGACCACCGCAGTGGCCAGGAGGGACGTCAGGAAGCGTTGCATTAGATCACCAGGGGCGCATCTAGGTTTGGGCGATGGCGGTCGAGTGGACTGCTCGGTCACTTGCGCGGGGGTAGCACACCACCGTTACGAAAAGACAATACCCGATCACGCAGCGGCAGTTGCCGCGGCACGACCCGGAGAAACTCCGCGACTACCGGTTCGCCCTCATCGAGCCAGGTGGCCTCGAGCTTGACCAACCACAACTGCGGTCGGTCCTCGTCGGCGGTCGCAGTCGCAGTCCAGGTCATACCGGGGAACCCCGGGACTTCCTGGTCCACCAATGGCACGAATTCCAGATCAAACGGCGAGCTGTCGCCGTTGGTCGATCGAATCGCCTCGTTTTGCACCCGATGCATGGCGAGGTCGCACATGGTCACCAGCGCGTGACGCGCATCGGTGGTGCGACGCTGGTTGATGCTGGACGACAACGCGCCGAGCACCGCCGTCACCCCGAACAACAGGATGCCCAGGGCCGCCATCATTTCAACGAGCGTGAAGCCGCCTTCGCGGCGGTCGCATTGCCCGCGTTCGCATTGCCGGCGATCGCGTTGCCGACAGCTGCCGTCGGTCTTGGTGAGCCGTTGCTTAACCATTCCAATCATCCTTGGCGTGCAAGATCGGCACGACGAACTCGATGGTGCGCCCGATGTGAACGAGGGTGCCGGTTTCATGGGGAATCGCCTTGGTCGCACGCTGGCCGCGACGCAAGCCAATCAGCCGATCGCCGGACAATTCGTTGTATTGAATCCACTCGCCATCGATCTTGATGAAGCCACCGTCGCGGGCGCCCGGGAACGCCGTGCCGTCGTACAACGTCAGCGACTTCGAATCTTCGGCGAGGTATCCGTTGAGCAACCCCTCGGGCGTTGCATCGGCCGGCTGGGCCACGGCGCAGCGCACCATGATCGCGTGCGGGTGGATGTCGTCGCTGGTGTCGTGCTCGCTAAACGCGCCGACATCAAACGCGAACGCGCCGCCGCTGATCTCATCGACCAGCCAACCACCGCGGGCGCTATCCCAGATGCCTTGCGCAGCTTGCAGGTTGCCACCCGAACTTGAGCGACCGAGCACGGTGTCGAGCACGCCCGACTTGTCGCCCCACGAGGTCGTGCTCTGCGACCAGAACGAGAACTCGACGTGCAAAAGGTTTTGCAGGATCGGTTCGGTGATTTCGCGCAGCAAACTGCCGGGCAACTGTTCGGAGCCGGGAATGATCTCTTCGAACGGATCAGCGAGGCGATTGGGGCCCGCCGGAAACTTCTGACCGGGCAAGAACCAACCAGCGCGCAGCTCGACCAGCGCATCGTCGGGACCGGCTTGGCGCGCGACCATCAGCATCATGTTGCCGACGCCACGCAGCGGTTCGTTGACGCGCCGCTTCTCGACTTCGGCGCGCACCTCTTCGGGCGGCATGGTCGGATCCTCGGCGAGGATCTCGCCGACCAGGGCGGTGTCGATGATGCGCAGTTCGCGGTCCGGCAACAGGTGCACGGCGGCGCGCAGCACTTGCGAACGAGTTGCATTGCGTTCCGGCAACATCGGCAAGCCGATCGGCAGCAACTGCACGACGAGTCGATCTTCGACCCGTTCGCTGTCGCGCGTCGACGCGCTACCGCGAAGCTGCGTCAGTTCTTCGGTGATGACGCGCTGCGCATGGCTGCTGCGGTCGGCCAGCATCTGGCTGGTCTCCCCGTCACGGAAGGTGCGCAGGCCACTGTCGACGAGCTGCACCAGCATCAACAAGAAGCCGGACAGGATGCCCATGACGATCAACAGCTCGATCAGCGTAAAGCCGTCTTGTCGTGCGGCTGTTGGCTGCACGGCTGTTTGAGGCACGTTTGGTTGAGGCACTGCTGCGCGCAGGTGCGCGGGTGTCGCGAACGAGCTCATCGTGCCGTCACCTGTTCGTCAAAGATGCGGCCTTGGCCTTCGTATTGGATGCGCACGTCTTCGACCCGCGCCGACGTCTTCCAGCCATGCTGAGTGAACGCTTGCAGGTCGACACAGCCAGGTTGGTAGACCGTCTGGAACCGGATCTCGAGGCGCGAGGCGCCGCGATTGAGTTTGTGCGCCGCGCCATCGGCCGGCTTGCCGGCAAACTCCCACAAGCCCGGGAACGCCGACGCTTCGGCCGTCCACGGCGCGTGGGAATCGGTGCGCACCCGGCAGATCACCTGCACGCGCGAGTCCTTGGTCTCTTCGCGCCATCGCAGGTCGCGGAAGAACACCGGCGCTTCGTTGGTCGTGATCTGCGAGTAAGCCAGTTCGGGGTCGTCGCTAAACTCGGCGAAGCGATCCCAGTAGCGGAACGGCCACGAGATCACGACTTCGCCGGCACTGGCTCCCTGCGGCTGGGTGCCGTAGCGACCGCGGAACAAACCGCGCGCCGAACTCGTACCGGTATCGACGGTGCCGTCCTCGTTCGGTGGATACCAGTTCGGCATCTCGAGCGTGTTGGCACTGTTGCGACTCCACGTGTAGTGCAGCAGTTCTTGCCCCATCAGCAGGGTGCCGGCGATCGGCATCGGCGTGACGTCCTGCACCGGGATCACCGACTCGTTGCCGCCCACGCCGCCGGCGAGGATCGCGGCGGCGCGATGGGTCAAGAACTTGACGCGGGCGCCGCGGTCGTGGCCGCGCGGCTCGGTGTTCAACAAGCCGCGGCCGTTTTGCGCGACCGTGAACACGCCATTGGCGCGCGCCGAGTAGCCCATGACTTCGTCATCGACCTGCACCAAACCACCGTTCTGCGGATAGGTGGCACTGAGGTCGCGACCTGACCACACCGCACCAACTGAGTTGTTGAAGTAGAGCGGGTTGACGGTGAACTGCTGCGCGTTCGCGTCCATGATCTCTTCGAGCACGAGATCCTCGGCGATGTGCGCAATCACTTCGACTTCATCGACGACGCCCTGCATCGGCTGCTCGCCGCCGACGCCGGCACCGATGCTCGGCTCGGCGCAGAACGCGGCCGGCAGTTCGCCACTCGGGAACTTGACGATGCGGTCATACATGCGCGGGTCTTCGATGACCGTGCCTTGCGGTGGACCTTGGAAGATCGAACGCACTTCTTCGCGGAACCCGATCAGCTGGAACGGCCAGGGACCGAACAGCTCGGACGGTATGCGATTTGCCTGCAGGTTGTCCGAGTTGTAGCGGTATGCCTGCCAGTTGACCGAGTGCCACTCGACGTTGGGTCGGTTGGCTCCGGACGCCACCGAACCCTGCACCAACGCCACGCGATCGTGGCGACCAACGCGCCCCGTGTAGGCACCGTAGTTGCCCCACAAAAGATTGATGCGGTGGCACTGCAGCACCTTGGCGTTGTTTTGCGCGTGCGACGAAGTGCCGGTGAACGGATCTCCTCGGAACGCCAGCCGGCGGCGGGCGGCGAAGATCTGCGGGAACGTGCTTTCCATCTGTGGCGTGTAGCCAATGAAGCCGCTCGACGGCTGGATCGCTGGCCACGGCGGTGCGACCACGCTTTGCTGCGCGTTCTGGCTCGGGCCAAGCGGCCCCACCTGCACGGTGCGACGGCCGGTGCCTTGGCACAGTTCGTTGTAGACGCGGTTCCATGCGGCCCGGTTGCCGCGCACCAGATGCGCGTTGTCGGCGATCGCGTCGTAGCGCACCCATTCGGTGTCTGCGTCCGCGCCCGACGGCAACAACTGCACCCACTCGGTCAGCCCCGTGGTGGCGGGATCCCAAAGCGTGTTGGCGCCCGCCACCGGAATCGATACCGGCACGACCCAGACGATCAACGCAGGTAGATCATCCCACGTGCCCTGACCACCGGCGAGCTGCCAGTTGTTGTTGAAGTCCGTGACGAACTTGCGCGCCGTTGCATCGTAGACCTGGCCATCGATCTGTCGGTCTTGGCCGGGCAACGTCTGGGCGCGCTGCACACCGATTAGCTTGTGGCCTTGCCGCGACTGGTAGCGAACCAATTCGATGCCGCCAACTTCGGTTGGCGCACCGCCAATCTGGCCGGGGATGTTCGCTTCAAAGCCAATGCGATCCTGCATGATCAACGCGTAGCCACCCGACGTGGAGAACGCATCGATGATGCCCGCCTGGCCCGCTGGCGGCGGCTGGGTATCGCCCGTTGGAATCGGATCCGCAAGTTCGAGGTCGCCGCTCCAGGTCTCATCGAAGCCTTCGCCAACGCGAATCGGCGGGCCCATCGGCGGCGTGATCGAGATCGGATCCGGATTGTTGACGAACGCGCGCGCCACCGCGAACCCGCCCAGCGCACCGCTGAGCGCCGTGCCGCCAACCATCAACGGCGTGTCTTCGGAGACCAGCGCGGCGTAGCCGTAAAGTTCGACCAGCGAGCCGGTCGGATGCTCCGGGAAGACATCGAGGTTGGCGCCGTTGAACTGCGGGTCATCGATGTCGACGGTCGGCTCGCCGTTGGCATCGGTCGGGATCGACGGACGATGCTCACGACCGCGCTGACGCGAACCACGACCACCGAGCGAGTCCTTGAACTTGCACTCGAACGAGTTGCCGTTGATCGACGAATACTCAAACAGCTCGAGGCCGATGCGCAGGATGCCGACCGGCGGGAAGCCTTCGGTGCTTTCGACCTGGATCGTGATGAACTGCTCGTTGCCCGGCAGGATGCTCGGGTCCATGCCGTAGGGCCGGCGGTTGTTCTGCAGCGTCGGATCAAAGACTGGCAGCGCTCCCGTCAGGTA
>CAXBFC010000075.1:0-22878 GCA_963974725.1 uncultured bacterium | reverse complement strand
TGGTCGGCATTCGCAAGATCCGCCCGCCGCGCACCGATGACCCAAACGTTCGGCCCGGTTTCATCACTCTTCAGAACGTCGGACAATTCACTCCATGCCATCTCCTTGGGGTCATCTACCCAGGGAGCCCCATTCGCAGCGAAACCAGACTTGCTAAGGGCAGCGATGGCGGGTTGCGGTGATGGCGCACCCTCGCCGCTCGCCATCCACGTCAGCCAAACGGTCTTCTGTGACATGCCAGAAGTCTAAGGTACCGTACCTTCGCCGTCGCGTGTCAGAGGGTGCGAAGGAACGCGATCAGGGCACGGCGTTCTTCAGCGTCAAGATCGAGACCGAAGTCGTGCCCTGGCACCGCACGCGGTTTGCCTTTGGGGTTCCAGCCGGTTGGCACGTAGTCGTCGTCTACTCGGCACGGGTCGAACCAGTCTTCGAGGGTCGCAACCGAGCCGTCGTGTGAGAACGGTCCGCGGTACCAAACACCCAGCAAGCTAGGCACCTTGTAGAATCCCGTGCCGCGCCGTGTCGTCGTCGTCAGGCGAGCGTCGGTGCCGACGCCGCGGCGCCGGATCTTGTCGGACTTGCGAAGAGTTGCAGGCACGCGGAAGCCCTCGGCCGGCGTCAGTTGGTTGCTTGTGTAGTGCGGTGCCGGGTGGCAGCGCTTGCAGTCCGCGGCCTCGAAGACCTTGCGGCCACGTTCGCTTAGCGCGTCCGATGGATTGTGATTCTTCGGCGGCTGCAACGCGTAGAGGAACTTGGCCAACGCATACAGGTGAGCATCGCTGTAGCGGAAGCGATTCTCGGGTGCCTGGATCTGCCTTCGGATCTCGTCCTTGCTGGGCGCATCCGGTGGCAACGCATCATCGGGGAGAACGTCGAGTGGAGCCGTTGCAGGTTGGAACGTCCCCCAACGCCCCAACCGATCGAGATCCTGGTTGAGTGCTGCGTAGCGCATCATGTCACCGATATCGCGATGGCGGTGTAGCCCGGTGCGATCGAGGTAGCGACGATTCTCGACACCAATCAAATCGGGGATCTGAACTGGCGAGTACGCGCTGGTTCCGTGCCGGGCCATGACTCCGGGAGGAATCGCGCGCAGTGCCGCGGCAAGCTTCGGACCGGTCAGGTCGGCAGGAAACGGCGCGGCTACGCCTTCCGTCTCGGGTGTGCCGAACAGCGAAATGGCCGACGCGTGCACGTCGGTTGGTGGACGGTTCTCGATACCTTCTGCAAAGAAGTGATCGAATGGGTAGTTGCCTTGCGCGCCGACGATCGTGCTGCCATCAGGCATGACCCGCGTGTGGCATTGCGCGCACGACAAGCTACCAATCTCGACCCGCCCCTTTTCGCGCACCACGTAGACCCGGAACGGCAAAACACCATCTGTCGTGATCGGCGGCTTGATCTTCAGCAGCGCGCCGCGCATGCGTTCGCGCGATGGTTCGGTAACCCGCGACCATGCAATCGGCCATGCGAACACTTGTGCTCCAGCGCGTTGCCAGTCTTCCTCCGTGCGAATACCCGCCGCGTCGAACGTGCGCTCGGGCTCGCGACTGCGCAAATCCTCAAGGTATCCCTCGGGTTCGTGGTCGGGGTGGTAGACCGGGTAGGTGCGATAGATCGTGGTCGCCGGAATCGAATAGTAGAACTCAGCGCTGACGTGCTCCGTAGGTTTGCCGGTAAGCACGCTAGGCAACTCGAGGGTCGCGAGTTTGTCAGGGGCCCAAGTTTTCGGGACGACGCTTGGCGCCTGCTGTGCCGCCAAGGTCACACAAGCGAGCCCACACAGGCTGGCAACAAGAGTTATGGATGAGCAGCGCATGGTTCAGCAGGATTATGGCGCCCATGCCGCCACGGCGTCCAACATGGCTCCGCTGGTCATGCAGGTCGCGATTCGCGAACGGATCCGGTAGCACCGCGGAGCGAATGTGTTACTTCTGTGCCTGGCACCGTACATACCCATGAAGCACATCCCCACCATTGCCGGCGTCCTGCTCGGCCTCCTGTTCCTCGCCGCCAGCCTGATGTTCTTGCTCGAACTCGGTCCGAAGCCCGAAGCGCCGCCGAAGGGCTCGCTGGCAGAACACTTTTGGGCCGCGTTCGGACCAACCGGCTACATGAAGTTCATCAAGATCTGCGAACTGGTCGGTGCCGTGTTGGTCGCGATTCCGCGAACTCGCACCATCGGCTTGCTGATCCTGGCGCCGATCGTCGCCAACATCTTTGCGTTCCACGTCTACCTGACCGACGGCTCGGGACTCACCGAACCAATGGTCTTGGCCGCAGGATCGCTGACCGTGATCGTCTTGCTGTGCGAACTCCCCAAGCTGTGTGGCTTGATGCACGGCACCGCGGGTAGCGGTTCGGGTGGTGCTGGTAAGAAACCCAGTTGATCGTACGGTCAGGACTTGCGCCGGATCCAGTAGATGGGATGCTTCGCGTCGAGCAGTTGATGGCCGGTGAGTCCGCACCAGGCCGGTAGGTCGATCGGGGCGCCAGGGTCGGTGGCGCGCAACTCGAAGATCCCTCCGGCTGGTAGCTCGCGTAGGCGCAACCGGAGCTCCAAGACCAGATCGCCGCAGCCGGTGTCGCCTGCGTCCCATCGACCTGCAATCTCAAGGCCATCGCTTGGCGCCGCCACATCGCCATGCAGGGACGACATCGGGGCAGGATCGGAGCCAACCGCGGCCGGCGCGCGGAGACTTTGATTGGCGGCTTGCCACAGGCAGCCCGGCGTCAAGGTGTCGCCGTAGCCTTCCAAGTCACTGGCGCGCTGCCATGACTTCAGGAAGCACTCGTGGTGCCGCACGTAGGTGAGTGTGCGCTCACGCAAGGATTCGGCGGACTCCCCCATGTGCGCTGCAGTGCACGCAAGGCAGCGTGGGGCGTTCTTGTAGCCAAGCACCAAACTGAATACGGCTTCGTGCCCGCACACCTCGGCATTGCATCCGGCGCACACCGAGCCGGTCAGGCGGGCTGTGTCTGCCAACGCGGATACGGTGCGCGCATCTTGCTCGCTGAACGAATCACTCACGGGGCATGTCGCTCGCGCAATTGGCGCGCCGCCGCAACCATCGACCGAAGCTTGTTGACTGCGTGCTGCTCTTCGTTCACGCAGCGATTGGCGAAGCACCCAAAGCCGCAATCGGGATTGAGGAAGATCTGCTCGGGGCGATAGTACTGCAGTGCTTCTTCGGCGCGCGCCACGATCTGCGCCGGATCTTCGGCTTCGTCGGTGCGCGGGTTGACGCAACCAAGACCGATCTCGCGGGCGTTGAGAGCTTCGCCAACAATGCGCAGTTCTCCCGCGCGGGGTGTCGCGTATTCGAGCACGAACTGATCGATGTTCATCGCGCGAAACGCTGGCAGCAGAGCTTCATAGTCGCCTGTCAACAACACCTCCTCTTGCCGGCTCCAATTGCCGCGGCATACATGCAGACCGGTTCGGACACCGTCGATGCCGTCAACCACACGATTGAGCAACTCCGCGGCGTAAGCAAGTTCAGCACCCGCATCACGGCGGGTAGCAAGGGTCGCTCACATAAATGTTCGTCGACCACTCTCATCACTCATGACAATCTCGGTCAATACCGGTTCGTCAAACTGAACGAACGAAGCGCCGGCATCCCGAAGGTCCGTCAGTTCATCGCGCAAGATCTGCACAACGTCCTCGCCCATCTCGGTCTTGTCGGCGTAGCCCTTGTGCGAGTGCGCGCTCACCCACATCGAGCGGGTCAGCAGATACGGCCCAGGCAGCGAGACCTTGACCGGCAGATCGGTCAATTGCTGCACGAACTTGAGCTCGTCGACCGCGAGCGGCTCACGACGTCGCAGTTTGCCAACACAGGTCGGATTGCGAATGGCGGAGGCAGGCACATCGAGCGTCGACAGCATCTCTTCGAATGCGGCCTTGTCCTCAACGGTGTCCAGCATCTGCGCCAACGACATCAACTCGACGCCATCCAGCTTGTCGGTGACGAAGGAGTAGAAATTGTCGCGACGGTGTTCACCATCAACAACAACATCGACGCCAGCATCTACCTGATGCGCGACACACCGCCGCACTTCGCCGTCGGCAACCTTGTTGAACTCGGCGTGCGACATGCGCCCTTGCTGCTTGTCACGAAGTGCACGCAGCAGATCTCGCGAACGCGGCCAACTGCCGACTTGGGTCACCTCAAACATGGTTCCTCATTTCTCAAACGATTGCGATTCGGGTGGTCACGACGGCTGCTTTCGCCAGTGTCGTAAAGAGAGGCGAACGCCGCAGGGTCGTGGCCCACAGCTCTTGCATGCGGTCTTCGTCGACGAACGTCGAAGCGAACATCTTGATGTCGATCATGGCGAGCGAAGGATCTCCATCACTCAAGCCCATAGGTGCCGTCGCGTCGTGCAGACGTCCCCGCACGGTCAGCTCCAAGTCGTCCACTTCGCATGCGGCGCGGCTGCATGCAACCGCGAAGCCAGTCACAAGGTCTGCGCTCAGCGCGCCAAGCAGCGCCTCTACCGCAGACGGATGCTGGTCACGCTCTTCGAAGCTTGCCGGCTGACCAAGCTGCCATTTGAAGTTGCGACAGTACACGGTGGTCGCCAAAGGCGCCGAAGAACGCGCTCGCAGGCGCCACTCGAATGAGCTGGCCCGCTCCTTGTCCGACTGCAACGCCGCTTGTTCTTGCGCTGCGTCGTTGCCGTCGTTGCCGCCAGTTCCACGGCGCACGAAGTAGCGATGTTGTTGCGCAGCCCCGGCTCCCTTCGCTGCAACCGGTAGCGCGCCAAGGAACTGATGTCCGACCATGCGGCACCACGGCGGCAGGTCATCGCGCACCGTCGGTTCGACGCTGCGCATTTCGAGCACGTCACCATCCGGCACTTGCATCATGTGCTCGCGAATCAGCAGCACGAGTCCGGAGCCGCAATCCAAGGCACCCCCGTCGAGCACGTGGGCAGGGGTCAGTCCGGCGAGTTCTTCTTCGCTGAGCATCGTGAGATGACGGTCGATGGCCGACGTTAGTACGCGACGCTAGGCGACCCGTTCGCGAGCCACTCGACCAATGCGGCACCGCCGGCTGGCGAGGCACCTTCGATCAGCATGTCCTCGGTGACGCCGCGCTTCTTCATGCACGGCGAACAGACCAGAATCTTGCCGCCGTTCTTGACGAACTTGTCGACCAACTCCTTGAGCGGTGCAAACGGCTCGCCTTCGTCGACCTTGTCGACTTCCCCTCGCACCGCGGCCCAAATGCCATCGATGCTCAAGAACACCATGGTGTCCTTGTCACTACCAAGAGCGGCGTTCGCAACGACAAAGCCAACCGTCGCCTTGTCGCCATTGGTTTTACATTCAGTGATCGTCACGCAAAAAGTATTGCTCATCAGGAACTCAGGATTTGCAGGTTGCTGGAGTGGGAAGCGGTGCTTGCGTCGGCAAGCAAGTAAACGACGCGGACTTTGACAGAGCATCCACGATTGGTCAACCGCGACCAGGCACGCGGTACTAAAGCGCAACAACCACTCCGTAACCGAATGACACAACCTCGCGACACCTTGCGTGGGTGCGTGGCTTGCGTGGCGAACAACGGATCGTTAGGTTCCGCTACGTGATCGTATTCCCGATCTTCCCCGGCTTGCCTCCTCACACTTGAAGGCAACCATGGCCAGCACACGGAGCGCATCTGTGTGAGGCTAGGGGACCGGTCGGTTTCCGCGGATGATGTAAGCGACAACGCTTCCACCGCAGCCTCGATAGAGCACGATCCCCCGAGGAACGCTTCGTGAGTATGGCCTTTCCCTTAGGCCACTCCACGCAGAGTTCCTCAACATGAATCGTGTCCTCGCCCAAGCTGCAGCCAGTGCTGCGGCTCTTTCCCTTATTGGCTCCGTAGCAGCTCAGCAGTGCTATTCGCCACAGAATCAGTGTTTCAGCTTCGCACCTCCGGGCGGTGAAGTCGAACGCATTGAGACTGGGCTCAGCCTGCGTTCCAACCAACTGAAAATCACCGGCGACATCCGTATGCGGGCTCGATTTGCAGAGGCTCCCACCGGCACCTTCTACAACACCAACGACCAGCAATCGACGCGCACACGCGTTCAGTTGGACTACACCGTCAATGAATTCGCGAATGCATTCGTCGAGTTCAATTTCTCTGAAGTGTGGGCCGGCAGCGAGGGATATAGCGACGCGCAACCGGACCCGACAAGCAACGGCTTCGCTTCGCGGGAGAACTTCAGCGGGATCGCGCAGGCCTACTTGCAGCTCGACGATGCATTCGGCTTCGACGAGAAGATCCGCATTGGGCGCAGCAACTACTTCCTCGCCAACGGCATGGTGTTGGGGTCGTGTGACTTTCTACAATACCCAGGCGCATTCACCGGGATCTGGGCATCGCGCTCATTCGGGGATTTCGACCTCGAGGTCTTCGCATTCGACAACTACGGCCCGCTACAAAGCCAATTGATGGGCGGTGGCGAACGCTATGCGGGCGGCACCGCACGGTGGAATGCGTCTGAGAATGGTCCAGTCCGCGACCTCAACGTCTACTACATGTCCGGCACCAATGATGGAGACGTCCGGCGCAATGCCAACGACTCGTGGGTGGGAATCGAAGGTGTCGGGACCCTGCCCGGCAATCTCGAATGGAGTGCCCAGTTCGGCCATCGGCAGGTATCGGGCGGCATGGACGTCTCGGCATACCGCGCGCGAATCGAGCGCAAGTTTGAAGACGCCGGACCGCTTCGCAGCATCGCCGTGACGCGCACCGACAGTGAAGGCGCCCTACACATCAACCCAGCCGACTTCAATTCCGCGGGTCTGCTGCATCAGTACGGTGGCATGTGGCGCAGCGATCTCGACACCAACCAGTTGAGTTTCGCGTTGACCCCTGGTGGTGGCGTCGATGCAACCGTGACCTTCTTGACGCTCGATCATGACGGGGCGCAAACCGGTGGGATCAACCAACAGCTGGGCCACTCGGAAATGGACGTTCTACTGGGAAAAGAGGTGCGACCAGGCATCCACCTCGGTGGCGGCTACTCGATCGACAACCAAGAACGGCAGGTCGGGTACTTGCAGGTGACGGTGTTCTTCTAGGACGCGTACGGTGCCTGGCACCGTCAGAGTGCGCCGATGGTCAAGTCCAGGCGATTGCTGCTCGTCAAGGCAGTGATGTTGCCTTGCATGCCTAGTTCCACCGGCACGATCTGCTGGTAGAGCTGCTGGCCGACTAGCGCCATGGTGCTGGGGATCGAGAACGAAGTCGTGATCATGCCGGCCGACGGCACCAGGAGTTCCAGCAGGTCGGGGGTTACCAGCAGATCACAGCCAAGTTGGCCCTGCGGCAGAACGCTCGCCAGTGGTGTCGTCAACGTGCCGAGGCCATAGACGCCAACCGCCAGGCTGTTGCTCGGCATGCCGGTCGCCCGCGAGGCGAACGTGCTGCCGATCCACGGTAGCAACGTCGCGGCCAGCACGTTCGCACCGCCGCTGCCGGTGCAGCCAGCGCCTGCCGGCGTTGCGGTCGCGGGACACGAACTGCCGAGGATTGCCAGCGTCGACCTTGCGCCCGCAACGACGAAGCTGCCACCGGCAAAGATCTGCCCTGCATCGTCGCTGGCGAGAGCGAGTACCGAACCATCCAAGATTTGCGGCAACACGGTCCAGTTGGTGCCATCCCAGCGCAGCAAGTTGGTGTGTTGGCCTGCAATCCAGAACTGACCGCCGCCGAGCAGGTCGCCGTTGGGCAGACGATGCAGCTGCAGCATCGAACCGTCGATCGCCGCGTTGCCATACGCATGCCACGCGGTGCCATCCCAGCGCGCAACGTCCAACGCCGGCACGCCGCCGGCAAAGCCGAACTCACCCGCCACCACTAGGTCGCCGTTGGGCAGCACCAGCAGGTCGCTGACCCAAACCGAGCCTTGCGGGAACTCAGGCGCGAGTCCACCACCAGGCGCCGACCAGCTGGTGCCGTCGAAGATCCTGACGCCGTCGATACTCAGCCCTGTTGGACCAAAGAACGTTCCACCGGCTACCAGGTTGCCGTTTGGCAACTGGGCCAACCTACTCAAGTAGCTGTTCGGCAATCCTTGGCCAATCGCGGACCAGCTCACGCCATCCCAGCGCGCCAGGTTGTCGAGTTGTGGACCACCCAAGGCGGACGAAAACCAACCGGTAACAGCCAGATCTCCGTTCGCCAGCAGCAGGATATCGCGCACAGCCGGGCTGCCCGAGCTGGCCACCAGCCCGCCGCCAAGTTGCGACCAGCTGCTGCCATCCCAGTGAGCAATGCCAGCCGCAGGAAGACCACCGGCGTTCACAAACGTCCCACCAGCGTAGACGTCTCCATTGGGCATCTCGACGATGTCGAGCACCTGGCCGAACATGCCGATCGGACCACCACTGAAACCGCCGCCCAATGCCGACCATCCTGCACCGTCGTACGCCGCGATGCCGTTGACGCTCAGGCCATCGACTTGGGCAAACGCGCCACCGACCAGCATGCGGCCAGAACCGCGCGTGATTGCGCTGACGGGACTGAGTAATCCGGTCAGCATCGGCTGCCAGTCGACCCCAAAGTGGATTGCCATGCCCTCGGCGTCTAAACCAGCAACGCGTTGGAACCGACCCGAAGTAACCACTCCCCATGGCGTCGATTCGATCGCATACAGCCACGGCGTGTAGTTGCCGTTGCCGTGTTCCATGCTGCTGCCGAAGGCGCTCCAATTGGTGCCGTCGTAGCGGTAGGCGGTGCCACTGAGCCCTGCGATCAGCAAGTCCCCGTTGGGCGCAAGCGTCATGTCATTGGCCTGTGGCAGGAACGGGATCGAGGGTATGCCCGACAAGCCACTGCCGTCCCATATCGCATAGCCATATGCGGGAAGGCCACCCACTGCGGTAAAGGTTCCAGCCGCAACCAGGTTGCCGTTGGGCAATACCTGCAGGCACCTCACGGTGCCGTGGTTCATGCCAGAACCAAGCATAGACCACGATGTGCCGTTCCACTTCGCGAGATGGTTGGCGACCGCGCCGCCGGCCATCGTGAAGGGGCCGCCAGCGACAATGTCACCGTTGGGCAAACGTGCCAGGGAGTCGACGCGCTGGTTCATGCCAGCGCCCATGGCCGACCAGGCATTGCCGTCCCACCGCGCGACGAAGTTGACTGGAGCGCCACCGGCCAGCCCAAACGAACCGCTCGCGATCAAGTCGCCGTTCGGCTGCACCAGCAAGTCGGTGACCCCGCCATTGAGACCTTGGCCGAGTGGGGTCCAAGTGCTGCCGTCGTAGCGGGCGATGTTGTTGGCTGCGACGCCGCCGGCAGTCGTGAAGAATCCCGCGGCAATCAGATCGCCACCGAGCACCGCCACCGCGGTAACGAGTGGCTCCGGACCAATGCCACTTTGCATCACTTGGTTGGTGCCAGGTTCGATCAGTTTGATCGAGTCTCCTGCAAACGCCCCGGCGATGACGACGTGCAGACCGAGCGGGCCGGCACCGTCCGGATCCCAAGTGGTAATCGCCTGGCCGCCTGATTCACCCGGCTCGGTCATCAGCGCATTGACCTGCAGCGGACACTGGCTGGCAAGCCAAGAGGTTAGCAGCGAAGTGGCGAAGCAGGCAGCGAATGGACGAGGGGTCATGAAGATCGGGGGCCCGGGACATCAGAGCGCTGCGGGCAGGAAGGGCAATCTGCATGCAGCATACCGCCAAGTTGACAGCCTGGCGGTGGCAGCGAATGCGGCGCAGCACGGAGGAACTTCGTCGTTCTCAATGTGGGGTTCACGACCAGACAGACATCCGTAACCCGGGCCTGGAAACCCTCCCCCAGATACGCCTCCTCCCATAGTTGGGCAGCGCCGCACAGTAACGATTGCCGGCGCCGGAATTGCCGGCAAGCCCGTCCCGCAACCTCTCAACCAAACATTCGACAGTTGGCGCTCAGGTCGCCGTTGCCATCGGACCGATCAAAGCAGGTAACAAATGCCCGAATCGATCCAGATCGCTGCAGACCTCGACGTCTACGAGCTCGTTCAAGTGCTCGGGCTCGCTCTGCTGCATGCCCTGCTGCTGAGTTTTGCGGTCGCAAAATGTGGCAAGATGCTGACGGACCGTAGCCAGTACACGGGCATCTTCCTGGTCTTGATCCCCACGATGGTGCTGATCATCACGATCGTAAAATCGTCGCTGGCGTTGTCGCTCGGGCTCGTCGGTGCGCTCTCGATCGTGAGGTTTCGCACGCCGGTCAAAGAGCCAGAAGAACTGACCTACCTGTTCCTAGCGATTGCGGCCGGACTGGGGCTTGGTGCCGGCCAGCTGATGATCACCAACGTCAGCATTGCCTTCGTGGTTGTGGTGATGTTCGCAGCCAGCGCTTGCCGCCGACGAACCAAGAGTCAGGGCGTGTTCATCGACGTCGACGCCAAGGAAGGGTCGCTGAAGACGGTAGCGGCGCTGCTGGACCGATCCACGGTTGACTATGAAATGCGTCGCTTCATGGATCGCGAGGACGGCATCTCCGCGACGTTCTACGTGGATGCGGCGCCGATCGAAGATGTTGCGTTGATCATCGAAGACGTCAAGCAAACGTTGCTAGACGCAGAGGTCACCGTGCTGGACACGCGACGCCAACTGAGCTGACCAAGATGTGGGCACGCAAGAGACGTGACCGCTGGCGATGCCTACTGGCCAAGGTGCCGGTGTTGCTCGCGACCTGTGCCGGCTTGTGGTTGCTGTTTGCGGTCGCTCTGTTCGTCAAGCTAGGCGAACGCGCTGAAACCGCCGAGCTGAGCCGCATGGAACGATGGCGCCTCGCAGCCAACGCCTCCTTGTCGCTGCTCGCGTCACCATTTGTGCTGGCCACCGAAGCCATCGAAGGCGACGCCGCCGCTGCTCGCGTCGCGCAGGCCGAGCAGCTTGGGCTTCGCACGTTGCGTCTCGAGGTTGCACCGCAACACATGGCGGCGCTCGACCAAAAGCGCCAGCAGGCCATCCGCGACGGCATTCTCTGCACGGATCCCGACGACTTCGTTCCCGGCTGGGCCCACTTCGGTGGCACGGCAATACCGATTGAGATGCGTCTCAAGGGTGATTGGATCGATCACCTCACGGCGAACAGCTGGTCGCTGCGAGTCAAGACGCGCGGTGACACGCATCTGTTCGGTATGCGCAAACTCTCCTTACACGCAGTCAGCTGCCGAGGTGGTCCCGGCGAGTTGCTGCTCCTGGACGAAATGCGTGACGCTGGCGTATTGGCGCCGCGCAGTTTCCCCGTGTACGTGCGCTGCAATCAGCGCGACTTCGGAGTGATGCTGGTCGAAGAACACTTTGCCACCGAACTGATCGAAGCAGGTCGCCGCCGACCAGGCGTGATCGTGGCGTTCGATGAGAGCGTGTTCTGGCGACAACGCCGCGAGTTTCGCCGGCGGATCGGCATGACCGGCCAAAACATCGCTCGCTACGAAGGCACCTACTTCGACAAGGCGAGTTCGATGGCTTTGCGAGTATTCGATGAGAAGAGGGTGTGGCGTTCGGATCTGCTACGACCACAGGCGGAGGCCGCCATTGGCCTACTGCGCGGTTTCCTCGCTGGCCACCTGGAGGCGCGCGACGTGTTCGACTTGCCGCTGTGGGCGCGCCATCGCTGCCTATGCAGCATCTGGGGATCCACGCACGGGTTGGTCAGCCACAACCTACGCATCTACTTCAATCCGATCACTCGCCTGCTCGAGCCCATCGCGTTCGACAACTCGACCGAACCTGCCAACCTGGACGCGCCTGCCGTGTGGCAGCGCATCGAGCTGTTCGCCGGCTTTGCCGTGCCGGAGTTCCGCGCAGAATGTCGACGCTTCGCGACGAACTATGCAGCCGAGCTGGCAAGCGATCGAGGGCAGGCGCTGCGACGAGAGTCGGCCGATCTGTCTGCCACGCTGCATCAGCTCAACGATCCACAGCCGGCCTTCGATACGACCGCGCTGCTGCAACGCTGTCGACAACTGTTGGCAGCGGCGTTGCCCGAAGCAGAACCGCGAGATCATGCGCGCGCCATAGAGGGCAAGTTCTCACCGGAGGAGAACCCCATCGCTCTGCTCAAGGCCTACTGGTCTGCACACGATGGCGCAGGCGTTCTCGAGCTCGTCAATCCGCTTCAAGGCGATGTCATTGTGGATGCCGTGCGCTGGCGTCGCGGCAAACATGCAGTGCCGTTGGCGAGCATCGCAAGCCCGATCCTCCGAGGGACGTCAACTCGACAAGCGTCGACCCGCATCGCCGTGCCGTGGTCACCGCAGCATGCTGGCAGCCTGGAAATCGAATGCCATACTCCCGATGCGGTTGCCCGCCGAGTCTTGCAGGTCGCACACCGCTCCGGCCCGGCGCGCACCGAATCATGGTTTGGCAACCGGTTCGGCAACCGGTTCGGCAACCGCACGCCCGGCGAGTGCGCCGATGCCCACGCTTCGGTAGATCTTCACGGCGGCATGTTGGTGATTCGCGCCGGCGCCGCATCGTTCGATCGTGACCTCATCACACCACCCGGCATTGCGGTGCGCATCGAGGCTGGCGCGCAGCTTGCGTTCGCCGCCGATGCGCGACTGATCATTCGCGGCCCCCTGCAAATTGCTGGCATCCGAAAACAACCGGTGCGCCTGCGCTCAATCGATTCGTCCTGGCTTGGCCTGGTCGTGCTCGGCGAGGACACTCCGGTTGCCATTGATTGGCTGGTCGTCACCGACACCGCCCCGCATGCGAACGATGTGTGGGGTCTTACCGGCTCCGTCACCCTTCACCGATGCACGGCCAAGGTGATGCACAGTCACTTTGCGGGCACCCAATGCGAAGACGCACTCAACATCGTCGACAGCCAGTTTGAGCTGCACGACTGCCGCTTCACCGAGGTTTCGTCCGACGCCTTCGATGGCGATTTCTGCTCGGGACGGCTTGCGAACTGCCAGTTCGAGTCGATCGGCGGTGACGGCATCGATGTCAGTGGTTCGCAGGTGGTCGTCACGGCCTCGGCCCTACGTGACGTGCGAGACAAGGCCATCTCGGTGGGCGAACAATCCACGTGCACTGCCGATGGGCTGGTGATCCATGGCGCTGGAGTCGCTATGGCCGTGAAGGATGGTTCGAACGCGACGCTGCGCGATTCCTCGGTTGCCGAGGTGCGACTGGCCGCACTGATGGCCTTCGTCAAGAAGCCAGTGTTCGGTTGCGCGCGATTGAGGGCCATCAACATCACAGTCGCCTCCGATGTCGTGGTCGCGCTGGCGCAGCATGGCTCGACGATCACCGTGGACGACGAAGTCGTGCCGACAGCCGCAATCGAGGTGGACCAACTGTACCAAACAGCCATGAGGAAGTCCCGGTGACCGCTGAGCTGCGAATCGAACAGAAGATCCCGCTCACGGTTGGTGAGTTGGTGGAGTTCCGTGAGTGGCACGCCAGTGTCGGCCAGGTGTTTCGAGCGTGTCACGACGTGCGCATCGTCAACAGTATCTACCTCGACTCACCGGATCTCGACGACTACAGCGACAACCTCGATGGCGTCTCCGTTCGCCGCAAGTTGCGACTGCGTTGGTATGGCGACACGACCCTCCCGGAGCAACTGCGCGTCGAAGTCAAAGCAAAGCGGGGCGGGCTCTCCACCAAGCACCTGTTTGTGACGCCGCGACCCGTGGAGTTTGCAAACCACTTGCGGGCAGCGGTCCGCGCGACGCGGCGCGTCGTGCCATCAACCTTCCGGCTGGACTTCGACCAGGCGAGCCAGCCGACGCTGTGGAATCGCTACGAACGCGAATACTATGCGACTCGTGATGGCCTGCGATTGACCGTCGACACGAACCTGTTGGCGGCGGGCCTGCCACGCGATCGACTCGATCCATCGCGGTTGCGCACATCCGGCGCGCATGCGGTCGTTGAGTTGAAGTTCCCGGTCGGGTCGCGTGACGCACTGCAGCAACTGGTCGGTTCATTGCCGTTGCGAATCGCGAAGCACTCGAAATACGTCAGTGGCGTTGGCGGCGGGCCGTGGTAGTCGCCGAGAACCAGGCGGGCCATGCCACGGGGCCACGCGCGCGCCGGACACGATGCTGCGTGGCAGCCGTCGTGGTCGCAATGGTCGTGTTGGCAGGGATCGCCATCATCTACCCGCCCCCTCAGTATTCGTTCTTCGTCGCCGGCCATGCGTACGGAAACCCAGGAACGAAGCGCACCGGGGTCTATCCGCCGTTTCGGAACGCATTCGAAACGATGCGAAGCGACGGTTCGTTGGCCTTTGGCTTTTTGACCGGCGACGCGGTCTGCCACGCAACGAAGCAAGCATTCGATGCCTTGGATGCCGATCTCGCCGCGCTGCCAGTAGATGTACTGCGCATCGCAGGCAACCACGAACTCAATGCACGTCCGCTGTTCGAAGCGAGGTACGGCAAGACCTGGCACAGCTTCGAGCACCAGGGGGATCAGTTCATCATCCTCGACGGCATGGCTGCGCAATGGAGCATCACCGGGGAACAACTCACGTTTCTAAAGGCCGCACTCGCGAACTCGCGCGCCGGCCGCAACGTGTTCATGTTTGTGCACCAGATCCTATGGTGGGATTCCGGCCACGAGTTCCTTGGCAAAGTCCGCCCAAACTCCACCGACGGCCTGGGCGACGCGCCGAACTACTGGTCGGTCATTCATCCGTTGCTGCGCGAGGCTGGCTCTGAGGTGTACGTGTTCGCCGGCGATGTCGGTGCATTCCCCGAACAAGTCGCGTTTCAGCACCACACCGATGGCAACGTGCACCTGATCTTGAGCGGCATGGGCGGCGCCTCCGACGACAACTACGTGCACGTCGCCGTCTTTGCTGATGGCTCCGTCGAGATCGCCAAGCAGCCTCTGCCACGCTGAGGGAGAAAGACGGCTCGGCTTGGCGATGTCTATACCCTGGCGAAGTCTACGCCGTTGTGAAGTCTTCGGGGAAGTGATCGAGCGCGCTCAGCACCGGCAGCGGCGTCAGGCCACCCATGGCACACAAGGATGCGCTGGTCATCGTGTCGCACAAGTCGCGCAGCAGCGCTTCGTCCTTCTTGCGATCTTTGCCTTCGACCAGACGATCGACGACCTCGACACCGCGGACACTGCCGATGCGACACGGCGTGCACTTGCCGCACGATTCGATCGCGCAGAACTCCATCGCGTAACGGGCCATCTTCGACATGTCGACGGTGTCGTCGAACGCGACGATGCCGCCGTGACCAAGCAGTCCGCCCGCCGCGGCGAGCGATTCGTAGTCGGCCGGCGTGTCGAACTTCGATTCCGGCAGGTAGGCGCCGAGCGGTCCGCCAACCTGGATTGCGCGAATTGGTCGACCCGTCGCCGAGCCACCACCGAAGTCGTAGAGCAGTTCGCGAATGGTGACGCCGAGCGGCACCTCGACCAAACCACCTTGCTTGATGTTGCCGGCGAGCTGGTACGGCAATGTGCCGAGGCTGCGGCCGGTGCCATGCGCGGCGTAGGCCTCACCACCCTGGTCGAGGATGAACGGCACCGCGGCCAACGTCATGACGTTGTTGACGACCGTCGGCTTGCCCCAAAGGCCTTCCAGCGCCGGCAACGGCGGTTTGGCGCGCACGATACCGCGCTTGCCTTCGAGGCTTTCGAGCATCGCCGTCTCTTCGCCGCAGACGTAGCTGCCGGCGCCGAGACGAATATGCACGTCGAAAGCCTTGCCAGAACCGAGCACATCGGCACCGAGCCAGCCAGCGGCCCGCGCGCGTTGGATCGCGGTCGTCAGCACGACGAGTGCATCGGGATACTCACTGCGCAGGTAGATGTAGCCCTCAGTGGCACCCACTGCGAGGCCAGCGATCGCCATGCCTTCGAGCAGCAAGTAGGGATCGCCCTCCATGATCATGCGATCCGAGAACGTGCCCGAATCGCCTTCGTCGGCGTTGCACGCGACGTATTTCTGGTCGGCAACGGCACCGAGAACGGTGCGCCACTTGATCCCCGCGGGGAAGCCGGCACCGCCGCGACCGCGCAAGCCCGACGCGACGATCGCTTCGACGATGGCATCAGAGTCCATCGCCAACGCCTTCTTCAAGCCAACCAGACCACGGTGCTCACGGTAGTCGTCGAGGCTGATCGGATCGGTCACGCCAACGCGGGCGAACGTCAACCGCGTCTGCTTTTGCATCCACGGCAGTTCTTCGGTATTGCCGAGGCGAAGCGCGTGCTCGCCACCAGTCGCGAAACCTGCGTCAAACAGACCGGCAACGTCGCTTTCTTGCACGGGGCCGTAGGCAATGCGACCGGCGTCGGTCGACACCTCGACCATCGTCTCGAGCCACAACATGCCGCGTGAGCCGTTGCGGACCAGCTGGATGTCGATGCCGCGAGAGCCGGCTTCGCGAACGACGGCGTCGGCGACTTCGTTGGCGCCGAGGGACAACGCCGCACTATCGCGCGGCACGTAGATGGTGACGCTCACGACTGGCCTCCGCTGTTGCGACTGGCCTGTTTGGCGCCCATCGACTTGGCACTCGCTAGCAACGCATCAAGCCGTTCCGAACTGACCCGACCATGCAGCTTGCCGTCGAGCATCACCGCCGGCGACAACGCGCAATTGCCGAGACAGTAGATCGGTTCGACGGTCACTTCGCCGTCCGCTGAGGTCTCCCCCATCGCGACGTCATGCTTCTCGTGCAGGTGGTCTTCGAGCTTCTCGCTACCCATTGCCTGGCACGATTCGGCGCGACAGACCTTGAGCACGTGGCACCCCGGCGGTTCCGAACGAAAGTCGTGGTAGTAGGTCAGCACGCCATGCACGTCGGCTCGCGACAGATTCAGCGCGTCCGCGATGCGTTGCACCGCCTCGTGCGGCACGAAGCCAAGCTCTGCCTGGATCGCGTGCATCATGGGCAAGCACGCGCCACGCATGGTGACGAGTCGGGAGATCGCCGCATCAACTGCGGCCAACTGATCGGGCGTAGCGGCGACAGCCGACGAGGAACGGGATTGCATGCGCGATTGGGTTGAGGAACGTGGCCGAGTTTGTAGCAGAAACCTGCCATTCGTGGCTACGCCGACACCAAGCGATCCTTCATGCTCCCCCACCCGTGGATGCTCGCGAGCAAAGAAAGGCCCGGCGTGAAGTGGTCGCAAGATTGACCGCCGAACGCGAAGCCCAAGGCAAGAACAAGGCTGGAGCCACCCGATTCCGGTTTGGTCGAATCGCTGGCCCCGCTGATCCTGCGGCTGATCGCACGAACCTGGCGTATCCAGCGCACCGGAGACGCCGGCCTCGAGCTGTTTCTCAGCGACCGACCCTGGATCTGCACGATGTGGCACGGTCGCATGCTGACGCTGATGCCAATCAAGGGTCACTACCGCCGCCACATCGGCGTCCTGGTCTCGCCCAGCGACGATGGCGGGCTCGCCAAGCGCGCACTCGACAAGTTCCGGTATCGGGTCGTGCGCGGGTCGGCCAGCAAGCGAGGCGCCGCAGCGATGCGGGAGATGCACGAACTGCTGACAGCCGATGGCCAACTCGTGATCACTCCCGATGGCCCACGCGGACCACGCCACAGCATCAATATCGGTGCCGCCTGGCTGGCGCGTGCGACCGGGGTGCCGATCATCCCGCTCTCGACCGCGATGAGCCGCGCGTGGCGGTTTCGCAGCTGGGATCGCATGTGCATTCCCAAGCCGTTCGCTCGAGTGGTCGTGCACTACGGCGACCCGGTGACCATCGCAGCGCATGCTGAGGACGCGATGCTCGAACTCGTGTCGCGTGATCTCGCTACCAAGATGATCACCGAAGAACGTGTGGCGTTTGCGAGTTTGCAGGTTGCGAGCGACCTCGAGGAAGACACGTAGTTGGTCTGCGTGTCGTTGGCTCGCATGTAGTTCGCTCGCCTGGTCGGACGGATCCTCGTCGGACGGACCTGGCCAGCTGTTGCATCGTGCCCACCCCAAGTGCGTAGACACAACTTCCAACAATGGTCGGTAACGAACACGACCCGAACACCTCAAAGAGATGTTCGGGTCGTGTTGCGAGCTGATTGACCTGGGAGCAAGCTCCCATCAGCTGTTGCCGGTCTAGCTAGCCACCCAGCAAGCTGATTCGCCTAACGAATCACCTGGCAAACTGGCCAACCGGACCGACGAGCAAGCCGAAGCTTACAGGTCTTGCGGACGAAGCGTCTTGCGGCCGTTGGCCGAAGCGCGACCTTCTGCACTCGCAATCATGCCGCGGACGGCTTGGTCGAGAGCGCCGTAGAACTCGGACGAAACGTTGGACTTCTTGACCGCGCCCTTGGTGCGCGACTTCGAAATGATCAACTCGACCGGGCCCTTGGCCTTCGCGGCCTTCTTCTTGGTCTTCTTCTTGGCAGCCATTGGAATGTCTCTGCTTTCTAAGGTTTGGTCCGCCCGGTCACGACGAAGTGTCGTGCCCCCCAGCGAACTGGCGCGAAGTTTGACCGCATCCGCGCAGCTGTCAACAACAAAAACTACAGGCAAACTGCGTTTTCGAGCCTGTTCTAGACGTTTGCGAAGTCGCCTCGCATCAATGGCACAACATTCGCTTGCCACGCGAAGACCCTCGAAACCTCCGAATTCAGCCTCCATTTGGCCGATTCAACGCGATTGGCGGGATCCGCCTCAAACGGCGTAGAATGGCCCGAAACAACGAGTTCGGGAACCTCGTCATCGGCGTATCAAGCAACTACCAACATCGGCTACAGTGATCGCCGCATGAACTGGCGCCGCATCCTGCTGCTGTCGATAGCTCTCGTTTCCGTTCTCGGAATCACTACTTGGGCTTTGCTACAAAACTCGGATGTAGCGACCGAATTCGTGCGTCGACAGCTGAAACAAGCTTTCACGACGCCGACCGAGATCGCCAATACGAGCATCAATCTCGAAGCCGGTCGCTTGCAGATCAGCGGCCTTCAGATCACCGATCCGAGCAACCCGACACGCAAACTGGCGCGCGTCGCGACGGCCAATATCGACGTGCAGTCCGACCTGTTTGGTGACGGCGTGCAACTGCGGCACGTCAGCATCGAGGGCCTCGACGTCGAGTGCGGACCAACCTGGCCGACGCTCACGGAGCTCTTGCAGCCGATCGATTCCGCCACGACCACGGAGTCCGTGCGCGATTTTCCGGTCATCCACGTGCGCTCGGGCACCGCCATCGTGCACCTGTGCGAAGACGAGCAGCCACTGACTTGCGACGAACTCCAAGTAACCGTGGCGCCCCTCGCCAGCGACCCCAGCAAGCTCCAGATACGGGGCGAACTGAGCCTGACCAAGCCAGCCGCCCGTCTGGACGTGAAGGGCGAGGTCGACCTGGAATCGGGCGCTGCCCAGCTAACGGTTACGACCAAAGCAGTACGCTGCAGCAACCAGGTCGTCGCCTACTTGGCGCGGCTTGCCCGGGTCGAGAACCTAGAAGTCGACATCGGTGGCGAAATCGAATCGCTTAGCCTGACCTTCACGGTGCCACCGAAGTCGGCGGCCAATCAGACGCCAACGCTGCAATTGCTGGCGAAGTGCACCGACCTGCACGTCGACAAGGAGAACCTGCCCGCGATCGTGCGGCACGCGAACCTGACCCTGTTCGCCGACACCAGCGGCAAGGGCTCGATGCGTGCCACGATCGAGCAGAATAACGAAACGGGTCAACTGTCGATCACGACCAACCTCACCGGCTTTAACGAACGCTCCGAAGACGATGGCGCCAGCGCCATGAACTTCGACCTGCGGGCCGATGGTCGCAACGTTGTCGTCGATGGCGACTCGCTGGCCGCCCTGCGGTCGTTCCCGATCGGCAAGGAATTGGTCGAGGCACTGAGGCCGACGGCGGGCCGCGGCGACATTGCTCTCTACCTGGAGAACCCGACGAGTCCGGACGGCATCGCCGAGATGGATCTGACCATGCGCGACGCCAAGATGACGTTTCGCGGGTTCGGGGACCAAGCAAACCGGATCGGGTTCCCCCTCGAACTTGAGCAGGCGAGTGGCCGGGTACAGTTGCGCGGCCACTGGCTGCTCCTGGAGGACATGAAGGCATCGATCCCGCAGGCCGCGGGTGGCGGTGAGGTCACGCTCATGGGCCGCATCGACTTGGACCAACCGTCTGGCGAGGACACGAGCCTCGACATTCACGGCGAAAGCGTCGCCTTTAGTCCGTCGCTGGCAACGGCGCTGGCGACTCTGCTCGGAGACGAAGGCGATCTCTACAAGAAGCTGGCGCCGAGCGGCCGCGCCGAAGTACACGTTGTCGTGCGCCCCAGGAGCAAACTACCAGGTGGGTTCTTTGTCGAGATCAAGCCACGCGAGGCCGCGATGCGTTGGCAGGGCTTCCCCTACAGCCTCGGCAGCCTGCGCGGCAGCATTCGCGTTCGCCATACCGACGCGCGCTTTGATCTGACAGGTCGACACGCCGATGGCGGCCTGACGATGCGCGGCCGCATTCCGCTACGAGACGAACACACGATCGACGAATGCTTTGAGGCCGTCATCACGGCCGACCAGTTGGTTCTCGATGAAGACCTGCTCGCTGGCGTCGCCATGGTCGTGCCCGAACTTGAAGTTCCGTGGCGCAAGACGGCCCCCACGGGCCGCATTTCGGGCGAGATCAAAGCCTGGCGGCCACAATCCAACTCTGAGTTGTTCCATGACATTCGCCTGTCGTTGCATGACGTCGATCTGCAATTGCCGGCCGCGCCGTGGCGGGCGACGGGGCTGGCCGGTCAGGTTCTTGTGCAAGGATCAGGGGCCGAAGCGCGCATCGACTTCGATGCTCTGCGTGGTCAGCTCGAGAACGAAAACGCCAAGCCGGCGCAGCTTGCTCTGCTCGGCCACATCGAATCCGGCAAGAAGGTCGTCCGCGACCTCGCCTTCGTCGTGCGCGACCTCGAACTTTGCGAACAACTCGGCCGCAGTCTCGACGAACTCGGCGCCCTGGACTTTGCAACGTGGTCCTCACTGAAGCCATCGGGACGCATCGATCTGGTCGTTCGCGATCGCAGTGGCATCAGCGCCAAGGACAACCTGGCGGTCGTCGTGCAACTCGTCGACGTTCGCTCCGAGGCGCCGATGCTGCCCAAGCCCGCCGAACATATGACCGGTGAGCTGCACATCGAAAACGGCGAACTGACCTTCCGCGATGTGCGCGGCCAGCTCGCCAACGCGACCGTGCACTGCGCCAATGGCCGCGTGCGGCAATTGCCGAAGGAAGATGGTCGCACCGAGATCTCGTTCGAAGTGCATGCCAAGGACTTCCCGGTCGACGACGGCCTCGCCAACCTGTTTTCCGGACCGCTGCAAAAGGCAGTTCGCGAACGCCAGTTGCGCGGCCAAGCCGACGTCGACGGTCTGCGCCTGCGCTTTGCGATCCCAACGGGTGACAGCAAGAAGCCGTTCGAAACCACGCTCAGCGGCAGCATCGGCCTCGACGGGGTCGACGTGTTGCTCGGCACCAGCCGCGACGGCATCCGGGTCGTCAATCTGCACGGACTGGTCACGTTGTCCGAGAGTTCGGTTACCGATCAAGGCGGTCAGTTGATCGGCACGCTTGGCCGCGGTTCGCTGTCGTTGTTTGGCCACTCATTCGAAGCGGTTGAAGCGGCGTTCACCGCCGATGCCGAGCGCTTGACCTTGCGCACGCTGAAGACCCGCATCCACGATGGCGAACTGGGCAACGCCGACCCGAACCTCGCCGCACTGACCTACCTGCTGCCCGCCCCCAACGTGCCCCAAGGACGGCTCGCCGCCGACCTCGCCTACGAAGGAATCGACGTGTTCGCGCTGTTAAGCCAGACCGGGTGGGAGAACCCGCCGTATTCGGGCAGTGCCAGCGGCCGCGCGACGCTGCGCCGCCTCGACGGCAACAATGTGGTCGGAGCCGAGGCCAAAGGCACGCTAAAGATCGAGCGCGCTGACCTCGGCAAGGTGCCGCTGTTCAAGGCGATCTACGCGCAGCTGCCGGCGGCCGACCAACCGCGCTTCAACCAACTCGACATGACCTACCGCTTGACCGATCAAGCGATCGTGTTCGACCAACTAGAGATCCGCTCGGACATCCTCGCGGCCAAAGGTGCTGGCCAGCTCAACCTCGATGGCTACCTCGACGTCAAGATGGAGCTCGACAATCTGCTGGGTCAGTCGGCCGATCCGCTGGTCATGCCGCTGATCGAATACCTGGCACAGAACCTGGTGAGCTTCCGGCTCTACGGCCATCTGCGCGACCTGCGCGCCAGCACGCAACTCGTCGGTGGCAGTACCCCTGAGCGGCCGCCGGTGCTGCCGATGCCACCGGCGCGCAAGAAGACCAACACTCCCGGCTACTGATCCTTGGCTGCAGATTCGCGGCTGGGAATTCGCGGCCGCAGATTCGCGACTCTCGATTGATAACGAGCGTGCGAACCCGATGCTGTAAGGCATGACATCGGTGCACGCGGTAATCATGGCGGGGGGATCTGGCACTCGATTCTGGCCCGCCAGTAGGCAAGTTCGGCCCAAGCAACTCCTGCCGCTCGCCGGCGGCAAGCCAATGATCGCGGCCGCGATCGAGCGACTAAGTGGCATCTGCGAGCCAGAAAACATCTGGATCGTCACCAATCGCGTCCAGAAGAAGGCCATCGGCAAGCTGCTGCTCGATTTCCCGATCGAACAGGTGTTGATCGAACCCGAAGCGCGCGACACGGCGCCCTGCATCGCATTCGCCATGGCAACGATTGCGGCCCGCGACCCCGAGGCGACGCTGATCGTCTTGCCAGCGGACCAGGTCATCGATCCGATCCCGGAGTTCGAACGCATGGTCGCGCGTGCCCAAGCACTGGCCAGCGACGGCGAGACACTGGTGACGTTTGGCATTCCGCCGACCTTTGCCGCGACTG
>CAXBFC010000074.1:0-22982 GCA_963974725.1 uncultured bacterium | reverse complement strand
TTGGCAACTGACGCAGGACGAACTCGAAGATGTGCGTTTGGCTTGGGTGACGACCCTCGAAGTGTTGGCCAACGGCAATCTCGTGATTGGCAACTGCCATGCAGGTCCCGGCCAACCGTTGCTAATTGAAGTGGAGCGCGCATCTAAGGGCGTCGTGTGGCGCCTGGACCGCTTCGACCTGCTCGGCAACTCGGTGCCAAACTCGCTGCTGCTGGATGCCGCCGACAGCCTCCGTTAGCGGCCCACAACAAAGAAAAGTTCCACGACAACGGAACACCGAGAGACGCCAAATACGTCGCCGAATCAACAGGGTAAGAACTTGGCATCACGCCACTTCGACTGCTTGACACTGTCAACCGATCACAGAAGATTTCCTCCATCGCCAAACACACACCGGGGAACCATCCATGCACCTGAAGCCTGTTTATCTCGTCGCTCCAAAACCAAAGCCACCATCGGTTCCAACCCGCCGCGCGTTCATGATCGCCGGGGCGACGTTTCTGGCAGGGGCTGGGCTTGGAGGTGCTTGTGGGTACGCGGCGGGGACGTCGGCGGTTGAGGGGAACGGGGATGCGCCGTCGCGCCCGAAGTCTTCTGGCGATGCCGTGCTCGATGACCTGCGCCGACTCGCGGTTGATGCGCCGGTGTCGGAGTTGAACGAGAAGTGGCTCTACTTCGGAGACATCTATTCTCGCAGCTATCGAAAGGACGAATACCTGCCACGAGGCGTTGAGCGCCTGATCGAACTCGTACTTTCTAACCCCAACCTAGAGCGGCGAGGACACGTCGCCCGCGGCCTAGCACAGTTCGTAGAACTGGGTGACCCAGTCCTGCGAGATCGCCTGGGTCATCACGTGCGCGAACTTCGCAAGATCCGCTGATGCAACAGGGCGAAGGCATCCGGGTGAGTTCGTCAGCTGTTGCTGGAGGCAACATCACTGTCAACGTTGGAACATCCGATGGAACCGTCGAAATCATGGTCTGGGGATCCCAAGACCGGACATCCCACCAAGTGCCTGGAAACAAGGACGCGTCAATCCCCCTGCCTCCGGTGGGAGCAGGCACGGTCATCATAGTCACAGTCGGAAAGGGACTGCGCAGGCGACGCTTCGAAGTCGTCGTAGTCAGCCCCGGTCCCTAGCCGATAGAAAGCCGACTCCACCAACCACAGACTCCAATGAGCAAACTCACAGCATCACTACTGTCGTCGATCACAGTCGCCACGTCTGTGGCGGCGCAACAACACGTAGTCGTCCCGGCCATTCGCGCGAACACCAACGCGCCAGCCTACGGGTGGATCGCCGGTGCAAGCCGTAACGTGCGTCAGCAGACGCTCATTGGAGCGAGCCACCTCACGGCAATGGTTGGCAAGTCGATTTCAGCAATCGATCTCCGCCGACACTCGGCGAACGAGCAGTATCTCGGCGGAACAGCCAACCTGACAGTTACCTTGTCGATCGCCCCAATCACACCACTGGAGTGCACGCCAGTCTTCGCGAGCAACACGAGCCTGCCCGGCTCTCCAGCATTCTCTGGCCAAGTCACCTTGCCCACCTCACCCGCCGCTACGGGTGGCCCGGTCGGCTGGTCCGCGGCGGAGACGGTGCACATTCAGTTCACCAACCCGTTCGTCTACACCGGCGGCACTCTCTGCATTGACATCACCGGTATCGCCGTCGCCGGCCAGAATGCCGACTGGTGGATGGCGAACCTAGAGCTCGAAGATATCGGTGGATCGCTAACCAACCTGGGCGGCGGTTGCGGGATCTACGGTGGCCCCAACAAGGAGTGGAGCAGCATCGATCGTCGCTCCCTACTCCCTGGCGCGCAGGCACGCTTCTCTGCGAACGGCAGCCTCAACGGCCTTGCACTCGCAGCCTTCGGCGCGAGCGCGCAATTCAGCATTCCACTGTCATTGACGGGTCTGCCGAGCGCATCCGGATGCGACCTCTGGCTCTCGTCGATCAACGCCATCATGCCGACGATCTTCGTGCCGCCCCTAGACCCACAAGACCTGCCGTTTGGAGGCGAAGCGGAAGTCAACTTTCAGGTCCCAAACTCGGCCGCGGTCTTCGGCTTCACGATGACCACACAGTGGGTCGACTGGTCACAGATGGCGTCGAGTAATGCAATCGAATGGTCCATCGCCAACACGGCACCGACCATCGAAATGGCGATGATCGAAGGCGACGCGTCATCGCCCACGGGACTACCGTGTCCCTACATGGGCCACGTCATGCGTTTCGAGTACAACTAGTTGACCAGCGCCTGATGCCGCGCCGTTAGAAGCGGCAGCCCCGAGCAAGACAGACCCACCGGCGCTAAGACCGGCACCCCGCACGCAGCGACTTAGGCGCACTCGCACCGCGGGAAGGCCATGACCATGCACGCGTGCAAGGTCATCGGCGGCTTGACGCACTTGACGTCGCCCATCGGTTCGGACCTCGGCGGTCTGAACCTGCGCAGCGTGGCCCAACCAGAGCCCCCTGCAGCAAGGAATCGCGCCGCGCACGCGCCTCTCTGCCCCCCATGCCACACATAGAAGTTGGTGGCTACCGCTCCTGCATCGGCGCACGTGAGGTTGCCACTATCCGCACCCAACCGGACAACTTCATGCCAACGCCCGCACTGACCTGGCCTCTACTTCTAGCCCTCGCGCCCCAAGGCGGGAAAATCATCCGCGGTCCGAGCACCGCTATGGCCGGGACTTCCGTAGTCGTAGAGGTCGCATCGAATGCACCCTCCGTCGAGGTCTCCTTTGGCACAGGCCAGGAGACCAGCACCATCCCCATTCCACCGGGGGGCAAGGTCACCATTCCAATCCCTTCGAGTGCCGTCGGAACGATGACTGTTTCGATTGGAACAGGCAGCTCCCGTCAGTGCCTCAACATCGAAGTGGCCGCCCCCAATGAGTCGGCGGCAGCACCCGCGCGACAACAAGTTTGCCGCGCGGCCTCCCCCCGCTTGCCCACTAGGAGAACGGCGCACAATGGCTAGACGCGAACTTGTCGGCCGGAGTAGCGACCCGCACCCGGCACACCTCCACAGATCTGGACCAGCATGCGACCACCTCAACAACTACTAGCAATCATGGCTACGGCCCCCTGCGTCGTAACCCAAACCCCACAACCATCCGGCAGCGGATCATTCAGAGCACCAACAACCGCTATTGCAGGTGGCACGGTCCAGGTCGAGGTCGCTTCCACAGCGTCTACCATCTTTGTCGACAACGGCTCAGGCGACATCACATGCATCGAAGTGCCCGCCAACAAGACCGTCACCATTCCCGTGCCAGAAACCCCCGGCGCAGTCATCACCGTCACAGTCGGCCGAGGCCGCATGCGCGACACGCTGCAAATCACCATCACCTCCCCCTAACCCAACAGCCCCTCCCCCAAACACCTCACCGCTTCGCCCCAAACACTCATCATGCCCAACCAACCCACAACGCCTCTACTCATCGCGCTATCGATCACCGCAACGCTCCACGCGCAAGCACAACAGATCGTCGTGCCTGCCACCCGCGCAACCACCGACGCCACCAGCCACCTCTGGCTCCCCGGCGCCGCCAATGACGTTCGCCAACAAACCTTGATCGGCGAAAGCCACCTCACCGCGATGATCGGCAAGACGATCCACGCCATCGAGTTTCGCCGCACAGCCGCTGACGAAATCTACACCGGCGGCCTGGCCAACATGGTGATCGCCCTGTCGACCTCAACCCAGTCAACACTCGAAGCGTCTTCAACCTTCGCGAACAACATCGGCAGCGCGCCCCAACAAGTATTCACCGGCACCGTCACCTTCCCAACCTCGCCACCGGCAACAGGTGCAACCGTCGCGTGGTCGCCAGACAACATCGTGCGCATCCAATTCACGACACCGTTCTCCTACACCGGCGGCCGCCTCTGCCTCGACGTCACCGGAATCCCAATCGCCGGCCAATCCCCGGGCTGGTGGATGGCCGACGCAGAGTTCGAAGACATCCCCGGCACGGTCACCAACCTCGGCGGCGGGTGCGGCCCGCACGCCAACTCAAGCTTCGTAGCCGAGTATTCGCTGATGGTCGGCGGCTACGCCAAGATGTTCGCCTACGGATCACCTGACGGCCTAGCCATCGCCGCCATCGGCCAACCCGGAAGCCCCGTGCCGCTATCCATCCTAGGCTTCGCGACACCGGGCAACTGCAACCTCATGCTCGGCACCCTCGACATCCTGGTGCCCACCATCTTCCTCACCTCACCCGACCCGCTAGCAGCTCCCTTCGGCGCCCGCGCCGACTTCGAACTGAAGATCCCCAACGTGCCAGGCGCCCAAGGATTGACGCTAGCCACCCAGTGGTTCGACTGGACACAACTGGCGACGACCAACGCGGTCGAATGGACAATCACCAGCACCCCCACAATCGACATGGCCGCCGTGGAAGGTCACCCGCTCGAAACCAACGGCAACGTATCCATTCACCAAGCACACGTGATCCGCTTCGAATATCAGTAGCTCCACCAGCGAACGCGGGAACCGCGGCAACAGCGCTTGACGCACAGCCAGCGAAGCAGGACCATCCGCCTCGCGCTTTCGGGCGCGACGAGCGCGGGTGTAGTTCAGTGGTAGAACGTCAGCTTCCCAAGCAGACGTAACACACAAATGCTATACTCGGCGTAGTTCTAATCACTTTGCCAGTCGCCATTAGGCGAACCCGCCCATCACGGGCGGCGCGGCTTCCCTGCTCAAAGCTGTCACTGCAACAGCTAACAACAAGGAGGTCCGCAATGGCGGGCGACAACACAAAGGCGCGTAACAGCACGCGCATCCCGGAGCTTCAACTCCAACGTTTCAACGATCGTGGCTACGCCTACGCCTATTCCGTTTTTGACGGAGTCAGGAAGCGCTACAGCGGCACTGGTGGTGACAAAGCCATTCGCAACGACGACGACCTCGCGGCTGCGCGGCGCGAACACGAACAGACACTCGCGCGCTGGCTATCGAATGGTCGCCGCTTCCCGAAGGTCGCGGGCGAAGGCACGACGATCGACGAAGTCTGCACCGAGTTCTTGGCATACAAGACTCGCGAGCACGGCGAAGGATGGGCCACCGTGAAGGGCGGCGGAGGCCGTGTGGTCTACGCGCTGCGCGCTCTCCGCAAACTCTTCGGCACCGAACCGGCGGCCGAATTCGACTCGGTGAAACTTGAGAACGTGCGCTTCGCAATGATCGACGAGAGCAAGCTCTGTCGCGTCGAGATCAACGCACGCATTGGCGCAATCCGCTCGGCTTACCGCTGGGCTGGACGGCAGAAGCTCGCGCCGCGCGGAATCGCAATCGAGCTTAGCGACCTCGAAGATATCGATGCGGGCAAGTTTGGCACGCGGGAAGGCGAGGGTCGTCGCGAGGTGCCATTCGAGGCGGTGCTGTCAACGCTGCCCCACTTGCCGCCACCCTTCGATGTCGTCGTCGAGTTGCTCTATCGCACCGGTGCGCGGCCGTCCGAGATCCTCCGACTACGGCCGCGTGACTTCGATCGCAGTGATGCCCAACAATGGGTCGCATCGCTTGACGAGCACAAGACCAGCTCCAAAGGCAAAGCGCGCGTGCTTGTGTTCGAGGCCGAGGCGCAACGCGCTCTCGCTCGATTCATGGACCGCGCACCAGGCAAACCGCTCTTCTGCCCCGAAGAAGGTCACGCCGAACGCAAGGTGTTCCGCGCACGGATGCGCACACGCAAGCTCTACCCCTGCGACGTGCTCCGCTACGAACGAGAGCGTGCCGAACGTGCTCCTCGGACGTTCCCCAAAACCTACGATCCCAACACGCTCTACCAAGCCGTGCGCGCAGCAATCAAGACGGCGAAGGCGACGGCATGGGCGCCTTACCAGATCCGTCACGCAGTCGGCACGGAGGTCGAGGAACGATGGGGACTCGAAGTAGCTGGCGTGCTGCTTGGTCACTCGCAGGGGCGCGTAACCGAACGCTACTGCCATGGTGTGATCGAGAGCACCAAGCGGGCAAGCAAGACAGCACTCGGCCGCCCCTCGCTGCGCAAGCTCGATGAACAGTCTGGCGGGCTAGTGGATCACGCCCACACCGTTCACATCAAGCTTGGCCTTGACCACCCCTATGTCGTCATCCACGATGCGACGCATTAGTTTAGCGAGTGCGGGACTGGCATGAGCCCCTAGAACTACCCGCCGGATTTGGCCGCGAATGGAGTAATACTCTTCGCTGAAGAGAAGGCGGTGCTCCTGCTCGTAGTCCCAGTGCTTCGTTTTTCGAGTCAGCACGTCCACAGAATTCAATGGGTCGGGGTTCCCATGATTCTGCTCAGTGAGCCGATCGTGATATGTAACTTCGTGGAGGTCGGCGCTGTCAGCAAATTCAATCTCGATCGCCACTCCCGAGTGCCCCGAGGCATAAAGCGACCACATACGCACGTCTTCGATGCCTGTGCTGAGGCTGCACACGAGATGGCGACTCCGGTCTTCTAGGTCGGCGACACTCTTCGCTTGCACATCCTTCGGAGGACATGCTCCGATCCACCGCGGCTGAGTTTGGTGCGCCCCGATGTCCATTCTGCGCGTCCGAACGCTGAGAAACTGCCCCTCAAACGGATCGTTCAAGTTCAAGTAGCTGGCGCAGTAGAGGCGTTGTTCAAGAAGGATGTCGACGATATGCCCGAGAGGCTCAGACGGTTTGAACTTGTAGAGGAGCACCGGCTCATCATCTCGGCTGGACCGTCGCGGAGCCACCACGAACACTTCCGCGCGGCCCTCAGTTTAGCTAGTCAAGCCGAGTGTTGAGCGGAGAGGCCGTGCACGTATCTCAGTGTGCTTGCCGTGGTTGCCGACCGACCGGGTCGCGCATCAAGGCGCAAGGTCAATAACAGTGACGGGTACCAGTCTGCCTAGGGCTTGTTGCCCGCGTTCTTGTCTCGCTGCTCAATCCCCTTTCGCTTGTCTTCTGGGAGCTTGCTGTAGAGGTCGTCCACCGTCTTCGGATGCGTGATCATCTGATCAGCAATTGCGTTCACAAGACCAAACAAGTGCCGTGCAGTTTCTCGATCATCCCGCATGTCGAGCTTGCCCGGATGCACCGACTCGTTACCTACAACTCGAACTATGTCGAGAGACTTTTGAACCATCGGATTGAGGCCCTTGTCTACTAGCAGGGCGATATCCGCATCAATCTTCTTGCCAGTGCCTCCGAGTTCTTTGCACAGCTTCTGGATAGCGAGGCGAAGGAGCGCCGCCGCGCCTCGTGGCGATGCTTCAACGATCGACCTCGCCTCTTCAAAATCGATCTTTATGTCCTCTGGGAGGTCGGTATTCGGCTCGGCACCGAGCTTGGCCTGGGGGAAGACGAGGCGGTCGTATACCCACACCCCAAACTCGTGGCAGACATAACATTCGCTCACGGCGAGGTTGATGGCGTCATACCGGGCATGAGTGCCATGTTCTAGAAGGACCAAGTATGCAAGGCCGGTCATTCGCTTGGCGTGCTCTTTGAGCCAATGTTCCTTCTGATCGGGCTCGGCCAATTTTTCGATGTTCTGCCGATGCTCCGCGCGAGCAATCGTCGGAGTCCGCTGTTCACTGTCTAGAGGCTTCGCATGCAGCGAATACCAAGTCTGCGAGGTATAGGCCCCGCAGTGAGGACAGTCGAACGCACGCTCGGCAACAGAGGGCTCTAGGCTCTTCGTAGTCATTGGTTCATCCCCAGGAGGTCAGCGCAGCACAGCGCTCACAAATACCAGATTTGGCTGGCGTAGCTAGGAGTCGTCGGTTCGCCCTGAATGCGCAAGCGGCGTAGCGACCTAAGGTAGCGTTGAAGCACCGCGTGCGGGCGGCTCGCGAAAGCTGTAACTGCTACTACTTGAGCAGGCGATCGAGCTTGCTGTGGCGCTCGCCCATGGCCTTGAGTTCCTCGATGACCGCCTCCGCTTCGGCCGCGTAGGCTTGATCGTCGACCGGGATCGGCGGGCCGTTGCTCGTGTCGACGTCGTCGGAATCGAACGTGATCGCCATCCGTTCGGACGGGGGCGCGGTGGGTAGAGCGAAGTCGGGGCATCGGCTCGCGATATACATCGCGGCCTTGGTGTCGCCCTCCACCGCGGCTTTGTAGAGCGTCGCTACGACCTCCTTGGTGGCCTCGGCCGCGGTGATCCCGTTGTCGGCCGCCATCTGTTCAACGAGCTGGTAGAGCGGCGGCATGGCCTTCCGTGGGCCCGAGCCTTTGGGCCGCCCGCCACCGGGTAGCCCCGCGGTCCCCGGCAAAAGCTTGCCGTCCGGGCCGCGCAGGATTTTGGTTTGCCGAGAATCAGAAACCGTCGGCTCTGGCTCGTCGCTTAGGTTTTCGCCACTCACGCCCGGCGACCCTACCAACACCCATCGGCACCGCGGGCGGGCTCGTTACCCAACTTTCGCTCGAAGGCCGCATCGTCCTTTGAGCATGCCTCGGGTGTTGCGGGTGCTTCGGATGTCGTGCCCGGCCGTGCCCGTTCGGGCACGCTCGGGCACGCGCGCGGCCCCTCCCCGCTGCGGCACCGCGGGGTCGGTATGAGCCGGTTCGGTATGGAAATCCCCGCCCCCCGGTGCGACGCGCGCGCCCCCCACACCCCCTACCGGTATCCATACCGTCCGGGGTGGTGAGTATGGGCAGAGTATGGAATATGGCTTTCATACTTCCATACTGCTTTCGCCACTCGCCGCCGCGCGCCCTTTCTCGGTGAACGTGAAGCGCTCGCGGCTCTTGCCGTTGCTCTTGAAGAACCCGACCCCCGGAGACGCCGCTTCATCGAACGCGCGGAAGTTTTCGTTCCGGTCGCCTTTGGTGGTGCCAGCAACCGCGGTCTTGCTGAGTTCGCTACTGGGGTCATCACCGAACAGCCCGACCGCGGTCGAGAGGATTCGCCCCAGTGCCTTGGCGCGCGTCTTGCCCACCTCGGCGTCGGCTTCCTTCTCGCGATCCTTCGCGCTGTATTTGTCCTGCACCACCACCATCGCGGTCACGACCTCGCCGTGTTTATTCATGCCGACGGGTTCGGCCTCGATCTTGAGCGCCACCGGTGGCGCTTTCTTGTCGCTGCGCTGTTTGATGTTGTGCAGTTCGCTGGTGGCCTCGCCGGTCTGAGCCGTCGCGAGCAAGAAGTCGGCATCCCCGGCGAACGCGCCCGAACCGCGAATCGAGTTGAGCGTCGGCACCCGGGCGGCCTTGCGGTTGCTTTGCGCCGTCTTCGCGAGGTGGTGCACGATCAGGATCGTGCAGCCGTAGGCGGCGGCGATTTCCATCAAATGCCTGATCCACTTGCCCGCGTCGCCGCCGTCGTTCTCGCTCTCGCCGCCCCAGAGCGTCGACAACGTATCGAGCACCACGACCGCCGGTGCATGACCATGCCGGGCCTTTGCGTCGGCTAGCGTCGCGCTCAAGCGGCGTAGGCCCTCGGCTTCGGACATCGACACGATCGGCGCGTCGACGACCTCGAAGAACCTCGCCCCCGGTGCCGATACGTCAATCTTGTTGCGCTGGTGCCAAGCCTTGAGTCGTGGGCCGACGTCGCGCTTGCCTTCGCCAGCGAACCAGATCACTGAGCCCGGTTCGGTTCGGCATCCGAGCCAATCGAGGCCGTGCAACAGGTGCCCGGCGAGATCGATCAGAATGCCGCTCTTGCCGGTGCCCGGCTCGCCCGCCAGCATGCCGACGCTCGCTTCGGACACGTAGCCCTGAACGATCCATTCGACCGGCGGGTCGGTCATCATGTCGAAGGCCGACCGCGTTGCGTATGGCCCCGATGCCTTCGCGGCCTTTGCCTTGCCCGCTTCCGAAGCGGCCTTGGCCTCGGCCTCGGTGCCGACGTTGTCGAACACGTCTTTGGTTGACGGCTTGTCGTCCTTCGCGGCAACTCGACGCAACTCGGCCGCGATCCACCGGCGGCTACTGTATTTGCCCGGGTCGGCTGATTCCTCGACGGCACCGAGGCCCCACGCCGTGCGCGTTGCGAGGAACTCAAGCGCGACGGCCCCGTGGCCGTTTGCGACCTTGAGCACTTCGCGCGCTACGGTCCAGTAGGCACCGCTCGCGCTCGGGTCTTTGCCCGTACTGGCATCTCGCCACTCGGCGTCGAATATCAACGCGCGCGATGGGCTCGGTCCGAGCTTCGCTTCGATGGTCTCGATCGACGGCGGGGCCCCAGTGCCGATGCGTAAAGCATCCGTGCCAAGCTCGTCGTCGCTCTCGGCCATGCCGAACGTCTCGACGAGGTAGTCGAGGCTCTGCACAACGGGGATGCCTTCATCGTCACCGCGCTGCAAGTTGCCGGTCGTGGTGACGAACTGCTTGGCACCGTAGCCGAACGCTTGGACCTCAACGCCCTTGTCGCCGCAGTTGGGCGCGGGTGGATGGTCGAGCTTGACCTTGGCCTTGGCGAGCGTCTTCGGGAAGTCGCGCACCGCGATCCAGACCCGCACCCCTTTGCCGGACGGCGTGACCTCGACGAACGCACCGCCCGCTGTGTCGCGGTAGTGCTTGATCATGTCGAAGCCCCACGGCGTCAGGATGCCGGTTTCGGGGTCGCGGCATGCGTCGCAGTCGATCGCGAAGATGCGGACCTTGCCTTTCTTGGTCTCGATGTCGATGCCGCCAGTCATCACGAGGCCGATGCCTTGCGTGGCGTTGACCGGGCCAGCGGCAAGCGCATCGTCGAACGTCAGCCATTGGTCTGGCTCTCCGGTCGAGCCGTGCGGCACCTTCGTCAACTTGCCTTGCTTGTTCTTCTTGAGCGTCCAGCGAATCCAGCGCGTGAGCTTGCGCAGGAACTCGGGCATCCGGTGCAACGGGTGTTTGCCGGGATCGGCTGCGGGAGTAGAATCGGAGTTGTTAGCTGATTTCAAAGGCACCGGCAGCCGACCCCGTCCGTGGGGTTGGTGGCCGTTGTTTTTGGCAGAGGTCATTTCTTGACCGCCTTTCGGTGCCGCCCTTGGCATACAGCGGCTTGTTTGGCGGCAGGATTGGCCGATCGCCTTCGATCGCAATTGCGACAGCTCGAACGCCGCCGTGCCGGTAATCGATGGCGCGGGCGATGCACACCCAGCAAAGCAGTAGCGGGAAGTTGATGCCGCTCCCCGGTGTCGTGAACGTCACCGGCAACCGGCGGAACTCTTTGTCATCCACGCCGCAGTGCTGGCACGGGTCTTCGTTGTGATGGCTCATGACGCCTTCCTGCGGCGCTTCGGCGGAACCGCGGTTGTCCTGCCGTTGGCTACGAAGAACTCGGCGAGCAAGCGCGCGGTGACGTAGCGCGCGTTACCCACGCGCAGCACTTCGAGCCGTGGCGCTTTCTTATGCGCCCAACGATGCAACGTCGCGCCAGCGGGGTCGGTGCCGACCAACTTGTCGACGACGCGGCCAGCTTTGAGCAGCGGCACCGGGGCGTCGCGTTCATCCTCGGGCAGACGCGCCAACAAGCGCTCGACGGTGTTGGTGTCGCTCATTGCATGATCTCCCAGCGCGTCGGAACGCGCATGTCGAGCACCCATTGGCGGAAGCTCTCGGGCGTCATGAACCGGCCGCGCCGGTCTTCGTCGTAAGGCACCACGCCGGACACCGCCCAGCCGTGCACCGAGCGGTGAGTCACCCCGAGCACGTAGCCGATCTCGCGGAAGTTGATGCGGTCGCGATCACGGAAGAAGCGGGCCACAACCTCGCGGCCGGTGTCGTCAGGCTGGGCACGGTGCTCGCGGCCACCGGGCATCAAGTCCTGCCAATCGCCGTCAAGGATCAGCACGCACCGCAAGGTCGGGCGGATATAGGCGCAAGAGCGCATGGCGCAGCGGTTGGTGATGTCGCGCGCCGTGGTGCTCCAGCCAGGGAGGGTCAGCATCGCGGCCAGTTCGGCGGGTCGGCAGGCAAGGCGGTCGAGCGGCTTCTTGAGCACGCCCGGCGGACAGCACTTTGGAGGTTGTCCTCAGCATTGTTCGTCTTTTGGGTTCGCGGCGGGCGACCAAACCCGTCGACCCTCATGCCTATGCGAGCTGTGCAAGTTTGTGAAGGCGCTACATGCACTTAAGTGGTTTCTACACAACCACTAAAAGCGCGGTCAGGTGGTTGACACGCGACGGAAAAGGCCACCATCTACCGGGTTGCGGCTTTACGGTTCACCGCCGTGGCATCCTCTGCGGCGGCCTCAAGTATTTTCCGTTTGCGCCGCTTCTGGGGCACGCTTGCCGCCCTTTCTGGCCCCAGAGGTCGCATACCGACTCGGCACCTTCCTCGTGCGGATTGGCTTCAAAATGGACGCGCACGCGCTCGGCGTGCCCATCTACCCGCTCAGCGTGCCCGGGGTAGCGTCGGGAGAGGTCGTGCGGCATCGGCTTGATGCCGAGAGCCTCGCGATCGACACCGTCGGGACAACGCCACTGGGTCTCCACCATCGGGTTTCCTCATCGAGTCAGGGACGGCCAACCGGCCTGGTCGTGCAACCAAAGGTCGTGCGCGCGGTCTTCGGACAGATCAACCAACGTCAGCGAGGCCCCGCGCAAGATGGGTATGGCGTCGCCCGCAACTAGCAACGCGGTTCGCTTAGCCATCGCTTCGAGTAGGTCCGGGTCGGCGGCTTCGAGGCCCGGCACGAGCACCGTCACCGTCGGCAGCGACTCGGGCGGCTCGCCATCGAGCCACCACGAATGCGGCGCGACCATGGCGTCGGTGCCGCCACGCAACAAGCCAACGACAACGGCCTTGGCTAGCTCCTCGCACCCTGTGCCCGAAACGAGCAACGGCTCCGGGATGCGCTTGCCGTCCATCGCTTGATTGAGCCAGAACCGCACCGGCAGCGCGTCGGCTTCGGCGAGCAATGAGGCTAGCTCGATCGGGATCACTTGAGCAACTCGGCCTTGTCCGGCTCGGCCGCCGGTGCCGCTGGAACAAGCTCGTCGACTACCTCTTCGAACGGATCATCGGCGAGCACGATGCCCGCCTTTGAGACCGGCTCGGGCATCTGGTGGCCCATGTTTCGCGGTCTGCGGTCCGGTGCTGGCACGATAAAAACGTAATCGCCGAGCGGCAAATCGCCGGTGCGTGGCGTGACCGGCTTGTATCGACGGCGGCCGAGGCCACTCATGGCCTTGAGTTCTTCGGGAGTCGGGATCGGGATCGTCAGGTAAGGCACCGCGCGCACCCGATCCCCGATGTTCTCGCCGCCACCGCGCTCCGTTACTGCGTGCGTGGTTCGCAAAATCGTACGGCCGATGCGCTCCGCGACGAGTTCGAGCTTGGCGGGCGTCAATCTCATGACGCAACCCGGGTGCGGCACGCGCGTGCCCTTCTGCTGATTTGGGACCTTCTCGATGGTCTCGGTGACCTTGTCGAAGGCGAGGCCGCCGACGTGCACGCCGCTTCGAGGGCAACTCGGCAGCAAGCCAACCCAATACCACCCGCCGCGCTCTTCTGGCGCGGGCGTGAGATCCGGCGATGCGACTGCGATCACCTTCTTCGATGCCTTGCTTGGCGGCGGTGTCGGAACGTCGGGAGTGGCTACTTTGATCTTCTTGGTCATGACTGTTGCTGCGGGTTAGTAGGGCAAGCCTTTGGCGCGATCCGCCTCGAACTTGATGTTCGCGGCGACGAACGCCCCGCGGGTTTGGTTGGGGATATGGCCTTTGGCGCGAAGGTCGTCGTAGTCGCCCGAGTTGCGCGCGATCTGGTCGACCTCGTGAGTTGAGGCACCGCGGGCAATCGCTGCGTCGATCAACTCTTGCTCGCTGTCGGGCTTGACGTTGACCGCTGCGAATTGGCCGTTGAACATCGACTCGGTGCCAGCGGCGGCCGATGCCTTCTTGAGATCGGTTGCCTTCTGGTCGAGCACGCCGCTGGCGGCCTTGTGGCTACCGTGCAAGCGCGCGGCGAGCTTGCGCAGTGCCTTCATTGCTTCAAGCGCAACTTCGCGCATCACCGTGCGACGCAACGTCGCGCCTTTGATGACGTCGGCCGCCGCTTCCATCTCGGCGACGGTGCGCTTGCCGTCGGGCACGGGCTTTGTCTTCTTCTGGCCGCCTTCCGGGTCGGCTCGGTCTCGCTCGGCATCGTCGGAACGTCCCGGCACCGGTGCCGGTGTCGGGCCATCGTGATCGTGAACGCCACAACCGAGGCCGGGGCGCTCGGGCGGGATATCGTCGTCGCACTCGATGTGCGGAAGGTCGCCGAAGAATGACTTGATGATCTCGCGGGCCTCGGCAACGACGCCCTTGGCACCGGCGAGGGAGTCAATGGCGTTTTGCATCGCATGCTCGTGTTCGTGTTCCTTGGCGATCGAGATCGCCTCGACGTAGTCGAGCGGCTTGGCCTCGTCGCCACCGCGGGCGGCGAAGTAGATCCGCTGCAACGCTTCGGCAGCGCGGCTTCGTTTTGGGGCGTTCATCGGTTCAACGCCGCCTGCTCGGTCGTTCGAGAGTGGCGGCCGTCGAGTGCGTCGCTGGCTGCGATCGCCGCGGCCAGGGCTGTCTTGGCAGTCGCGGTAGCGGCGACGGCATCAACCGCCGTCTGGTCGCCTGCAATTGCCGTAGCGATGGCGGTGGCCTCTGCGGCCTGAACCGCTTCGAGCGCGGCAAGCGCCGTCTCAACGTCGGCTTGGGCGGTTGCCCGGGCCGCCTCTGCGGTGGCCTCGTGGGCGCGGAGAGTTTGGCGGGCTGCGTTTCGGTTGGTCATGGCTGTTCCTGGGGGAAAAGTCGGCACCGACCGCAAACGGCTATCCTTTAAACCAGCGGCCGGTGCCTTCGGCCGCGCCGCGACCCACCGATGTTTCAAGGTCACCGGGGGACAGCTCGACCGCGGGCGATTGTGCCAACCACGGCACCGGCGGCGAGGGGGGCAGATACCCAACTTTCCGTCTGGCCGCGGCGTGAACCGGTCGCATGGTTTGCAGGGCACTGCAAACCATGTGGCCAGTGCGCTGTAACATGTGACAGCCCAAGAGGTGCTCAGTGCGAGATCCAACGACATGCCGTGAAACCGGCTGAAATCGGATGCTTGCTTTTGCAACTGGCGAGCGCCGCACTTACGTTCGTTCGCGCTTCGAGCGAGGCAGTTCGCGGGTGTAGTTCAGTGGTAGAACGTCAGCTTCCCAAGCTGAATGTCGTCGGTTCGATCCCGATCACCCGCTCCATTCCTGACAAGGGTTTATGCGCGCAGGCCGAGAGGCCGCCGGGACCTTGTGCCAGTTTAGTGCCAGGAAGTCCGCGAGGCAGCCGCCGGGCACCGCCACCATCCACCGTCGGCATGCGCGAAACGGCATCACGCAAATCGTCCGTGGCAAGATGCGCATAGACCTGCGCCGTCAGTGCCGGCGAGCTGTGGCCCATTAGTTTCTGCACCTGGTGAAGGCCAACACCCGCGCGCAGCAGCCTGGTCCCGAACGTGTGGCGCAGCGCGTGGATGTCGAGCTTCTCACCCGTGGTGTCGACCTTCTCCAACTCCGCTCGCTCAAGCAGGCGGTCGAAGATGCGCATTGCATTGCGACTTTGCCGCCCCCAACTCTCGCCGCGCGGTGTCAGGAAGATGCAGTCGGACGGCAGAGGCTTGAGGCCGGTCACCTCAGCGTGAATCGCGCGCAGCTCCTGTAGCTCATCGAGCAACTCGATCGGGATCGGATTCACTTGCTCGCGCTCCCCCTTCGCCGTCTCCGCGCGAAGTCGCAGCGTGGCCACTTCATCATCAAGATCCTGCCACAGGACCTGAGTCAACGCACCCCAGCGAGCCCCCGTCTCGATCAACGCCAACCACAACGGGAACTGCGGCACACGCACGACACGCTTGCGAACGGCGTAGCCCTTGCCCTTGCTGCCGCCGTCAATGGTCTGATCAGCCGCGACATGCGCCTCTTGCTCCGCGTCATCCTCGGCGGCGGCCTGCAAAAACAACTCCACCTCCGGTTCGGTCATCGCGCGACGGCGGTAGCGCTGGTGCTTCTTGCCCTGCGGCAACGGCTTGATCTTCGCTAGCGGATTCGTGCCAAGAATGCCCGAATCCACGGCCCAATTCAGCATTCCCTTGAGGGCGGCCACGTCGAGGTTCGCCGTTCGATTCGAAGATCCGTCCGCGACCCTCTGGCGACGGAACGCCAAGACATCACCCGGCCGCAAGTCCGAGACGCGGCGTGCTTTGACAGCTTCGAAGATGCGCTTGAAGCGGCTCTTGATGTTCGTGACGTGGCCAGCGGTGACCCGCAACTTGAGGTCAGCGAGGTATTGGGCCTTCAGGTCCGCGACGAGCATCTCGTGCGAGTCCTCGATGCCGAGACCGGCGATCTCCAAGTCGCGCTTGCGGATGATGTCGCCGAGCATGCGCTCCGCAACACGGCGATCGCTGGACAAGACCTCACGGCGGCGACGGCCATCCGCATCGGTCCAATCCCCGACGTAGTTCGTCCCCTTCTTGTTGCGGCGCCGAATGAGACGGCCGCGACCAAGTGCGCGCCCCCTCATCCGGCGCGCTCCTCGGAGAGGTCGTCGAGCCACGCTTCGATAGCCTCGGCACGCCACCGCTTTGAGCCACCGAATCGGATCGCTAGCGGCAAGACACCACCCTTCTCAAGTCGACGGACCGTGCGCACGTCGCACTGGATCAACTTGGCTACATCACGTTCGGTCAGCATCATTCGAAGGGCGGTCCGGTCCTTGCCAAGTTGGTGCTCCATATCCTGGAGCCTCCGGTCGAGAGATTCCTGGATCTCCGTGACGATCTCAACCAGAACGTCTAGGCATCCAGCGCGGCCACCGAGATCTCCCTGCGACCGAGCGACGCAGCCGCTATCGAGATCACCGTCGAGCACGGATTCCTGCCGCCCAGCGTCTTCCTGGTCCCGGCCAATCAAATCCTCATCCCCCTCTGCTCAGCACGCTCTTGGACGTCATGCTTCGACGTCAGCTCCAAGATCCGCTCGGAAACCAGCAGGTCAAGCGCCTCGCGCTCGCCGCGCAGGAAGCTGCGTTCACGATGACCGAATTCGAGAATGGATCGTGCCAGGTTGTCGGTGGTACTGAGCCCGAAGCTGCGGTGGTCGAGCTTCTCGTCGAACGTCGCCTCCCAGACATTCGCGGCGAACGCAGCCGACGTCCGCAGCGGCGTCCAGAGACACGCGCCCGCCGCAACCCGATCCTGGATCGCAAACATGGCTTCATTGAGCCTCTCCATGCGACTCTCATCCAGCTTCAGGGAGCGAACAACAGGCAGCCCTTCACCCGGCACTCGATTCGAAAACCCCAAGTCGTAGGGATGCTCAGCGCTGGTGTGGTAGGCGTGGATATGCCCCTCGAACTCGTGCACGATCGCCGCGTTACCGCCCCCCTCGAGAGGGGCAAGCCCAACTGCAGCCAGATTCACGCGAGAGCGGGAGACGTCCGAAGAACTCGGGCGCACTACGATGGAAAGCGTGCCGTAGTTGCCCTGCTTGCTAGCAAGCAGGTGCTCCATCGTTGTGAACTGAGGCCATTCCATGAGAGTTTAAGTCTTGGGCGTCGCCAACATCGCGGGTCGTTTCAACGACACCACCGCTCGCGTCGGCTATCCGACTCTTACCCCGTTTCGGGGGCACCGCACAGGTGCATGGGTGTGATTCAACGTCTACACAAATAGCCCTCAAACAGGCCCGACATCTAATTGGTATAGATAGTTACGACCGTATACGCCTCGTATACAGCGACAACGCACGTCCTATCCAATGACTCAGCCTTGCTCGTGAAACCCTTCCATTCACGTATACGGGACCACGGGCGCCGTTTCTTGGCCCTGCTTGTCGAACCCCCCATCAAGCGCCATAGATGGTCTCATGACCGAAACCATTGAAACGGTGGTCGAGCAACTCGAAGCCGAGCATGCTCGACTCGCCGACCTCCTCAAGCAGAAGCAAGCCGAAGCCTCCGCCATCAAGCTCGAGGCTGATCGCGTTAAGGAGGCGCTGACCGCGCTGACAACTCCGCCGAGGACGACCCCGCCGGCCAAACCCGGGGCGAGCCGCGCCGACCTACTCACCATCGTCCACGAGGCGCTCAAATCTTGCGGAGGCACGCTCTCCGCCGACGAGGTCAAGGAACTGGTCAAGCGCAGCTTGAAACGCTCCGGGCGGTCGGCCCGTGGCTTGCACAAGACGTTGCCGCACGTCTTCGCCGACAACTCGCTTCGAGTTGAGGGCGAGATGGTTACTCTCAAGGGATAGGCAACCGAGAGACCAACACGATGGACCAGCCCAGCAACCAAGATTCGCCTGCCGAGGCCGATGTCGGAACCCCGAATCTCTCCATCGTGATTCAACAGCCTCGCGACGAAGACTCACCGAGGGTCTTCCTGGTTCATGTCGATGCTGGCGCGACGACTACTTATGCCACCGATTCCGAGCACCCCTATGAATTGGCGCTCGCCGCGGAATTGCCCCAAGGCGACGAACAAGTCGCCGTGATAACCAAGCCGCTAAGCACAGAAGCTGCTGAGAGATTCCGCCAGGCGATGAAGGGTGTCTCCGAGGCCGTGGATTCTGGCCTGGTGGTTTGGACTCCCCTGCGCCCGTCAGCGGCGTTCGCTTCGAACATCTGGGAGGCGACGTTCAACGAAAAGCTCGCGCACCGGTCCTACGGCCTGAGCACGCCCGAGGCACTGGCCCAATCCATCGCCGCGACAAGCGCTCGCGATCTTGGCCTAGCCCAAGACGCCGTCGACCGGAAGAAGCTCCAGGTCTCCAAGCGAAACCACGAGCGCCGCCGCACGACACGTGACGAGTCCGCTCAACAAGAAACCGAAGAGCAAGCCCGTCGCCGAGGGCAATCGCACTAACCCTACCCCTGCTGCCAACGCGCCACCGACTCGATTGCCGTGCTCACGATTCGCCCTATCAGCCCAGAAAGCCTTGGCTACTACGACTTCGAAACCGGAGCCAAGCAAGAACAGGGCCCCGGCTACTACAAGAGCGAATCGAAACAGCAAGGCATCTGGTTCGGAGAGGGTCGCCACGAGTTTGGGCTCAATGGTGCGATCAACTCGCAGGAGTTTCGGAACGTCTTCCATGGCTACTCCCCCTCGAAGACCGTCGCACTCGTTCAGAACGCAGGCCGGACTGAGGGCGAGCGCGCCCGCCGACCGGGCTTCGACTTCACGTTCAGCGCCCCCAAGGACTTCAGCCTGCTTCACTCGGCCACGACTTCCGACGTGGAACGTCAGCGCCTCCTGAGTTGCCACGATGACGCGGTGGTATTCGTTCTCGACCTCCTTGAGGACCCCTTGGCCAAGACCCGCATCGGCAAGGCCGGAAGACACTTGGTGAACGCAAAGGGACTGCTCGGCGCACGCTTCCTTCATCACACTTCGCGCGAAAACGACCCGCAGGTCCACACGCACTGTCTAGTCGCGAATCTGGCCCAGGGACCCGACAAGCAGTGGCGCGCGTTGGCATCTACTCGCGCATTCACGCCGGGGCTGATGAAGAAGTACGGCACCCTGTATCGCGAGATCCTCGCATCGAACCTTGAGCGCGAGTTCGATCTCCAGGTCACGATGGCGTTCGGTTACATGCACATCCCGGGAATCCCCGCCGAGACGCGTGCCTACTTCTCGAAGCGCCGCGCCCAAATTGAGTCAGTCGGCTACCGAGACGGCCGGGAAGCTGGGCAGGTCGCCATCCACACCCGCAAGAGCAAGGACGACAGCGTCGACTTCGAAACACTCTCAGCGAGTTGGCGTCAAGAGCTCGCCGAGACCTTCGGCCCCGACTTCACCGTCAAGAAGCTCGCACACCGCCAGCGCCACGCCACCATCGATGAGTTCCCTCGCGTCACGCCTACATCAAAGAGGCCCGCTGACAACCCTCTGGTTGGGCCGCTTGAAACTGACCAGCGTGTCGCCCCGCACGTTCACGGCGAGAGCCAATCGCCGGCCGCGGCGCGCGAGCCGTCAATCTGCATGACAAAGGGCACCGCCGACGAGCGCAAGGAACGCCGCCCCCTGCGAGCGACACTGCACCAAGCATTCGCCAAGCGCCCCTCCAAGATCATTGCTTGGCTGGAATCTGCCATTCGCGGACTTAACAGCCTTGAGCGTGAGCGCGTTCGCGACATTGCCCGGACAACAGGTGAGAAGAGCCTCGGCCCAACGAGTTTGCGCGAGGTTTCGGCGCTGGCAACCATCTACCGCGAAAGCGGCATGCGGTTCCTGGCACTGACGAAGTCGTCCGCACAGGCCGCAGCTTTGTCAAAACGCGGCCGGCGTGCGATCTGTGCTTTCGCTCTGCTTCAGATCGTTGATGCGCCCTTGCTTGACCGATCTGCCTATAACCTCAGCTGGCGAGGGCTCGGCCGAGCCATCAAGTCTGGCCTTCCGAACCGGCGTCGCCCCTTCTTGCGACGAGACACGGTGCTTCTCGTCGATGAGCGCGCACTGCCGGAGCACGAGATGCAACGACTGCGGCGACTCGCCGCCTCAGCAGGATCCCGGGTCCTGACGGCCAACCTGCCCCGCGCAACCAAAGCCTCGGGCCCCGATCTAAGACTCTCGTGTGCTCCACTTCACGCTAGATTGCGTGAAGCCAGCACCGCCGCGGCACACAGCCACACACCTCGCATCTAACACATGACCAAGAAGGAGAACCCAAGGGACTTCATGGCCTCGGCGCGGCTCACCGAGCGCGAAATGGACCTCGTCAAAGACGAGGCGGCACGGCGAGACATGACCGTAACAGACCTAGTTCGTTCGGCGCTCTTGCAACAGCGACCTGAATCGACGGGGGCTCGCCTTGCCGAAATCGAAGCCAGGATCGCCGAACAAGACGACACCATCCACGACATGGCAATCGCCTTGAACAGATTCCGAGAGACACTGGCCGAAGCTACTCGAGCCATCCTGATCTCAAACGAGGAGGACGAACGGAACCATCCGGCCATCACGCAGTGGGTCGCGGAAGAACTTCTGGGTCAGGCTCCCGATGCCGGCACCGAGCCTGAGGGATCCGAGTGATGCGCGAGCTCCTTTCATTCTTTGCCATCGCCGGAATCATCGGCCTCGCCTATGGCGTGCTCCGAATCGCCGCCTGGCTTCGCGCTGCACAACCCAGCGATAGCCCAACCGTTCGTGGCCGCAAACTGCTGGACTACGGTGAAGTGCTCGATTCAGCGAACCGAGACTTCCAGGAATCGGTGGACCCAAGGGCCTATCCGTGGGGCGGAACACCAGTCACAGCGAAGGCAGCTCTCGGACATTTCGTCGCAGTTGGAGCCCCAGGCTCAGGGAAGACGATCCTCTTGCGCACCCTCTTGCGCGAGGTCTTACGCCAGCTGAACGCCACCGATCGCTGCATCGTCTTCGACATGAAGGGCGACTTTTGGCCGTTCGTCCACGAGCAGTGCTCGGGCAATCACTTCACAGCGGAGTCTGACGCAATCCTCCTGCACCCGTTTTGTGACTCAACCCCGGCCTGGGACATCGCTCGAGATGCAGGCCCACTCGACGCAGACTCCGTCTGCGCTGGCCTCCTGCCCCTAACCGCATCCGACAAAAGCCCACACTTCGTCATGGGGGCAAGGCAGCTCATGGCCTCGGTGATCGCCGCATTCCGAGCCCTGAACAGTGACTGGACGCTTTGGGACCTGTTGGTGGCTTGCTCCTCCGCCAAGAATCTGCAGTTGCTCGCCAAGGCATCCAAGCTAACGGATATCACCGAACGCCTCGCGCACAAGGGTGACGAGACGGGCAGCGTTGTCGCCACACTGAGCACCGCGACGCACCACCTGAGAATCCCCGCCGCGTTGTGGAAACGAAGCTGGCTGCAGGGCAATCGGTTCGCACTTTCAGACTGGATCGCAGACAGAGGCCCCCGCGTCCTCGTGCTTGGCTACGACACCAGCAAGAAGGCATCTCTCCAGCCGATTGTCCAAGCCGTCCTGTCGAGAGTCATCTCGGAGCTACTCGGGGGACCAGAGCACGAGCACGCACCAAAGACCTGGGTGTTCCTAGACGAATTGCCGTTCGCTGGTCGCGTCGACAACCTCGCCGATTTCCTCAACGGCGGACGCAGCAAGGGAGTGGCAGCCGTGCTCGGCACGCAGTCGGTCAACATGCTGAACATCCCATCCCTCTACCCTGGGACAGAGACTCCTGCGGTGCTCGCGAATCCCACCAACCGGGCTTTCCTTCGGACCCAGGACAACGAGACGGCGCAGTGGATGGCGAACCAACTGGGAAAACGTGAGGCATACGAATCAGGGTTCTCTTCCAGCGAAGGGCGCAGCCAGCAAGGAGGAAGATCCGCTCAATCTGGAACTGACAGTCGGATCCAAGAGCGTTTCATCATCCACCCGGACGACCTCAAGGACATCGCGTCACCTAGCGAGCGACAACCGCTGACCGGAGCGTTCGAGTCGGCACATGGCGTCTGGACCTGCTCCATCCCACCGCAGCACTTCCCAGGTCGACCACAGGGCGGGCTGCCGGTGAAGGCGGATGCCGAAGGCATCTCGGAGTCCTTGCAGTGGAGCGACGAGGATCTGACACGCCTACATATCCCTCGATCACCCAAGACGGAATCGGATCCAGCTCCAACGCAGAGGAAGCCGGGCTACATGCCGTAAGGCGCGCCCAACAAGCGGACGCCACCCCCTATGCCGTTTCTCGCTCAGTAGTCCTCGGGCAACAGCACCGTAGTCGCCGAACGATCGGCCTCGGTGATGATCCAGAACTTCGTGCCCGCCTCGCTGCGATACACCGAGAACAGCCGGAAGCCGTCGCGGAGCGCGACCTCGTTTTGTTCCCAGTCCTCGGGACCGCAGTCACCCCAGTCACATTGCGCATGGCGGGATAGCGCCTTCTGCATCTCGTCCGCGGGAATTGCTTCGAGCGCCGCTGGCGTGCTCACAAGCTGCCCCAGTGCGAACGTGCGTTTTCGTCTATCATCAATTGGCTGCATAATCGACCTCCGTCGTTTCGGCCCGCCACCCTCCCCAATGACGCTTTCCCGGAGAGGG
>CAXBFC010000073.1:0-23231 GCA_963974725.1 uncultured bacterium | reverse complement strand
GCTGCGTTAGCTGCTGCAAGATCGAAGCGACCATGCTGTGCCGATCCCGCGGCAACAACTGCGTCGCCACCTGCTGCGCTTGGATCGCCGCATGCTCAACGAACCGACGAACGGCTTCGACAGCAGCTTCGTGACCGACTCGCTTGGCGAGACTGATCACCGCGTTGAAGTTGCCGCTCTTGCGATCTTGATCGTGATCTTCAAGCGCGTCGAAAGCGTAGACCGCGCGCGCTACCGCATGACCAAACGTGGCCAACTTCCGGGTCAGCGATTCGGCATTGGCGAGGTGCCCGCCATGAGCAAACACGGCGGCCAACAGCTCCGCCGATGGTTCCGCCATCGCGGCGAGGCTGGGCTCTGTTTCCTGCTCAATTACTTGCTGGCGTTTGGGCAAACCCGTCACGAGATCGACCGGGAACCCGCTCCGCTCCAGTTCACGGATCGCCCTGCGCGTCTTGCGTCGCAACAACAAGCGCACGATTCCCGCATACCATCGCCCGCCATCGTCGACGTCATCGCGCAACTTCGCATCGATCAGCGCGAGATTGCCGGCGGCGACGTACGAACGCAGCGGCGCCGGCAAGTCCTGCACGTCGACGGTGCGCCACGGCACCGCGGTGCATCGCCGTTGCTCGACGCTGCCGCCGGCGACTGCCGACAACACGAGTACTAGCAACGACTGGTCATAGTTGGCCAGCAGCGAGGTCGTTCGACCGCTGAACTCGCGCATTGCGTGACACGACGAACACAACTGCGCCTTGTAGAGCCGCCGCGCATCGTCGCCCTTGCCGCATCGTGACCATCGCAAGTTGCCGAACACGCCACCATGAAACCGCGGCGCCACCTCCCGCACAACCACCGGGCGCATCGCCGTTGCACAAGATCCCAGCAGATAGTTGCGATTCCGCGTGGCGCCGACGAGGTGGCACGGATCGCATGCGCCCGGGAGCTCGACCAGGACCACAACTATCACGGCGCCGAATGCAGCGCGACTTCGACAGTCGCCTCGTAGATGTCGACCGAGTCCGCCATGTCCTTGCCGTAGCCGCCGCCCATCACCGTGACATGTGGCAACCGCCGCTTCGCGAGTTCGCCAAGCACGATCTCATCACGCGTACGCAGTCCGTGCTTGGTCAACGCCAAGCGCCCGAGCTTGTCCCCAACGAACGGATCGGCACCACTCAGGTAGAACACGAACTCCGGCTGACTTCGCTGTAGCGCTTCGGCAAGGCCTGCTCGCAGCTTGGCCAGATACTCTTCGTCCCCCGTGCCTGACAGCAATGCGATATCGAGGTCGCTCACGGCCTTCTCGGATGGAAAGTTCTCTTTGCCGTGCATCGAGAATGTGAACACGCTCGGATCGCCGGCAAAGATCGCGGCCGTGCCATCGCCTTGGTGCACATCGGTATCGACGATGAGCACGCGACTCATCGAGGTGTCGTGCAGCAAGACGCGCGCCGCCACCGCGCAGTCGTTGTAGACGCAGTAGCCTGCACCACGATCGGCACGTGCGTGATGCGTGCCGCCCGCGAGGTAGCAAGCGTGGCCGTGCTGCATGGCGGTGCGGGCCGCGGCGATCGTGCCACCACAGCTTCGCAGCGACCGCTCGAGCAATTGCGGGCTCCACGGAAAGCCAATGCGACGCATCGCCTCGACGCCGAGCGTGCCGGCGGCGAAGCCCTGCAAATACTCTTCTGTGTGCACGAGACGTAGTTCGTCGTCGGTTGCACGCGGCGCCAACAGCAACTCGACACCCGTCGCAGCCGGCCAGCGCTGGATGCGCTCGCGCAACAGCCGATACTTCGCGGCTGGAAAGCGGTTCTCCGGCGGCAGCGGGAACGTGAACAGATCGGTGTAGAAAACGCGCACGTCAGTCGACGATCAACGGCGGCATTTCGCGCTTCGCCCGCATGTTGTTGAGCAACTTGAGAATCGCCGGGCGGCCGACGATACGACGCTCAAGACGGCGCTTGCCCGGGAAGTTCAGCAGCATCAAACCGATCAAGATCGTCAGGACTCCCTGACCTGGCAACACCAACATCGCGATGCCTGCCAGCACGAACAAGAAGCCAAACACGTTCTTGGCGACGAGCAGCAGCCAGGCAATCGCGGTTCGTGGCGGCGGATGCGCCTCGCGAGTCGACGAAAAGTAGTTGGCGGGCAAACGCAACACGATCACTGGCAGCAACAAGGCACACAAGACGAGCGAAGCGAGCGAGACAACAAACAGCCAGCCCAGCAGTTCGCCGTTGGCTTCCGCCCAGTGCCAGACTTGCTGCCACCAACCATCTTCGTTTGTCCGTGCGATCATCGACTAGCCAACGCCCCCATGCCACCAGATCACCTACTCCGACGCCAGCGGCAACAATTGGCAAATAGGCAGCCTCGCGGCTAGTTCGCCAACTCACGGTCCGTAACAGGCCGCTCCGGGAACAGGCCGCAACAAACCTGACGCTTTAGCGTCGCTGCCCGTTCTCACGCGCCCGCCACTGAGCTTCATCTTCCCCGCTGCGGCGGGGCCGCGCGCGTGACATGCCATCGTTGAGATTGCCGTTGTCGCGGACCTTATCGGAACGCTGATTGTCATCATCATCATCGTCCCAGATGCCCAAGACAAGGCCGAGGTAGCCAAGCGCGACATCGAACGCCAGCGCTAGCGGCGTGAGCGCGATCTTCGCCCCGATACTCATCTGCGAGCCACCAGTCGTAACGCGCGCGAAGGTGGCAACCCGGCGCACCCACACGGCCGGCACTCGGGGGCCATCGGCCACCGACGCGTCGCCGGCCGCAGTCTGTGCAAACGCGATTGGCGTGCGCAGCATGCCCTCCTCATTCGCAACCGAACCCAATCGTGAATGCAGCCACAGTCGATCCGGCTGCCCACGAACGAAGAGCGTGCCTTCCGGGCCTTGCAGCTGCATCAAGATCGACACCTTGGACAACCGATCGAGACGCTGCCGCATCGAGGTCACGGAGGCGTTCTCGCCGGGCATCAGAGGGGACAGGAACGCCGGCGTGCCATCTCCCTGAAGATAGACCTGCGACTCGAGCGAGTAGGCGCCCGGGCGGCCAATCGTCGCGCCAAGGTCGAGGAACGGCAGACTACTGAGCAACTCGCGAAAAACTGATGGCACACGCGGGTCGCCGATCAAGCCCACCGAAAGTCCGGCAAGCGCTTACGCAGTCAGGGTATCTCTGGAGACGATATAGGCAGCCTCGCCTCGCGCCGGCTTGCAGTGCAAAGCGAGGTGTGACGTCTCGCCAACCAGATCGCCGTCGACCAATGCCTCATAGACTTCCAGCGTCACAGCTCGCACGTCGACGCACTCTGGATGTGCCAGCGCCATCCTGATCGTGTCGGCGTTGGGGCCGGTCGGAGTCGCCAACCGCACGGCACCATCGGAGTTTCGCCAAACAATCTGGGCGCCCCTAACCGCAATGGAGCCCTCGGTGACCTGGCGTGATTCGTCCGTCAGTACCGTCTTCGTGACGAGCTCGGGGCTACTCCACAGCGCAGCAGTCATGCAACTTGGCAGTGTCAACAGCCACAAGAACACGACCAGCAGGGTGCATCTTGGTCCATGTGGACGACTCCTTCCTAGTTGGCATGACACGCGGAGAATCGTCAGGGCGAACGAACCTCGTGTAAAGGGCCCGAGAGGTCAAGACGCACTGGCCCCGATGACGATCCATGGATACTCCTATGTCCGAAACTATGTCCGCGACCACCCCTGCATCTCAGCTCGAACAGAATATCCTAACGCGCACGGCAACAGTCAGTGTCGTTGGCCTTGGCTATGTCGGGCTCCCTCTTTTGCGTGCGTTCTTCAAAGCGGGCTTCCCGGTGCTCGGCTACGACGTCGATCAGGAAAAAATCGACCGACTCAACAAAGGAGAGTCTTACCTGAAACATCTAGGCGCCGACTTCGCGATGGAGATGTCCAAGTCGGACAAGTTCCGCGTGACCACCGACGCGCAAAAGCTAGCCGATGCCGACGTGATCATCCTGTGTGTGCCGACACCGCTCGGCGAGCATGGCGAGCCGGACATGAGCTACATCACGCGCTCGACCGAGATGGTCGCGAAGGTGCTGCGCAAAGGCCAACTGATCACGCTGGAGTCGACCACGTATCCTGGCACGACGCGCGGCGACTGCATTCCGATTCTGGCCAAGACCGGCCTCGTAGTCGGCGAAGACTATTTCGTCGCCTACAGCCCCGAGCGCGAAGATCCCGGGCGCCAAGATCACTCCACGCAGACCATCCCAAAACTCGTCGGCGGTGTCGACGAAGTCAGTGGCAAGCTCGCAACGATGCTCTACGGCGCGGCGATTGCCGAAGTCGTTCCGGTTGAAACTGCCGAGATCGCCGAAGCAGCCAAGCTGCTTGAGAACATCTATCGCTGCGTCAACATCGCACTCGTCAACGAATTGAAGCCAGTGCTGGCGTCGATGAACATCGATATCTGGAAGGTTGTTGCCGCGGCGAAGACCAAGCCATTCGGCTTCCAGGCGTTCTATCCCGGGCCGGGCCTCGGGGGCCACTGCATCCCGATTGACCCGTACTACCTGACGTGGAAGGCGCGCGAGTTCGGCCACCACACGCGCTTCATCGAGCTTGCTGGCGAGGTCAATAAGTCGATGCCCGGCTACGTCATCCGACGCACCATGGAAGGCTTGAACGAGCTCAGCAAATCGCTGCGCGGCGCCAAGGTGCTGGTTGTTGGCTTGGCCTACAAACCCGACGTCGATGACGTTCGCGAGACACCAGCGGCTGAGATCATCAAGCTGTTGTTTGAACACGGGGCCGATGTCAGCTACCACGATTCACACGTGCCGCTGTTCGCTGGCATGCGCAAGTACATGGAATACCGCATGCACTCGGTGCCACTGGACAAGGAAGCGGTCCAGCAGGCGGACTGCGTGTTGATCGTCACCAACCACTCGACCATCGATTGGCAGATGATCGCGGACAACGCCCGCCTGGTAGTCGATTCGCGCAACGCCATGGCAAACGTATTGCCGATCAAGGGCGCCTACCTCCAGGCCTGATCAGGAAGCGGCGCCAACTCGGCAGCGCCAACCCAACGGCGGCGCCGCAACTCCGACCCAGCGGCGCCGCCGCAACTCCAGCTCAGCGGCGCTGCAAGAACTCTCGCAACGCGACGCCGAGTTCCGAGTCGCCGCCGCGCCACAGGTCGCGATGGCCAACTCCCGGCACATCACAGCGCACCTTGTCTTTGGCCGGGGACGCAGCCAACAACTGGGTCGTCGCATCGGGCCCCACCTTGTGATCCAGGGTCCCGCACGCGACCAGCAGCGGCGCGGATTGCCTGCGCACAGCGGCGACGGGATCGAGGTCGTCCGCAGACACGTCGAGCAACCACTCTGCTGAAAGAAACACTGGGGCCAGCAAGACTCTTGGCAGGCCAAACGCACGCGCCTGCAACGCCGCTGCGATGTCGCAATAGCACGCCTCCAAAACTACGAAGTCCCAGGCCGGAGGATTGCTCGTGCGCACACTCGTGTAGGCCGCCGCTGCGGCACCGAGCGATTGCCCGTGCACGCCGACAACTTGGTAGCCGCGCTTCTGCAGCACGTCGTGCCAGGCAACCAGGTCGAGCGCCTCGTGCCACCCCATCGAAATGCGCGCGCGATCACTGGTGCCCGTGCCGCGCAAGTCGACCAGCAAGGACGACCAACCCAGTTCGGCGTAGAACGCCGCGCGCGAAACCAAACGCTCGCGATTGCCGCGAATCCCTGATGCGAGAACCACGCAACGCCGGCGATCAGCAGGCACATCGAGCAACCAGGCCCGCACCGTCAGGCCGTCGCTCGTGACGACGTCGAGGTTCTCGACGGCGTGACCCCCTATGGCGCGCCGATCGCGAATTGTCGACGGATGCGGCAGCGTACTGGCATATGCGCCGAGCCAACCGATCACCCACCACCCGACGAACAACACCAACGCGGGGCGCCAGCAGCGTCGCCAGGCGCGCTTTCGCACCGGTGGCCGTTGGCGCTTGTCGTTTCGCTGAGGTAGCGGTTCTTCGTCAATCATCACAAATCTGGCACTCCGGTTCGTTCGGCCCAAAGGTTGCCAAGGGAAGCCTGCACGCTGTCGCCGCGAGCATCAACCACTTGGAGAACCTATGCACATTCGCACTCTAACTTGCGCGCTCGGAGTCATCGCGATGACGCTTTCGAGCACACCCCTCTTAGCACACGGCGGCATCTATCGCGGCCCGGAAGATGTCGTTCCGCCGCCCGGCAGCGGCGGCAGGACTGGCGGACCGAGGGGCCCTGCCGGCCCGACGACCGGCGCACCTCGCTCGCCGACCGCGCCGGTTCCGGCTGGCACTGGCCCGGCGGGACCGACCACCGGCGGCCCCCGCAACCCGGGAGGTCGCGGCGGTGCCGGCGGACGAACCGGCGGCATCCAGTTGACGGCGGACTTGAGCACCTGGCGCTACTGGTGGGAGTTCAACAAGCACTCCTACATCGGCCTGCGCGAAGCGATCCACCAAACGGGTCCGATCACCGGTTCCGACGTCTTCTGGCTCGGCACACGCCGCCAGCAAAGCCAAAACATGTTGGCTCCAACGAACACGCAGATCCACCAAGACGTCTTGCCGTCGCTGAAGCGAGCAATCGATTCGACCGAGCAACGCGACATCGTTTCCTCGTGCATGATTGCGATGGCGAAGATTGGCCAGGACCACGAGAAGTTCAAGCTGGTCGACGTGTTCGCGCCGCGACTTGCGCGCAACAACCAAGAGATCCGTGAAACCGCGGCACTGGCGATGGGCATCTCCGCGGTGCCAAGCGAAAAGGCGTTCGACCACCTGATCGCGTTGGCGCACGATTCCGACACTGGACGCAAGCTCAGTGGCGGCAAGGTCAGTAACCGCACCCGTTCGTTCGCTCTCTACGGCCTCGGTCTCTACGCTAACGAGCACTCAAGCCCTTCGATCAAACGGCGCGCCCTGACGGCGATGCGTGCAGTTCTCAACGACAAGGGTCGCGACCGCAACATCAAGGTCGCCGCGATCCAAGGCATCGGCATGTTGGCCATCGATCGCGTAGCGCCCGAGAGTCAGCTGCTAATGAACGAAGCGTTGGACGCATTGCTCGACTACTACACGCAAAAGGCCGGTGCCGGCCGACAACTGGTGCAGTCGCATTGCCCAACAGCCATCACCAAGTTGATTGGTACGGACCACAGCCGTAGCACGGAGTTCCGCCAACTGTTCGCCGCCGAGCTCGACGGCAAGAAGAAGGGTCGCCGCGGATCCGACCTGGCTCGCTCCGCAGTCTTGGCCCTCGGCCAACTGTGTGCAGCGCACGACAGCAAGGCGAGTGTGCATGCTCACTACAGCAAGCTGCTGACGGACACGTACAACACGCACAAGGACGGGCAAACGCGCTACTTCTCGCTACTGTCGCTCGGGCAGATTGGCGGCAAGGAAAACCGCCGGTTCTTACTGCGCATTCTCGAACGGGGCAACAAGCAACTCGAACGTCCCTGGGCGGCACTTGCACTCGGCGTGCAAGCGTTCGCGAAGTACCAGGTAATGACCGCGCAGGACGCGCATGTCGACCCCGACGTGCTCGTCGGCGAGGCGTTGCTAGCGCAACTGAAAGCCGCCAAGTCACCCGAACTGGTCGGCGCCCTCGGCGTCGCCCTCGGGCTGACTCGTTACCCGGAAGCGGCTCCGACCATGCGAAAGCGCATGGTCGGCGACATGCAGAAGGCCGAACAAGCTGGCTACCTGTGTCTGGGCCTCGCCCTGATGCGCGATCAAACCTCACGCGAAGTGATCCAGCAAACGATGGCAGCATCGTCACGTCGCACATCCCTGTTCGTGCAAGCCGCGATCGCGCTCGGTGTGCTCGGCGACAAGAGCGCCGCCGAAGCACTGCACAAGAAGCTTGAGGACGAAGACGCCAACCTCGCCACCTTGTCGGCCATTGCCGAAGCACTCGGACAGATCGGCGACCGCCGATCTATCGAGCCACTCAAGCAGGCACTGTTCGACGAAACCCGCGGCGATCTGCACCGCGCGTTCGCCGCCGTCTCGCTAGGTGCCGTGGCGGACCGCGCCATGCTGCCTTGGCACTCCAAGATCAGCAAGAACATCAATTACCGCGCGGCGGTAGAGTCGCTGACCAACCAGCAGAGCGGCGTTCTCGACATTTTGTAGAACGCTCGGGCAAGAGGCGCGCTGGGGCTCAGTTTTCTCCCCAGTCCGCCTCCAACCCACTAGGATTGCCGCCATGCGCTGGCTCGCCCTGCCTCTGCTCCTTCTCTGCACCCAACTGGTCGCCCAACGCCCGGTCCGCTTCCATGGCGGGTTCGGCGTCGCCGGTGGCAACTACAACTTCGACTCCGATCTCGCCGGCTTCACCGACGACGCGACTGCAGGACTGCTGCAAGCGGAGTTCGAAGTCACGACGCGCCGAGGTTTCGGTGGCGGCATGCGCTACGAGTACTTCACGACGAAGAACGACGAAGGTTTGTTCCGCGATCCGAACAACGCCTTCGACGAAGGCGTTCAGGCGCGCAGCGGTACGTTCCTCGCGCACGCCACCTACCTGATCTCGCAACATCGCTTCCAGATGCCGATGCGCGTCGGCCTGCTAGTCAATGGCTTGACGCTGGACGATGACGCGGCCGCCAACCCGGAAACAAGCTACGTTTCGGTCGGCCCATTCTTCGAGATCGAACCCGAGCTCACGCTGCTGCGCGCGGGCCCGCTGCAGTGGAGCCTGTATGCACAGCTCGGCTTCGGCATCGCCGGCACGGCGATCGATGTCGACGGCGACTTCCGGGATTACGACTCGACGAGCGGCTTTGGCATGGTCGAGGCAGGCACGCGCCTCCGCGTCGGACCCGCCGAGTTCGGCCTCGCATTCATCGGGCGCTACCAATCGATGGACCGCAGCAACATCGAGAGCGGCAGTTTCGTCTACGGCTACGACTCGGACTTCCAAGGCCTGCTGTTCAGCGCCGGGTTCACGTTCTAGAAGTTGGGCCTCTAGTCGGCGAAGCGATAGCGCACGATCGCCCAGATCGCGGCGACACCATCACGCCAGCCGATCTTCTTGCCCTCGGCGAACTTTCGCCCGCGATAGTGGATCGGCACTTCCCAGATCCGCACGTCGCGACGCGCGATCTTGGCCGTGAACTCAGGTTCGACCGTGAATCGGCGGCTGCGGATGGTCAAACCGTCGAGCACTTCGCGGCGGAAGCACTTGTAGCACGTCTCCATGTCGGTCAGGTTGAGGCCTGTCATCAAGTTGCTGACGAACGTCAACGCGCGATTGCCCAGGTAGTGCGTAAACGCATCGCGCTCGCGCTCGGGGTCGCTGTCGTCAACCAGGTAGCGTGAGCCGTAGACGACTTCAGCGTCCCCGCGCACTACGGGGGCAAGCAAGACGCCGTAGTCCGTGGGGTCGTATTCCAAGTCCGCGTCCTGAACGATGACGACATCTCCGACCGCAGCAGAAAATCCGGTGCGCAGCGCCGCCCCCTTGCCCCGATTTCTGTCGTGTTCGATGACACGCACTCCCGGCAACTGTGCGAGCTCTCGAAGGATCGTGCGGCTCTCATCCACGCTGCCGTCGTCGACCAGGATCAGCTCCTTGCGAGTTGGCTCACGGAGCACAGCATCGACAATATCGCGCAACGTCGCCTGCTCGTTGTAGACGGGCATGACAACAGTCAGCAGAAAGTCGTTCGGAAGGGGCGCAAGCACGGGTGCACAGTTTGCCGAGCCGCAGCCTACGTGTCACGTGAACGACCGAAGTCAAACTCACCTTCTCCCAACCCCGCGCCTTCATCACGCTCGACTTGCTCGGACCGGACCTCCCCGGTCGCGAACCGAACCACCAGCTTTTGTGCCAATAGGTCTTCGTCGCAGTGCATTTCCACGTCACTCGGGGCACTGTGCCACTGCGCCAGGATACCGATCACGGCGCCGCACATAACGAATGCGGTCAGCGCCGGATCTTCGGCCATAAGCGTGCCATCGCGGGCACCAAGTTCGAGTAGCTCGCGAACACTGGCTCGAAACCAGCGCTGCTCCTGCCGGTCGTCTTCGCGCAGGCGTGCCGTGAATCGGCCGCGCAACTCAGTAGTCAGCACGCGCAACAGATGCGTGGCGGCGGGCTCGCGTAGATGGAACGCGAGGTAGCCCGACAAGAACTTGCGCAACGCCACCACCGCGCCATACGGCCCCGGCCCCTGCACCTGCAGCTCGCGGCGGCGGTGCTCGCGCCAATGGTCCAGCACCGAGAAGAACAGCTCTTCCTTACCCGCGAAGTGGAAGTAGAGACCGCCCTTGGTAACTCCAGCGCGCGCCGCAATGCCGTCCAGCGTCGTTCCGGAGTAGCCACCCTCCGCAAACTCTTCCGTCGCGGACGCGATCAAGCGGTCGCGCAAGGTCGGGTCCGCTGGGCGAGGCATCAGGTTGGCTCAGCGAATGGTTGCAGCGAGTAGATTCCGCAGGCTGGCTCAGCGATTGCTGACGAAATCCTGGCGGATGTCTTGCGGCATGTAGAAGTCGATCAAGAACGGATTCCAGGCGCGCTCCTGCTGCGCGAACTGATCCATGTTCATGTATTGCGCAGCGAAGTCGAGCGCGATGTCATCCTGCATCTCCACCGGCTTGACCCGCAACCCAATGCGCTCTTCGAACGGCACGAGCGGCACGATCTTGCCTTCTTCGCCTTCTTCGAGGCGCAATACGATCGAACGCGCGCGACGCACCAGGTAGACGCGGTTGCTCTCGTCTTCGTTGCGCTTGAACAGCGACGCCATGTGGATCGAGAACACTTCGGACTTTGTCGTCAACGCAGTCGTGATCTCCGTCTTGATCTCTTCATCCGAGATCTGCGCGAACTCCTCGACCTCCTCCAGGTCGGCGACCGTCTCGAAGAAGTTGCGCAGCGCCTGGTCGCCCAACTGCATTTCGCCGAAGTCCGCAGACTCCGTCTCATTCTCGTTGTTGGCGTTCTCGGTCGCTTCTTCGTCAATCTCGTTGCGATACCGAATGATGCCGTCGATGACGCGATCGGGAACGCGGATCGGATCGTACAGCGCGCGCAGAACCGCACGCGACGCGGTGTTGACGTTGATTCGGATGCCAAGGCCCTCCGGTTGTTGCGGCGGCTGTTCGCCGGTCGACTCGCCGCCTGGCTGCGCCTCGGGCTCCGGCTCGAGCGCAGGCTCACCACGCGCAGCACGTTGGCGAGCAAGCTTGATCGGGTCACCGGGATCGGCAACGGTTGACGTCCACAGCGTCAACACCGACTCGAGCCCGGGAAAGTAGCGCTTGTCGAGAACCTTGTCGAAGAACAGGTCCGGCGTGACCATCGGCAGCATCATCAACTCATCGAGATGCAGCGGCACGTGGAACTCGCGCTTCTTCTCGTCGTCCGTCTTCAACTCCGGCGTCGGCATCTGCTCGGTGTTGGGCCGGTTGCCCCACTCAATGATGCTCTGCACGATCATCGTCGCGTCGCCAGACGAGACGTCGAACTCGGTGTCTTCGCGCAGGCCGTCAATCAGACGAACCATGCGATCGCGCGACAACTGGGCGAACTCTTGGTCCGGGCTCCACAAGGTCAACAAGTTCAGCTTGCGGTTTTCGTCCTCGATCCACACGTAGGTGGTCAGGTCGTTGTCGGGGTGCCCAACCGGCTCAAACCACGAGTCGCGACTCGAGTCACACTTTGAGGTTGGATCTTCTTCCTCCTCTTCGCCACCCTCGGCGGCGGGGTCGCCGCCGCCAGCAGCCGCACCTGGAAGCCCCTCAAGACCTCCGCCCAGGCCTTCACCCCCCATCTCGTCTGCTTGGCCAACCAGGTCCGAGAGCAGCTTGTCCTCGGCCTCACCGAGCTGGTACTGCATCTGGGTGCGCATGCGCGCCAGCAGTGCATCATTCTCACCAGTGGCCCGAACCATGCGGCTCGACACGACCAATTCGGCGACCAGGATGTAGAGGAGGATCGAAAAGATCAGTGCCATCACCAGCGCAACACCCCGCTCGCCTTCATTGGCGGCGGTGGCATGGGCGGATTGGCCTGCAAGCTGCGATTGGGTGTCGAACATCAGCGGAAGTATGACGACCATGGTAGCGCTTCCTTCCTACGAGGCGGAGCCTGAGCCGAATCGACTGGCGCGAACGTCACATTCCGGGCGATTGTGCCTGCGAGCGGGGCCTGCCGGGCTAGATGCCACCTGGCTAGTTCCCAGCGGGAGAGTTCCCAGCGGGAGAGTTCCCAGCGGGCGAGTTCCCCCACCGACTAGCTCCCGGCCGGAGAAACCCGTCGGGCCAGGCCCTGGCCACACAGCCCGCAATCAGAAGGAGCTAGAACTGGTTGCCAATGCTCGGCGAGCCGCGATCGAGCACGATCCGCGGCGTGATATGGAACTCAACCGTGGTTTCGTTGCGGACCGTCGTCGTCGACCGAAACAGGAAACCAAGCACCGGGATGTCACCCAGGATCGGGACCTTGGTCTCGCTCTCGAACAGCGTCTTGGACTTCAGACCGCCAATCACCAGCGTGTGGCCGTCCTTGAGGTAGACCGTGGTCACCGCGGAGCGCGTGCTGGTGATCGGCGTCACGATCGGCTCGGTATCGGCGAAACCAGTCACCGCCGAAACGTCAGCGAACACCTGCAGGATGACGGAATCGGTGCCAGCGATGACCGGCACGATGTTCATGCGCACACCGACCGGACGGAAGCTGATGTCCGTCGCCACTTCGGAGCCAAGCTGGCTGAACTTGGCCTTCGGGAACGGCACGTCGGTCAGCGTCGAGATCGCCGCCACACCACCGTTGCGCACCACAAGCTTCGGCGAACTGGTGATATCGGCGAGGTTGTTGGCCTCGAGAGCCTCCACCAGCGCGTTCAACTCCCAGGCATCGTGGATGCCACCCAAGACAAAGCGGCCAATGTCGGCAACTGGTGACACGCCCACGATCGGCTGACTCGCGGCGAAGGACGACGTGTACGACCGCACCAACTGACTGCTCGTCAGGTTGCCAAGGATCGGGGTATTGGCATCGACCGTGGCGACACCAAACGACAACGCATCGGCAACGTTGTATTCGACTACCAGCACGCTGATTTCGACCTGCGGAATGCTGGTGTAGAACAGGTCCAAAGCGGCTTCAAAGGCGGCAAGGCCAGACGGCTGCGACGAAACCAACGCGAGCGACACGGTCGGCGCATCCTTCGCATACTGCGGCGGCATGCCGGTGACGGAGGTGAACGGCTTGTTCGGAAGATCGACCAACTTCATGCCGCTGAGGACTTCGAAGTCGGGCACGTAGGTGACCTCGACCTCATGACCGCGCAGCATCCGGCCGAGAATGCTCGTCGCCTCATCGCCGCCAACCTTGATTCCCGGAATCGGGGGCGGCTCCTTCGCGCCGCCCGCAACCGGAGGCTTGTCGGGAGTGATCGGCTTGATCAACTTCAGGAACGTCTGCGCCAGGTCGCCCGCGAGGAAGTACTGCTTGGTGACCTGTCCGTCCGAGCTGATCAAGACGTTACTGCCGAACTGCAATCGCAGCCGGGCATCACGTTGCTCCGAAGTCTCCGGGTCCTGCCCCTGCGGCCTCAAGGCAGCCTCGCCGTCGAGCGGCAACTGGTCGCCAAGGCGCCAGGCAATCGGACCAGCGGATCGGGTGCCGCGACCGCCGACCACATCGCCCGAGATCGTTGTTCCACCCAGACGCTTGGGCGTCCCGGTGTTGACACAACCGAGAGCGAGCAAGGGCAACACCCAGACGGCAGCTCCTAGCAATGGCCGCAAGGAATCGAGGCTTGGCACGAGACGGGACACGGGAAGCAATAGTGAAGCACGCGTGCCGCTTGCGCGAAGACTTTCGCCGCTTCGCAACGCAGTTCGCTGAGGGGCAGTTGAGGGAGCGCGGAACAAGGGGGGCGCGGAAGCGGACAGGATTGGCGAATCAAACTACCGCGCTGGGGATGCGCGCCAGGGATGCTGCAAACTGACTTGCGCCGACGGGCCTTCCGCAAGCTGCACCTTGCTCAAGCGAGCCCTGCACAAACGGGGTGTGCGCGAGTGGCACCCAGCGCAATCCAGACGCTGCGCAAATGGGGCCGAGTGCGGCGACTACTCCTGGATCTTCGCGACGACTTTCGAGGTCAGGTCGGTGACGGTGCGACCACGATCATCCTTCAGGTCCTTCTTCCGAGTGACCATGTCCTTGCTCTCGGAGTCGGCCACCCTCTTGACCGCCTTGCTGATGCGAGAGTTCATCCGCGTAATCAGCTGCTTGCCGCGGGCGGACTGAGGGTCGATCCCCTCGCTCTCGATCTTCTGCCATTCGGGCGTCGCATCCCGAACCTTCTTCGCATTGACCGTTGCCGGCGCCGTCGTGTTGGCGGCACTGCCGGTATAGACCACAGCACCCCTTCTGAGAGTCACTTGCGCAGAGGCAGTGGCTGACAGGATTGCGGACAAGAACAGGCTGACGATCAAAGTGGTGCGCATGACGGAATCAGTTAGCGGCCTGTAGAGCCACTCCCTCCTCGTGGAGAAATCGGCCAACCGCTGGGTGCCACATGAGCAAGCATCGGTCCAACCAATCGGCCATAGCGACGAACGAGCCGCCAAACCGTTGCAGCAAAGATGACTATGGCGCACAAAAAAACAATTAGCCATCACCTTGGCGACATGTTGAAACAATTAGCCACCTGTGGAATCAGGCTGCGAGGAATCGGCCACCCGTCCAGATGGCCGATAAAACGCCCCTCGCCGTGCTCCGACACGCTCGACAACCCCATATTGCACAAGCGCTTGCAGATCCCGCAGTGCGGTGCGGTGCGAGACCCCAGAATTCGTCATGTGATCCTGGGTCGTGAACCGCCCACGCTCCTGAACCAGAGACAGCAACTGTAACAACCGAGGAGTCAGCGGCGTGGCAGCTTCCTTGCCAACCACACCCTCTTCACTGGGCGGAATATTATCCCGACTCTTCAGAGGCGGAATCAGAGCGGGCTCTGGCTTCGGATCCGGGCGGACCAGACGGACAACCGGCTCGACCCCCATGGGATCCCGCAGCGGCGGCTCCGCGCCCTGGCCAGCGGGGTCATGCTGAGCAGCGCGCGAACCGTCGACCTCGACCGGCGCCACGTCGCTGCCGGGCGCCTGGGAATCCGGGGCATCCCGTCCAGATCCCGCGCCTCGACCAGGCCCCACAGGCAGAACGTCCAGCTTCGTCGCTGCCAGCTCATCGACCACCAGCGTGGGAGACTCATCAACGATCACCGCTGGCGGCTCTGGCAGCGCCGGCGACGACGCACCGGCAAGCGCCAGGCGAACATCGTGGCGGCGAACGACGGCCCCGCGAGCCAACACCAACGCGCGGAAGATCGTCGTCCGCAACTGACGAATGTTGCCGGGCCAATCCTGGCCATACAGCTCATCCATGGCATCCGTCGACAGCTCGCGCTTTGGCGCATGGCCGGCCGCCACAATCTCGCCGGCGAAGTACTGAACCAGCGCCAGCAACTCCTCGCGGCGCTCACGCAGCGGCGGCACCACCACCACCATGCCCTGCAATCGGTAGTAAAGGTCTTCGCGGAATTGACCGTCCTTGACCATTTGTTGCATGTCGCGGTTGGTCGCCGCAATCACCCGCACGTCGACCTTCACCGATTCGGTGCCACCAACACGGTCGATCTCTCCTTCTTGCAGTGCACGCAGCAGCGCGACTTGCACGTCGTGAGGAATCTCGCCGACCTCATCAAGAAACAACGTGCCACCGTGCGCCTGCTCGAAGCGCCCAGTCTTGCGACGATCCGCACCGGTAAACGCGCCACGCTCGTGACCGAACAGTTCACTCGCGAGCAACGTCTCCGTAAGCGCCGCACAGTGAACCTTGATCAACGGCCCCTTGGCGCGACGGCTCCAGCGGTGCACCAGATTGGTCAACACCTCCTTGCCAACCCCAGTCTCGCCCTCGAGAAGGATAGGCAAGTCGGTTGGCGCAACCCGCCGCAGCGTGCTGTAGACAGGACGCATCGCAGCGCTGACGGCCGTCACTCCTGCGTGCAGCAGACTGACATCAGACTCGGCCTCGACCGCCTCGCGCACCGGATCCGCTTCCAACTGAGTGCGAACGGCATCGAACATGAACTCAGCCGAAGCCGCCTCCTTCGGAAACACCGACAGGGCACTGCCAAACATCGCACCGCCGGCATCGATACCAGACTGGCGCCCCATGGCGCGCCACTCGGCGACCACATCCTGCCGCAAGATTTCCGCAGTTTGCCGACCCGCCTGCGGCAAGCCGACATAGAAGCAACCACGCCCGCCATGGCCAACGACTGCAGTATCCGGCAAGCGTTCGCGCAGCAAATGCACGAACTGCTGCATGCGATGGGCGGAGCGATTGCGTTCGGAAACACGGAAGGCCAGCAGTGAGAACGACTGCTCCAGGTACTGCGCTTGCGATATCTGATCGACAACGCGAAGCCGGAAGTAGTCCGGCGCAAACGCACCGGTCACCGGATCGTGCACGGCCAGGCGCTGCAACTGCGACCGCTCGCAAGCACTGGCCGCTTGGGCAACAACTGTCGTCAACAACTCCAAGTCGACCGGCGAAGGTTCGTCGAGATCGAAGCCCAACAGCACGACCCCACGAGTCTGGCCTGCAAAGACGATCGGCAAACCAAGCAGCGCCCCGCACTGCGGCAGAGCTTCACCCCAAGGTGCTGGCAGACGCCCTTGCTTCGCACGGCAACAGAACGGCCCCGCCAACGACACTATCGACCAACCGTTCAGGTCAAGACGTTCGCCAACGGCTTCGCCGCCCGCATGCAGCACCAGCGCGGTGCCCGTCTCATCGAGCATGGTCGTAACGACAGCATCGGCACCGGTCTGGTTGGCACAGAATCGACGCAGCACCTCGATCGCGGTGCCTTCATCGTGCTCCGCCGCGAGGTCGGCCATGGTGCGATTCAGTGCCTGCAAGTCCTGCATGCGACTATGCAGATCGACCGCCATCTGGTTGAACGCCCGCGTCAACTGACCGACCTGCCCGCCTTCATCCGCCGGCACGCGCGTCTCGAAGACACCGCGCGACAACGCCAACGCGCCCTTCTCCAGCCGCTCAATCGGCCGGCTGATCCGGCCGCTAACTACGATCGACAAGAACGCCGCCAACACGATCAACGAGCCGGCGACCAGCCAGAAGAACGCACGCACCGGAATGCGCCCGATCGCGAGGTCCAACGTGGCACGCTCGTCGGGCGTCGCCACCACCAACAACCCACGGGGTGTTTCCTGCAAGTCGCGCAGCACCGCGGCACCACTCACATAGTCCCCCATCGCTGCCGACTCGCGCAAGATCACCGGATGCCGCGTCTCATCACCAGTGACGAGCGCGGCCTCGCGAGCCGACATCGTTGCTGGGTCGTAGGCCTGCTGCAGCAGGCGCTCGGCACTGTTGCGCCCTTCACTCGCCGCCAACGGATAGCCACGCACATCCGTCAACAACAAATCATGCCCCGGTGCCAACGCGCCCAGGACGCTGCCGTTGAGCGGGCGGCCTGCCGTCAAGGAGAACGTGCCGCCGCGAACAGCTTGCTCAGCACGCACACCAAGCATCAAGCGCCCCCACTGCATGAACAACCCAGGTTCAAGACGAGCTGGCGCTTCGACTTGGTGCATTCGCTCGTCGCCAGCGACCAAGACCACGGGCCCAATAGGTGCGTTGGGCGGCTGCCACTCGAGACGCAAGAAGCCACCGCGCCATCCCGGCGGCAACTGCCCAGAAAGCAGGCCCTGCAACTCGCTCGCGACCGTCGCCACCGGTGTCGACGCCTCGCCAGCGACGAACCGGTCGTTGGCGAGCGTTGCCAAGTCACGAAGCCACTGCCGAGCAGACTGCTTGACGGCGCTCTTCTCACCTTCGAGCTGCAACATGGCGCTCTTCACCGTGCTGCTAGTGCCATCCTCGACATCGGTCGCGTGGCCGCTTTCCAGCACCTGCACCAGCACCAAGGACAACAGTCCCAGCGGCGCCAACGACGCCACCGACATGACCGTCATCAACCGGAAACGCAGGTTGGTCACCACTGCCAGCAACTCGCTGAGCAGCACCAACAAGAACGGCATGCTCAGCAAGCACAACAACAGGACGATGCGATTAGCGAACTGACCGGATGCCGCCCACGTTTCATCCGTCCACGAAACCGCCAACACGGCGCCATCCCAACCATCGCCGCGCAACGGCGCAAACATCGACAAGCGCCGGCCACCGCTCGGCAACAGCGAAACGCTTTCGGTCACCTCGGCCGAGCCAATCGAACGCGGCAGCGTCAATACCGACTGACGTTGATCAAGCGTCAGCGTCGACTCACTCAGCTGCCCGGTGCGGTAGATCGAGATGGCAACATCTTCAAGCTCGGGCTGCGCCGGCAAACGCCGGAAGTTACCGTCGCGAATCAACGGAGAGTCCGGCGGATCCTGCGGCGCGATGGCCGCCTCCTTGACGAACACGACCGAACGGAATCGCACCCGATAGTCCGCCAGGTTGCGGAACTCGATCGCCTCCAACGCGGTATCCTGCGGCAGCTCCTTGACCGGATAGCCGAGGTTGATGTGACGTTCCTGACTTTCGTCGACCCACGTCATCGCAATCGAAGCCTGCGACTCCGGCGGAGGGTCGTCGCGCGTGTTGTGCACCGCGAGCTCGTAGAACATCGACACTTGGTGCTCGAATACGATCGACTGCTTCTGTCGACCGTCGGCAAAGTGCAACACGACCTCGGCGACCCGCGCACCCGGGTTGGACGTCGACAAGCCCGGGTAGATCGCGCGATAGAACAACCACAGGTCCTCGGGCGAATCCTGCCCTTCGGGAATGGTCACTTTGGCGACGGCACTCGGGGCGAGCTCGATGCCCGCGTCTTGCGGATAGGGACCACGGAGATCGGTCAGCACGCCGTCGCGCGACGGCTCGCCCAACGACAGCGGTTCGATACTGCCCTGCTGCTCGCCTTCGAGCGAGATGCCGACGAGGCGCATGTCCGGATGGCCCGTGCAACCAATGGTCAACGAACGCAACTCTGCCAACGTGCGCACTTCTTGGCCGAGGTCGATCGGCACAACCCGCGCTTCCCAGAAATCGCGGCCTAACGACGTGGCGTCATCAAACGGCAAATCGAGATCGATGGTCTTCTGCTGCTTCTCGCCATCGATGTCGATTTCGACATCCAAAATGGCTGGCGGCCTCGGGTCGATCAACGCAACAGAAGGTGCGTAAGGTCGCCCCAACACCAAGTTCAGCTTGCGGCCGCGCAACGGCGGATCAAACTGGAAACTAGCGGCGCGCTCCGACGCCAATGGCAACCAGTAGCAGCGCACCGGCAAGTCATCAAACGAACGCACTGGCGGCCCGAACTGATCCGGCGCGATCTCGACGAGTGAGCGATACTGCGCGTAGCGCTGGCGCTCGATCGGGCGGCCGCTGACCAGGTCGACGACGGCACGGTCGCGGCTCGCGCCGCGATAGCTGCCGAGCGACCCCGCTTCGAGCAACGGCATTGTGGCCTGCAGAGTCTTGAGCCCAGCCTGCAGCCGTTCGCGCTGCTCGTCGGCACGAAACGAAGTCAACAGCGTCGGCAACCACAAGCCGATCAAGAACGCGGCGACGCCAAACACGACCAGAACCGTGCGCAACCATCGCACGCGACCGCGAATACGCGCCCAACCGCGCATCAGCATGATCAACGCGAGCAGCGACAACAGCGGCACCAGCAAGTACGGCAAGTCGACCAGCAACTCGTTCGACAACAGCGGTGCAGCCACCGCAACCGGCGCCATCAGGCCGGGCGCGCCAAGCGCCAGCATCCCGGCGCGCGGCCCATCGAATGGGTCCGTCTTGCTCCACGACATGGCGGTCGCCTCCGAGCCGCTGCCGGCATCGAAATCGCGCAGCACCAGGTCGAACCCGAGCGTCTCCGTTCCCGGCTTCAAATTGGGGAAGTGATGGAATGGGATTGCGGCCTCGAACACGTAGGAGCCAGCATTGAGCCGCTTGCCAACAATCTCGATGCCAGCCAGCTGGGTGATCGGCTTCAACGAGTCCTGGGCGACGCCCTGCTCGCCGCCACCCCAGACCCACGGCCGGTGAGCCCGCAGCGGGAACAACCGCAACACACTTCGCTCGGCCCGACTGGCCGGGTCCAACGCGCTGGAGCCGATGTGCAGCTCGAGGCAGTCGATTTCGTCGGGCGTGACCACCTCGTCGCCAACGATCTGGTCGTCGAGCACGGTGCCGGCCAGGTAGAGCCGGTTGTTGTCCCAGCTGACCAAAAAGCTCGCCGACAGGTCTTTATTGCCACGCCAGCTACCCGCGCCACGAAAGACCTGTTCTCGCCCGAACTTCAAGCTCTTCAGGGACTTCCATTCGGTCAAGTCACCATCGATAGTCGCCGCGAAACTGGCGATGGCCAATTTCATCGGCGGCTGAACCGAGGGCTGAGCGTTGGTTTGGGCCAAACTGGCCACGCACAGCAACGTGACCGAAAGCATGAACGCGTATATGCGAGGCATTGAGGCGGGCCATGCTAGAGGTGGATCCGGTCCTGCCGCAACGCCCTAGCCCAGGAGACATGACGCTCAACCGCACTCCAACCGCACTGATCACTTGGTTGTTGGCGGACAAAGTCCGTGTCACAGACCAACGGTCTTGGCCCCATATCCTGCCGCCGAGTCGCCTCGGGAACACGAGAACAGGCCCGGGGATCGCACCAACACCCAAGTGATCAGTCAGCACTCGGGGCGCGCGAAACGCTGCAAACTCACTGAGCACATCACTTGTGAACGCAATGAAGCACCGAGAACCACGGTAGCGATGGATCCTGGCACGGCTTCAGGGGGCGGGCAGCAACTACCGGGAACAAGGCCGAGGATACGGGACCCGAGTTGCGAGGACTGGCTGTGGCTGCCACGCATGAAGCCGAGGCCCATAGCACGGACTTCAGCCCCCAGAATATCGGCCCCACGCGGTGGCTGCCGCGCACAAGCCGAGGCCTAAAGCACCGACTTCGGCCCCCAGAACATCGGCCCCACGCTGCGGCTCCACACCGCGGGCCCACACTCAGGCGGGCTGCCGGCCAGTCAAGCCGAGGCATCGAGCCCGTTCTCCGGGCCCGAGCGGAGCGAGTAAGGGCTCGCGGACAAGCCGCAAACCATCGACTCACTAGTCGCGGCGGCGTGGACGGCGCGGGCCACGCTGCGGGCGGCCACCGCGATCGTCTCCGATCACGCTGTCGATCGACTCGAGCTCAGCAGAGGGCTTTGGGCCATCTTCGAACTCAGCCATCGGCATCGATGAGCGGCCACGGGCCGGACGATCATCATCGCGACGCGGGCGGCGGCCACGCGGGCCATCGTCATCGTCGCGACCAGCACGAGCCGGGCGTTCTTCATCGCGACGCGGGCGCGCCGGACGATCCTCTTCGTCGCGCGAACGCGAACGAGCCGGACGCTCTTCATCGCGACGCGGACGTGCCGGACGATCCTCATCGTCGCGCGAACGCGAACGAGCGGGACGCTCTTCCTCACCACGCGGACGCGGCAGACGGTCATCACCACCGCGCGGGCGCGACGGGCGATCGTCGTCACCGCGCGGACGCGACGGACGATCGTCTTCTTCGTCACGACGCGGGCGGCGCCCACGCGGGCGATCGTCGCGGTCCCCGCGAGGCGCATCCACTTCGTCGCGGTCGCGACGCGGGCGACCACGGGTCGGGCGATCGTCGTCGTCATCACGGCGCGGACGCGGTGGTCGGTCTTCGTCGCTGCGGCCACGGGCCGGGCGCTCTTCGTCGCGGCGCGGACGCGCCGGACGATCTTCTTCCTCATCGCGGCGCGGGCGACGGCCACGCGGGCGATCGTCACGATCACCGCGCGGTGCTTCCACTTCGTCGCGACGCGGGTGGGCCGGACGGTCTTCGTCACTGCGGCCGCGAGCCGGGCGCTCCTCGTCACGACGCGGATGCGCCGGGCGATCTTCGTCGCTGCGACCACGAGCCGGACGCGGCGAACGGTCTTCGTCACCGCGGCCACGAGCCGGACGCTCTTCGTCACGCCGCGGGCGGGCCGGACGATCTTCGTCGCCGCGACCGCGGACGGGACGCTCTTCGTCGCGGCGCGCGTGAGCCGGACGACCTGCATCCTCATCACGACCCGGACGACGGCCACGCGGGCGATCGTCACGGTCGCCGCGCGGCGCTTCGGACTCATCGCGACGCGGGCGCTCTGGACGCTCGGAGCGCTCCGGACGGTCGGGGCGCTCTGGGCGCTCTGGGCGCTCCGGACGGTCCCCACGGTCGTCATCACGGCCACGCGACTCACGACGCGGACGCTCTTCGCGAGCCGGCCCATCGCCACGGCCACCATCGCCACCGCCTTCGCTACCGCCGCCTTCGCCACCTTCCGCCGGATCGAGCAGAGCCTTGCGGCTCAGCTTGACCTTGCCGAAGTCATCGATCGCGATGACCTTGACCTGCACCGTGTCGCCAATCTTGACAACGTCGGTGACGGCGCGGATGAACTCGTTGGAGAGCTCCGACACGTGCACGAGACCTTCTTGGCCTGGCAGGATCTCGACGAATGCGCCGAACTCCTTGATGGCCGTGACGCGACCTTCGTAGGTCGTGCCGAGTTCGATCTCCGCCGTCATCGAGCGAACGTGGTTGACGGCCGCGTCAACCTTCTCGCCGTTGGTGCCGGTGATCGTGCACATGCCGCCATCTTCGATGGAGATCTTGCACTCGAACTCTTCCTGCATCGCGCGGATGTTCTTGCCACCAGGGCCAATGATCAGGCCGATCTTGTCCGGCGGAACCTGCACCGACTCGAGGCGCGGCGCGTTCGGGCTGATCATCTTGCGCGGCGCGCGCAAGGACTTCAGCATCTCACGCAGGATGTGCAGTCGACCTTCCTTCGCTTGGTCCAGGGCTTCGGCGAGGATCTCACTGGTGAGGCCTTCGCACTTGATGTCCATCTGCAGGGCCGTGATGCCACGACCGGTGCCGATGACCTTGAAGTCCATGTCGCCACAGCCATCTTCGCTACCGAGGATGTCGGACAGGATCGTGTAGTCCTTGCCTTCCATGACCAGGCCCATCGCGATACCGGCGACCGGCTGCTTGATCGGGACACCGGCGTCCATC
>CAXBFC010000072.1:0-23247 GCA_963974725.1 uncultured bacterium | reverse complement strand
GACTCGGCCAGGCGCACGAAGCCCGAAGGCTGCTGTTGCACTACCCCGACTCGAAGCAACCTGAGTTCGTCCTGGCTGCGTTCGCGACCTTGCAGCGCACGACCGGCGAGGACCTGCTCGACAGCACCCGCCGCCGCACCCTGGAACGCGCTCTCCACAGGTCCGAGCAATTGCCGTTCTCGCGCTACTGCGAAGCAGCCCTGCAGATCCACGGGCGGTACTGCCTGGCACAGCTCGATGAGAACGCGCAACGCGGCCAACACGAACGCATCGCCACGGCCCGCCTGCTGGCGCTGGAAGGCGAGGCGTGGCAACCCGGCCGCGGCCACTACCGGCCGATTCCGTGCGGTGGGCAGCTGCTGGTCCCAGCCCCTGCCGATGCGTCGTTACTGCAACCCTTGACCTTTGGCATGTTGCTGGCGTCGGGTGACCGGCTGACCAAGCACTTGCGCAATACGGTGGCGGCCGCGCGCAGCAACTCGAAACTACGCTGGCAAGCGACGCTGCCGGCGTGCGACGTAGCGGCGCTGTTGCTGACGGCAGCCGCTCAACTCGGCGACGACGACGCCATGCGCGAAGCGTTCGCCAGCGTCGTGCAACAGCGAGCAACCGACCCTGGCCTTGCCGCCCGCAACCTGAACGCCGCGATGCAAGCGATCACCGGCGTGCGATTGGCTGCCGGTGGCGGACTGAGTCCTCGCTGGTTGCGAATGACGCCATGGCTCCCCGACGGCATCACCGCGGCCGAGCTGCGCGGTGTGCTCGCGCTGACGCACGAGTTCACGATGTCGCTGCAACGAGGCCAGACGAAGTCCGGGTTGCGAGTGACGGTTCAATTGCACCAGGGCAAGTCGACCACCCTGCCTCTCGTCGTCGGCAACCGCTGGCAACAATTCGTCACCGAGGTCCGCACCGACCAGCCGTTCGAATGCGAATTACCCGGCGCCAAGCTGACGCCGCGCAAGCCGCTACCGTCGCACTCGAAAGCGGATGACGACGCGCTGCGTCGGTTCTGCTTGCGCTGCCTCTGACGGGTTTGCAGATCGCTTCGGAGCATTGCCTCCAGCATTGCCCCCACCACTGCCAAGCGGCACCGGCACCGTTGACGGTCTTGGCTCACTCGCGCGGACGGCCGAATCCCGGCCGCGTTCCCGAGCACCATCGTCGAGCTTGGACTCCGAGTTCACGAGCCGCACTTCGCCAGTGCGACAGGTGCGCGTGACGACGTCATCCGAGTATTTGCGCAGGGCCACCAACAGCTTGGCAACTTCCGACCTCGGACCAACGACCAACCAATCGCGTTGCTGATGAGCGCCACCGTGGGCATCCCACTCACCGGGGATTGCGAGCTTGGGGTCACCCTTCTTGGCTTGCGGCTGCGACTTGGTCTCGGCCTCGCGAACCTTGCCCTGCTCTTCCTTCTCAGTAGGCGCACTCGGGCCAACCGCAAACAACTGCAGCCCACCAATCGAGAACGCATCCGGTGCCACTGCGCCCGGTGCCACTGCGCCCGGTGCCACTGCGCCCGGTGCCACTGCGCCCGGGACCACTGCGCCCGGGACCACTGCGCCCAGTTTTGCACCGTCCTTCGCACCTCGCTCAAACTCAGCCCGCGACTCGCTGGAGGTATCCCGAGGCCTCATCTGCAAGTCGAAGAACGGGCGCAAGTCCGGCTGGCTAGCCTTGCGCGTCGACCCCAGGTAGAAGTCGTCCGAGCCCGTTTTCGGAGTGCGCGCCGGATCACCGCCAGCAACAAGCCCGTGGACCGCCGCGGACGGCACGGCATAACCATCCACGATGACCAGTGGCAAGATCTCGCCGACCGACTTCTGCTCGGAAAGCCTCACGAGGTACTCGCGTGGCACATTCTTCGGACGCTGCGTGAGCGCGCGACCGTCGGATCCGACCGCAAAGTCGCCGCTCTTGCGACGCTTGCTGTCCGCTGTATTCGGATCGAGATCGCGCCCCCCGTCTGCGGCCAACTTGTCGGCAACCGATTTATCCGCAGCAGATGGCGTTGCGTCCTCAGGACTACGAACGGCCTTGGGCTTCGTGGACTCTTCCACCGGCGTGCCCGTGATCGGTGTTGGTGTCGAGGCAGCGCCAGGCAACGGCGCACCACCGCGCGGATGCGCCGCCGGGTTGCGGCTGCCGCCGCGCGCACGCCGACCACCGCGGCCAGCGCCTCGACTACCAGTGCCCGGAGCACCCGCGGCTGGCCCGGCCGGCCCCCCGGTTCCCGGCCCAGACGTTCCCGGACCAGACGTTCCCGGCCCAGGCGTTCCCGGACCAGGCGATGCAGGACTGGCTGGACCTCCGGTGGCTGGACCTCCGGTGGCTGGCCCGCCAGCACGAGGACCAGTTGGCCCAAGAGTCAGAGGACCCGGTCCCGCGGGGCGCACCAAGCGAGGTTTGATAGCTACGCCTTCCGGTACAACTGCTTCCGGCCCACCTGCGTTCGGGGCACTTGCGTTCGGGGCAGCTGCGCGGCCACCCTCACTCATCTCATGCAGGCTGCGATCCGCCTCCGCTTCGCCGCTCGCACTACGCATCTTCTTGGCTAGCTTGCTGGCCTCCGCTTCCTCGAGATTCTCGACAAGCTCAGCGGTCAACGGCTGTTCACGGCCACCTCTGGCCCTGCCTGCCGCGACGGCCTCCGGAGACGGAAGCTGATTGCTTTCGGCAGAGGCTGCGTGCTTGTCGGCAGGCTTGTTTTCCGCCGTTCCGCTCTTCGACCTGTCGAACCCCGGGGTTGACGAAAGCGGCGTGCCGGGAGCAGTCATCGACGAACCAGGGCGCCCAACCGCCGGCTGCCCCCCACCCGCCTGCCGACCACCTGCCAGCTGCTCATCTCCGGAGTTCGCAAGGCCCGCCGCTGCGCCCTTGCTGTCGGCAGCGCTCGCCCCAACCGAATCGTGGGCTGCCGTTCCCGTATGCGTCTTCGGAGTCAGCATCGAGCCGCCCCAACTATCGATCAGCACCGCGACGCCAAGTAGCGCCGCGGCACTCATGACCGCCCAAACGAACGGCCACCCGGAGCGGGTAGGCCGACCCGCGCCACTCGCCTCTTGCGCGAGCGATGCCATCACCCGATCGGCGAGATCGGTTTCGTGGGTCTCGTCGTTGAGTGCCTCGCGAATCGATGCAACCGTGGCCTGGTAGTCGGCAACCTGCTCACGCAGGTGTGGGCTGACCCGCATCTCCGCTTCGAAGCGGTCGCGGTCACGTTGGCTCATCGTGCCATCAACCCAATCGGCCAGGCGCTCATCGACATCGGGAACCGACGCGAATGGATCGAGCCCCGAAAATGAGTCGTCACCTGATTTACCGAAACGACTCATGGACGGAACTCCCGCAGCTTCTGCTGCAGCAACAAGCGGCCGCGATGGATCCGAGATCGCACGGTCCCCATTGGCAACGACAGGGCCTCGGCGATCTCTTCGTAGGACAACGACTCCATGTCTCGCAGGATGACCGCCTCGCGGTATTCGTCGGGCAGCTCGGTAACGCAGCTGCGAACCTTCGCCAAAAACTCCTTCCGGTGCGCGGTGTCCGATGGATCGCGCTCTTTACCGGCAGGCGTGATGTAGAAATCGTCGGTGCCTCGGACCGGCGCATCGATAGAAAGCGTGCGACGGTCTCGTTTTTGGGCGCGGCGGCGACGGTATTCGCTGATGGCGACGTTCATTGAGATCGTGTGCAGCCAAGCGGCGAAGCGAACCTCCCCGTCGAAGCCCGGTAGCCCTTTGTGCACGCGCATGAAGACCTCCTGACTGAGGTCTTCGGCCATCGCTCGATCGCAGTGCAAAACGGACACCATCACTCGCATTATTCGGTTCTGAAACATTTCGACGAGGGTCCGAAATGCGTCAGGGTCGCCCTGCTGCGCGCGCAGCATCGGTTCACGTGCCGGATCCGGTTCCTCGGTATCACCGCCAGATTGCACCACGCCGAGCCGGATAGGCTCCACAGGGGCAGGCTGTGAACCGGCCTCCAGACGCGACTGCACTGGATCGGTTCCTTCGCGGAGCGTCTTTTTCTCGGCGGTCACGGGTATTGGCACGATATCGACCTTGGGGCCGCGGCAACAGGCGGTTCCGTTCCTCACGCGAAGCTGCGCCAAGAACTCTCCACGCGGTAAGCCCAAGTAGCCGAACTAGCTGGACGACCTGTCTAGCTCGACTAGTCGTTGCGGGCTACGTGATCGACGACGAGAATCGGGGCAACTTCCCTGGCAACAACCCGAGACCCAGATGGCCAAGAACCTGTTCACGTTCCCCTGCCCGTGCTGCAACAAGATGGTCGAGGTCGACACCCGCTCCGGCAAAGCACGCGCCGTGCGAGCCGACGAGCAAAAAGGTGGGCAGACTCTCGACGACTTGCTGAAGGCCCAGAAAAAGGATTCCGACCGGCTCGGCAACTTGTTCTCGTCGGCCAAGGACAGCGAGCACAAACGCGAGAGTCAGTACGAAAAGCAACTGCGGCGAGCGAAGGAAGAGGCCAAGAAGGACAAGGACGACAAGCCTCGCAACATCTTCGACCTGGACTAGAGGCGGATCAGATGCCGAAACCGAGCAGGCTACCGATCTGGTAGATCGCAACAGCTGCCAACCAGGCCAACACGGTCATGTAGCTGAACGTGAAGATCGGCCAGCGCCACGAGTGGGTCTCGCGACGGATCGCCGCCAACGTCGCGGCACACTGACTGCACAGGGCGAAGAACACCATCGCGGCCAGCGCGATCAGACCGTTCATCGTCGGCTTGCCGTCCGGCCCCTTGGCGTTCTGCAGCGCGTCCTTGAGACGCGGATCCGGATCGTCCGCCGAAGCCTCCACGTCACCCAAGCTGTAGAGCGTGCCCAAGGTCGGAATCACCAGTTCGCGGGCGGGGAACGCGGCGAGCACGCCAACGGTCATGCGCCAATCAAACCCAGCTGGCGCAAACACCGGCTGCACGAACCGCCCCATCGATGCCAGGTAGCTCTGCTCGAGATAGGCGGCAGCTTCGCGCGCTTCCAGGGTCGCCAACTGATCGTCGGCGTCGACCGGCGCGGCCTGCGTCACCGCGGCGCGCTGCGAAGCAAAGCCCTCACCGATCGCAACCGGGCGCGGGAAATACGCGAGCGCCCAAACAACGATCGTCGAGGCAAAGATCACCGTGCCGGCCATCACCAGGAAGCTCTTGACCGAGAACCAAGTGTGCCGCCCAATCAACCGCCACCGCGGTCGCTGGTAGACCGGCAACTCCATCGCCAGCATCGACGCGCCACCCTTGAGCACGGTTCGGCGTAGGATCAACGACACCAGGATCGCGGTGACGATGCCAACGGCATACAGCGCGAACAACATCAACCCAGCTTGATAGGCAGGGAAGAACGCTGCCAGCAAGACCACGTAGACCGGCAGGCGCGCCGAGCAGGACATCAACGGTGCGACCGCAATCGTCGCGAGCCGGTCCCGTTCGTCACCGAGAATGCGACTCGCGGCGATGCCCGGAATGGCGCAGGCGAAGCTGCTTGCCAGCGGGATGAAGCTCTTGCCCGACAGGCCAAAACGGCGCAGCAAGCGATCGAGCAAGAACACCGCGCGCGCCATGTAGCCAGTTGCTTCGACGCAGGTGACGAACGCAATCAACAGCGCGATCTGCGGCACGAAGATCAGTGACGAGCCAACACCATTGACGACGCCATCGACCAGGAAGCTGCGCAGCGCACCGGCGGGCGTGATCGCCTCGATGCCAGCCGACAAGAAGCCCTGGCCAATCTCGATCCATTCCATGAATGGCTCGGCGACCGTGAAGACCAGCTGGAACATCACCAGCACCACCGCCACCAGCACCACCGGACCAAAGATCGGGTGCAGCAGGATGCCGTCGAGCTTGTCGGTTCGTGACTGGCTGATCGCGCGCTTTTGGGTCACGCGTGTTTCGGGCGACGAACTTGGCTTGGCAGCGACGAGAGGGGTCGTGGCCAGCGCGGTACGCAGCGCGTTGATGCCAATGCCCGTAGCCCCGTCGACGACGACCAGTGGCAAGCCCAAGGCCCGCTGCAATTGCTCCGCATCGATCGGAAACCCCTCGGCCGCGGCAACATCCACCTTGGTGACCGCGACGACAATCGGCACGCCCAGCCCGCGCAGCCGTTGCAGCAAGTGCAGTTCGACCGCGAGCTTGCCGGCATCGAGCACGAAGCAAACCAGGTCCGGCCGCAGCTCAGGCTTGCGCAAGTGGTCGAGGGCAACCTGCTCGTCGCGGCTCTGCGGCGTCAACGACGAGACGCCCGGCAGATCGATGATCTCCAGGCGACAATCGCCCTCGGTGCAGCTCGACTGGACACTTTCTACCGACGTACCTGGGAAGTTGACGGGCCGCTGCAAGCTTCCCGTCAAGTGCATCAACAGCGACGTCTTGCCGGCGTTGGCACGACCGAACAAGGCGACCTTGCGCACCGTAGTTGGGGTAGGCAACGGGATCGACGAACTGGCTAGGTCACCGGTCACGTTAGTGTGCTCCGCCCCCAGCCCTACCGTCACGCCCCGCACCGCTGCCAGCGGCACCACTGCCAGCTGCGCCACCGCCTGCTGCGCCACTGCCGGCGACAACACTGCCGACGATCACCCGAACGCGCTCGGCCTCAGAGCGACGCAGCGCCAGGCGGTAACCATGCACGCGGAACAGAATCGGGTCGCCGAATGGCGCCGACGCAATGCGCTCTACGACGGCCCCATACCAGATCCCGGAAGCGGTCAACCGCTCGGCAATCGCGTCTTCACCATCGACCCCCTGGACCTCCACAGGGATCCCGGCGGCAACCGTGTCGAGGCGCAGCACGTGGCCCGCATCGTCGTTGGCGGCCTGGTCAGGCGAAGCAGAGTAGTCGGCGGAAGTAGCTGTCACGTTGGGATGCAATCGGCGGTAGCGTGTTCGTTCTTGAGAACGAGTCTCAACTGCAATTGTGGCTGACGAGCCCCGCAAAAACAAGTGGGCTACTTCTCCACCCTCCGTCCTCCACCAACGACTGACACAGCATCGTTGCCATGGCGCGCGGAATGCCGACACTCGCACGCGATGCAGCCGACCGCACACACGACCACGATCAAGATCGCTGGCACCGAAGTCTCCTTCGAAACCGGCCGAATTGCCCGCCAAGCGTCCGGAGCCGTGCTCGCCCGCAGTGGCGACAACGTCGTATTGGCAACCGTCACGGCGGCGGCGTCCGCCAAGCCCGGGCAGGACTTTTTTCCGCTGACGGTCGAGTACCGAGAGAAGTGGGCCGGCGCCGGCAAGATCCCCGGAGCCTTCGGCAAGCGCGAAGGCCGCATCACCGAACACGAAGTACTGCTGTGTCGCCTGATCGACCGCAGCGTGCGATCGCTGTTTCCCGAGCACTACAAGAACGAGGTGCAGATCCAGGTGCAGGTGCTCAGTTGTGAACCAACGAGTGATCTGGAAAGCCTGGCGCTGCTGGCTGCGTGTTGCGCCCTGCACATCAGTCCGGTTCCTGCCAATGGGCCGATCGCCGGACTGCGCATCTGGCGCATCGACGATTCCTGGCATGCCTTCGTGGGCCGCGACAAAGCCGAAGCGGCCGACATCGAGTTCACCGTGGCAGTCGGCCCCAATGGCCTGGTCATGCTGGAAGGCGGTGCCAAAGAGTGCAACGAGGCGGATGCGATCGCAGCGATCGGACAAGCCACCGAGTGGATTGCTCGCTGCCACAAAGCCTTCGACGAACTGGCGGCCAGCACCGGTCGCGCCAAGGTGCCAGCACCAGCGGAGCCCGAGCTACCGGACGTACCCAGCGCAGCTCGCGAACAGCTCAAGCAAGCGTTGACCATCAAGATCAAAGCTGAACGGCGCGCAGCGATTGCGGCGGCCGAGAGCAGTTGGCTCGAAGCGCTCCCCGACGACGCGCGCGCGGCGGCCAAGCAAGCCTACAGTGACGCGGTGTGGGAAGAGATGCGGGAGAACGTGCTCGCCACGGAAAGCCGACTCGATGGCCGCTCGAAGACCGAGATCCGACCGATCTGGAGCGAAGTCGGATTGTTACCGCGCGCCCACGGATCGTCCTTGTTCACGCGCGGCGAGACCCAGGCAATCGTGACCTGCACACTGGGCAGTCCCGACGACGCGTTGCGACCTGGCAACCTCGCCGACGACACCAACAAGCACTCGTTCTTCCTGCACTACAACTTCCCCCCCTACTCGGTCGGAGAGACCCGGCCATTGCGCGGACCGGGCCGCCGCGAGATCGGCCACGGTGCCTTGGCGCGCCGAGGTCTGACACCCCTGGTGCCCGTCGGCAGCAAATATCCGTTCACGATCCGGATCGAATCGGAGATCACCGAGAGCAACGGCAGCTCTTCGATGGCCACGGTCTGCGGTGGCTCGCTCGCGATGATGCACGCCGGGGTGCCACTTGTGCGCCCGGTTGCGGGCATCGCCATGGGGCTGATCTCAGACGGCAAACGCCACGCGGTGCTCAGCGATATCCTGGGCGACGAAGACCACCTCGGCGACATGGACTTCAAGGTCGTCGGCACCGAGAACGGCATCACCGCCATCCAGCTCGACAACAAACTCGGCGGTCTGCCCGCCGAAGTTCTGGAACAGGCGTTCTCGCAGGCGCGCGATGGCCGACTGCACATCCTCAGCAAGATGGCCGAAACGCTGGCTGAGCCGGCGCAGCCTTCACGCTTTGTGCCGCAGGCAGTCCACATCGCAATCATGCCCGATGCAGTGGGCGCACTGATCGGCCCGCGCGGCGCCAACATCAAGAGCATCACCGCAAGCACTGGCGCGCGCGTCAGCGTCGACGACACCGGCTCGGTGTTGATCTACGCGACGGACCAGACCAGCGCGACCAAGGCCAAGCTGCTGGTGCAGCGGTCCGCGGGCGTCTTGCACGTCGGCCGGTGCTACCGCGGCACCGTGACTGGCGTCAAAGACTTCGGCGCATTCATCAAGATCAACGCCGTCAACGAAGGCCTCGTTCCGATCGAAGAACTAGCCAACGAACGGGTCGAGAGCGCCAGTGACGTTGCGCGCGAAGGTGAAGAAATGATTGTTACGGTGCTCGGCGCAGATGATCGCGGGCGACTGCGATTGTCCCGCCGCAAAGCTCTCGGAGTCGGCGAATCACAAATTGAGTTCTAGGCGCATGCATAGATTATTGTTCTCGATCCTGTTGTTGTTGGCGAGCGCGAACGCGCAGCAGCCAAAGCGCAACATCTTGCTGGTCGTCACCGATGACCAACGCTTCGACCAGATGGGTTGCGCCGGACATGCCGTGCTGCAAACCCCGGCAATGGATGCACTGGCCAAACGCGGCGTGCGGTTCACCAATGCCTTTGTGACGACTGCGATCTGTGCTGCGAGTCGCGCATCGATCATGACGGGCCGTCGCGAAGGCTCCCACAACTACACCTTCGGCAAGCCCGCGATGGGCAAAGCCCTCGCCGAGGACAGCTACTTCGCGCAGCTGCATCGCAACGGCTACCGCACCGGCTTTGTTGGCAAGTGGGGAGTTCGCTTTGAGAAGGGGGTGCTCGGCGACGCCCTCGACTACCGACGCGCATCTGGCCACCCTTACCTGAAGAAGGACGGCCGCCACCTGACCAACATCGTTGCGGAACAAGCGATCGAGTTCGTCTCGAAGCAATCCAAGGAGCAACCGTTCTGCTTGTCGGTGTCGTTCCACGCACCGCACGCGCAAGACGGCCACAAGGATCAGTTCTTGCCACCAACAGAACTCGCCGCGCTCTACGAAGACGCGGAAGTCCCCGAGCCTCCGTATGCCCAGACCGGCTTCGACGTCTTGCCGGACTTCCTGAAGGACTCGATGGGTCGGCATCGCTGGGCCTGGCGCTTCGACAATCGCAAGAAGCAGATTCGTCGCACCAAGGACTACTGGCGCATGATCACCGGTGTTGACCGCGCGTTGCAGCGCATCGTCGCATCGCTGCAAGAACACGGTTTCGAAGACAACACGGTGATCATCTTCACCAGCGACAACGGCTACTTCCTCGGCGAACGTGGGCTGGCCGGCAAGTGGCTGATCTACGAAGAGTCGATTCGCATTCCACTGATCATCGTCGATCCAGCAGCCCCCAAAGAACGGCGCGGCACGACCAACGATGCGATGGTGCTCAACACCGACTTCGCCCCCACCTTGCTCGACATCGCCGGCGTCGCAGCACCGAAGGGCTACGACGGCCACAGCCTGATGCCCTTGCTTGCCGGAAGCACGTCGCCGTGGCGAACAGACTTCCTCTACGAGCATCGCATGGACCACAAGGACATCCCCAAGAGCCAGGGAGTTCGCGGAGCACGCTGGGTGTATGCGCGCTTCGACGAACAGCAGCCGGTCTATGAACAGCTGTTTGATTTGCAGAAAGACCCGTTTCAGCTAACCAACTTGGTGAATTCGCTGGAACACGCGAGCGTGCTCAAAGAACAGCGCGCCCGCTGCGATGCCCTTTTGAGCCGGTGACCCTGCTGCGTCGATGACCCTGCTGAGTCGCGAACCCCGCTGAGTCGCGAACCCTGCTGAGTAGCTAACACTGCTGAGTCGCTAACACTGCTGAGTCGCTGACACTCATTCGCCGACACAACCGCGTGCCGACTTTGCTTGGCCAGCAGCTTCGCGCCTACGAAGTCTGATCCGGATCGCGATCATCCGCGCGTTCCGACAGCGTCACGGCGAGCCGTGCCAGCGCGCGGTGAAGCAACATGCGGGATGCGCTAACCGTCTTGCCGATCTCGTTGGCAATCTCTTCGTGGCTGAGGCCAACGATCTTCGCGAGCGTAATCACCTCGGCATATTGCTGCGGCAACTCGTCGAAGATGTTCTCGAGACGCTTCACTTCTTCGGCTTGGATCGCCATCCGCGAAGGCGACAAGAACGCCGCGTAGCCGGAGTAGTAGCCAGGATCGGTCGCCATTGCCTGCTCGCGCCGCGCATCCCGCTTCTCCGAGCCATAGAAGCGTGCCCGGTCAATGAGCTTGTGTTGCGCCGTCAAATACAGCCACTTCTTGAAGCTGCGCTCGCCGCGATATTCAAAGGTGCCCGCGTCCTGCAGGACCTCGCGGCAAACCGATTGCACCAGATCTTCGCTGTGCTCCTTGCGCAGCAGATGAGACCCTGCACGCAATCGTACAAATGCGTGAAGCTCGGGCAAGTAGCGGGTCAGCAGCGCATCGATAGCCACGGCTCCGCCGTTGGACGCCTCCTGTAGCAGGCGCGCAGTTTCACTATTCAAGTCCGTCATGTCGCGAGGGGAAAAGCTTACCATCGGCTTCGCGATGACCGAGACACCCTCGCCCGATGATGCGCCACCGCCGACCGACGGCGAGCCAGACACGCCGAGTTCCGAAGTCGAGCAGTTGGTCTTCCAATGCCTTGAAGCTCCGAACTTGGAGGCGGCCGTGGAGGACTTGCGGCGCGCTCGCCCCGACCGCATCCGTGCAGTCGAAGACGCGATACGAACGTTACGAGAGCAAGGAATGCTCGCCGCCAGCCCGGCACAAACCCAGCCAGGTATCCCCGACCGGCTCGGACCCTTCCGGCTGCTGCGCCAACTCGGAGCCGGCGGTATGGGCGTCGTCTACCTCGCCGAACAAGTGGACCTGCATCGCCAGGTCGCAGTGAAACTGATTCGCCCCGAGCACCTGTTTTTTCCCGGCAGCCGCGAACGCTTCCGAAGAGAAGTGGAAGCCGTTGCCAGCTTGCGGCACGACGGCATCGCGCCGGTGTTCACGGTCGGCGAAGACCGTTCGATGCCCTATTTCAGCATGGAATACGTCGACGGCCCATCGCTGGCGACCATTCTACAGCGACTCACCGGCAAGCCCCCCACAGCGTTGACGAGCGGTGACGTCCACCACGCGATGCTCAGTGGCGAGCACGAAGCTACGCAAGCCGAAACAACCACCAAGCGCAGCGTAGCACCGAAGTCATGGACGCAGACCTGCGTCGAGCACTGCAGCATGCACACGAACGCGGTGTGCTACATCGCGACGTCAAGCCATCGAACATCCTGATCACGAGCGAGGGCCGCACCAAACTCGTCGACTTCGGCCTGGCCCGCAGTGAAGGCGCCCACCCGATGACCGCGACCTCGTCGCAAATCGGTTCGTTGCCCTATGTGCCGCCCGAGCACCTCGATGGCGAATCCAACATTCCCAGTGTGCGCCAGGATGTCTACGCACTAGGCGTCACGCTCTATGAACTGCTGAGCCTGCGCAGTCCGTTCTTGTGCGACTCGGCGACGGCAACGCGCCAGGCAATCAAGGACGGCAAGCCCGCATCGCTGCGCAGCCAAAACGCGAATGTCAGCTGGGACCTTGAGACGGTCTGCATGAAGGCCATGGCGCCTGACGCGACCCAGCGCTACGCATCGATGGCCGACTTCGTGGGCGACTTGGAGAACGTTCGCGACAAACGCGAAATCGCTGCCAAGCGGCCGAGCCTTTGGATTCGCTTGCGACGGTGGGAGCAGCGCCACCCAACGGTGACTGCCGTCGCCGCCGTGGCGGTATTGCTTACGGCGGCCGCAGCACTGACCCTCGCCTGGTTTGAAAGCAGTGCCCGTCGCGAGTCGGACCGCCTGAAGGTTGCCGCCGATCGCCGCGCCACGGAAGCCGGCGAAGTGACCGACTTCCTGGTCGAGCTATTCCAGTTTGCCAGTCCCGACAGATCGCTGGGCAAAGACTTGCCCGTCGGATTGCTGCTGCAGCAAGGAGCAGATCGCATCCAAACGGGATTGGCCGATCAGCCCGAAGTGACGGCCCGACTGCAAGCGACGTTCGGCAGGGTCTACTCGTGGTTGGGAGAGTCGGCCAAAGCCGTATCCTTCTTCGAGCTGGCGGCCAAGCAACTCGAAGTGCTGCGCGGCGTGCACGATCGCGAAGCGCTCGAATGCCGCCTGCAAGAAGCCGAAAACCACATCCGCCTCGGCAACTACCAACGGGTCGAGTCCTTGCTCGATACCATTGGGACCCGGCTGGCAGCACTCCCGGCACACAACCCAGCGCTGAGCAATGAGCTCAAACGCAAGCAAAGCAGCTTGGCGCACGTTCGTGGTGATGCGGCACAGGCCGAGCGCCTGTTGCGAGAAGTGCTGGCCGACTGCAACACCCGCGTCGAAGAGCGTCAGCAGCTCTGCATCGCGCAGCGCATGCTGGCCGTATTTTTACAGAACGAACAGCGGCATCCGGAAGCGCAAGCCATGTTCGACCACGCCGTCGAGCTCTGCTCCCAGATCTACCCTGAGGGTCACCCTGTTCGCATCGACGTCGCGCGGCGTGCCGCGCAGACCCTCGCCGCGCTTGGCAAATACGACGAGGCCGCCACGATTTGCACCAAGGCGCTAGCCGACAGCGAGCGCGTCTATGGCAAGGATCACCCAAGGACGTCGACGGTTCTGAGCAGCCTCGCGGCGATTCATCGAGAAGCCGGCATGATCGAGACCGCCGCCGCGGAGATGGAACGCGTCAACGCCATCATCCGAACCTATCGCGACGCCTCGAAAAACTTCTACGCGCGCTCCCTCAACGACCTTGCCGTCAACTACCACGACCTTGGCAAGTTTGACGATGCACAGCGATTGCTGACGGAAGCGCTGGCGATCAGCCGCGAAGCGTTTCCGGGAGACCACGAATTGACTGCCGGACTGCTGAAGAACCTCGCGGAGGCCCAGGGAGAGCTCGGCGACCAACAAGGTGCTCGCAGCAACATGCGCGAAGCGCTGGCCATGACGTTGCGCATGAATCCGAACGCGCGCACCGTCGCCAGTGTGCTCAACGGCATGGCCTTGGTTTGCATACGCGACGGTTCACCAGACCGCATGGCCGAAGCGGAAAACATCCTGAAGCGGGCGATCGCATCGGCGTCGCCATGGAATAGCGAGACCTGGCAACTCGGCCGAGCCCACGCCTTGTTGGCCTACCTGCACAATCTGCAGGGCAAAGGCGACCTGGCCGAACCCGACGCATTGCTCGCGCTCGAGCTCTACCACCGGGTCCGGCGCGCCGACCACACCAACAAGGCTTTGGCGATCTACAACGTCGCCTGGGCGATGCTGTCGCAAGGCAAGGGCCTCGATGCAGCCGAGCCGTATTTCAAGCAATCGATCGCGATGTACGAACGCATGCAGCAGGGGTACACCGACAAGGCATTCCCACTCAACCACTACGGCTATGCGTTGACAGCGAGGCGTCCGTTGGACGCCCTTGCGCCACTCAAGGAGGCTCTGGAGATCCGTCGCCGGTTGTTGCCCAAGAACGCACGATGGCGATTGGTTTCCACGGTCAACCTGGCCAACGCACACATGCGCTTGAAGGACTTCCCAGCTGCCGAGCCACTACTGCTAGAAGTGCACGACGTGCTGTGCGAGACCACCAAGCCCGGCTCCCCTGAGATCAAGGCGTCGGCGCAACGAATGATCGAGCTCTACCAGCGCTGGCAAAAGCCCGAGCAGGCCGAAGGCTATCACCACCTGCTCGGCAAGTAGTAGCGACTCCGCAGACGGACCAGCCATCGCGCACGGTCCGCCCCCGCAGCCCCACTGCTATCTGTTGAGGACACCCTTTGGCGCATAGATCAGTGCATCCGGACGCGCCTGTGCGACACGTCGCGCCGAGTCCGCTGGCATCAGCCGATAAACGTGCGTGCCAATAGGCCCACCGCGCACGACACACAGCTGACCCGCACTCACTTCTTGTGCTTCGCGCGGGGACAAGTCCAACCACGGCAACGAACCGTCACGTGCCTCGAAGTAGAACTTGACCGGTCCCGGACCAGGCTTCTTGGCCGCTGCGATCAACACATCGATGGCGGACTGCTCTTCTCGTTGCTTGCGCTGCCTCTCGAGTTCCTGTTGATCGCGGCGGGTATCGGCAGCCGTCTTGGCCCGCATCTCCTGCACCTCGACCTTGCGCGTCTGCTGCTCTTGCTCGAGTTGCGCGCGGCCCTTCTCCTTGCGCTCGACGCGCTGGTTGTGAGCAAGCTGCTTGGCCTGCTTGTCAGACAGCAGCTTCGCCTTCTTGAGCTGGTCGCGCATGTTCATACGCCCGACGATAGCGCGTCTCGATTCAGCCGTCGACGAGGTCTGTGACGGTATCGGCGAACTTGACCGCAAGCCCGACCATGCCGTCGCCCATGTTTTCGATGCGCACGAGTTCGCCTGGAATCGGGTGTTCGCGGCCGTCAATCTCGACCATCACCGGAATCGACCCTTCGCTGACGAAGAACACCCCCTGCTCGGAGACGTTCTGGCCATTGCCCACGATGGCCCCGCCGGCAAGGCGAATGGTCACCGCGCTATCAAAGCCAACGCGATCGAACTTGCGGTCGGCGGAAGTTTGTGGGATCGAGTCAGTCATGCGGGTCCTCTAGCTTCAGCATCGGCCGACTGCGATCCGGGACTGAACCTGCGCCGCATTCCCCTTACGGTGGGCGCGTGCAAGAAAGCAGTTACGAACGCGAACCGGGCTACGCCGAACGCTACCGAGACCAGAGATTCCGCACCGGGTCTGGGTCCGGCACCGACCGCCGAGAACGTGCGGCGATCGCGGCGCTGCTCAGGAGGACCCCCTCGACGGACGGGTTTTGGCTCGATGCGCCCTGTGGCGCCGGCCGCCTTTCCGACGAACTTCCCGGCCCGGCAGTGCTCGCCGATCGCGACCCCAACATGGTCGTGGCCGCCGGCGATGGCCGGCCACGCGTGTGCGCCAGCGTGCACGCCTTGCCGTTCGCCGACGGCGCCTTCGCCGGCGTGCTATGCATGCGGCTACTGCAGCACATCGCAACACCTGCCGAACGAACCACCATTCTGCGCGAACTCGCGCGCGTCACGGCAGGACCGATTGTCGTGTCCTTCTTCGATTCGTGCAGTCTGCAACACTTCCGACGGCGACTGCGACCGGTGCTCGGCAAGCGCCGCTCGGGCCGCTTCGCGGTATCGCGACGTGGCTTTCGGCAAGAACTGGCCGACGCCGGGCTCGAATTGCTGGCGATGCGATCGCTGGCGCGCTTCGTCGGCGAACAAACCCTGGTGCTGGCCAGGAGAAAAGCACCCAAGGGATAGGCAGATCGTGTCGAGCCTCGCCGCCTAGTTGTCGATAGCAACGGGGAAGGAGAGGCAGAGTTATGGCCCTAACCACCAAGAACCAAAGCAGCCACGCGCCCCAGCGCACCCAGGATGCTTCGGCAACCGCGAAGTCGACTCGTGTGTTGCTAGTTGAAGACGAACCGCTGACCGCCGAAGTTTTCGCACGCGCATTGACCCGCGCTGGCCACGTCGTCGACGTCGCCAAGGATGGGCTGCAAGCGCTGCGTCATCTGCGCGAACGAACCCCAAGTCTGGTCGTTCTCGACATGAGCCTACCGGCCCTGTCAGGCTCGGCGGTCGTGCGCGAACTGCGCGCTTCGGGCTGCCGCGACGTGCCCATTGTCGTCGTATCAGGCAGCGAGCAACGTCAGAGCACGGTCACCGACGAACTGCTCTCGCCCGGCATCTGGCTCACCAAACCGCTCAAGCCGCGCAACTTGGTCTCGATCGTCGCTGGGATGATCGAGAACGGACCACCCCTAGATTAGTCCGACTCGCGGTAACGCGCGGCTACCGCTCGCCGAACACCTGTACGGCGAATGCACGCAATTCCGGCAGCGAACGCGACACGCCGAACATCCACGGCTCCTGCCGGTCGTGGAGCCGCGCGACGTCCAGAGCCGACTTGCCCGCTTTCTGCTGCGCCACCAAGTATTGCAGCGTGCGATCGGCCGCTGCAGACCCTGGATAGCCCGCGAGCGACACGAAGCGAATCGGCAGGTCGCCGAGTTTGGCAAGCGACGGACCTGGGATGCCACCACCGCCGACGAACACCACGCCACTGATGTAGGGAGCGAACTTCGCCAGCTGCAGGCCGACCACGGCCGCCGCCTCACGGTCACAAACGAGCAACGGCTTGGTGCCCCCGGTCGGCAACACCTTGGGCAGCGCCTGGATCGTCGCGAGCAAGGTCTTGGCGTAGGGTCGACCACCACCGGGCGAATCGACCGTGGCGATGTGCCACTTCTCGGTGACGCCAAAGCCGGCCAGTTCTTGCAGCAACCAATTGGATTCACGCATGACCGGCGCGGTCGGACGACGCGTGCCGATGTCATAGGCCGGCGCACCGGTCGCAAACACGATCATCGAATGCGGGCGCGTGTCCTGCGGCATCCGCAAAACACACGGCTGCACGATATCACCCGCAGGCATCGCAGTAGCTACGACGCCGGCCATCGAAGCCAGCGGCGAACGCTTCGCGGCGAGGTTTGCCAGGCCCGCCTCGAGTCGCTGCAAGTCCATGACGGCATCACTTCGCACGGCGAACGCTTCGCCGGTGAACGCGCGTGATACTTGCGCTGCCAGGCCATCGAGCAGCGCCTTAGGCAACGCCTCAAGCTCGTCGCGCAACGTCACCGCGTGGGCCAGCGCCTTCTCGGCACGCTTCTGGTAGTCACGCAGCACGTGGAAGGTCCAACGCAACTCGGGGTCGTGTGCGCGCGGCTCCTTGCCGTCGAGCAGCGTCCGCATCTCGACTTCGTAGGTGCCATCAGGCAGCTCGGCGCCGGGCATGCTCACCGACGTCTGTGCCATGCGCAGGGCACGGATGCTGCAATTGCGTTCAACCAACTGCGACCACACCTGCTCGCCCGCAGCGTTGCGCACCGTCATCGCGAACGTCATCTCACCAGCCGAAGGCATCGTGAACGGCAAGGTGATTGAGAAGTTCGCCGACTGACAGGTCGCGACCGTGGATTCGGGATCGACTACCTCGGGCAACACGTAGGTGCCCAGCGAAGCCCGCATCACGAACGCGGCATCGGCTTCGACGCCGCGCAAGAACGCGAGCGCCTTGGCGACCGGAACAAACGGCAAACCCTGATCGGGCTCGACCAGGATCTCGGCAACCTTGGCAACGTGCGCTTGCGAACGCCCGCGCAACTCGTGGAAGAGTTCGGCACGACGGTTCTCGAGGTGCAGGTAGCCCCACCGCTCGCGGTACACCGGGCCCTGCGCGCACGCACTCGTCGGTGTCATCGACGTTGCTATCACCAGCCCCAGGCAAGCGGCCACGACAGATTGACGAAGAAGCATCATATGGGCAACAGTACCCTCTAACGCCGCCGGGGTAACGCGCCCGCTACGGCAGGTTCATCGTCTTGTGCGTCTGCGGCACCACGCGAACGTCGAACTTGTGGCGAACGGCCATGGCGACGAAGCGTTCGAGATCGCGCGCTGGCAGCGGCCGCTTGACCGCACCAAACGGTGTCACCGGCTGCAGCACCAGCAGGATCTTGTCGCGCACCGGCAGCAAGGTCTCGAGCGCTCGCTCCAGGCTAGGATCTTGCACCCGATCGGTCAGCACGATCTTGACGTCGACCGAAGCGCCGCGACGCAGCGCGATCTCACAGCACTTGAGGTGCAGCGTGCCGTAGTCGGTGCCCGGCATCAGCAACAGCTTCTTCTGCTGCGGCTTGTCGAGCGTCTCCGGCAACTTGTAGTCGGCGCTGAGATGGTCGACCTGGGTGATGCAGTTGGCCAGCGCATCGGGATCAAGCGCTGCCGTTTCGAGATGCAGACGCGCACCGTGATCGCGCGCTGACTTGCCGAACTGATGCACGAACTCAGGAAACACCAACGGCTCGCCACCGGTGATGCTGACCCGCGCTTGCTTGAGGCCGGGCATCGCCGCTTGGCTGACTTGCCGGCACAATTCCGCTGCCCGGCTCGCCCGCACCGGGTTGGGTTCTTGCATGGTGCGCACGCCAAAGTTCACCGGCGCCGAAGCCGGAGCTTCGTAGCTGTTGGGCGTGTCGCAGTAGGTGCAACGCAACGGACAAGTCGCCGTGCGCACGAACGTCATCGGCGCACCGACGAACCGTCCCTCTCCTTGGATCGAGTGGAAGATCTCGATCAACGGCGCGCGCGCTTCTTTGGACTCGCGCTCGTCCTTCTGCTGCTTCGACTTGAGGTCGGTCAGTGCGTGGCGCAGATCCATCTGACTACAACTCCATCCGACTACAACTCCATCCGCGCCGTCACCTAGCTGGTGAAGCGTTCGGCCAGCTCATTCAACACCGAGATGCCGGCGGTGAGGTGTTCATCACTCGCAGCGAACGACAAGCGGAAGTGCGTATCGCGCTCCGAGAACGCCTTGCCAGGAACAATCAGCACGTTCTTCTCGACGGCCGCTTCGATGAACACATCGCTAGGTACCTGGACGCCGCTCTTGTCGCGCGGCAACCGCGGGAATGCGTAGAACGCGCCTTCCGGCTGCGACAGTGCATAGCTCGGGTGCAGGTCGCGCACCAGCATGTCGCGCTTCTTGCGGTACTGCTCGCGATACGGCTGCAGATCAATCGCCGGCATCGCTGCGAGCAACGCATGCTGGAATGGCGCCGGCGCACACACGAACGAGAACTGCTGCAGCGTCTTCAGCGAATCGAGCACATTGCTCGGACCAGTCGCGTAACCCATGCGCCAACCCGGCACGCCGTAGCTCTTGCTGAAGCCGCCGAGCTGAATGCAGCGATCGGTGTATTCCAGCGGCGAGGCATAGTCGTCCGAGTAGCAGAACAGGTCGTAGATCTCATCGCTGACGACGTAGGCCCCAACTCGGTCCGCGCTCTTGCAGACGCCTTGGATCTCGGCCCGCGTCAGCATGCCCCCGGTCGGGTTGCTCGGCGAGTTGACGAAGACGATCTTGGTCTTGTCGGTCACCAGACGATCGATCTCGTCGGTGTCGACCGCGAAGCGTTCGCCGTCCTTGGCGGGGTAGGTGTTGTAGTATTTGACCGTCGCCCCGCAGAGGTTCGCCAGGTGGCGATACATGACGAAGTAGGGATCGGGCAGCAGGATCTCGTCACCGGGATCGAGCAGGCTCAAGAACGACAGCATCAAGCCGCCGGAGACGCCACTCGTCAGCAAGCAGGTTTCGGGACGCTTGCCGAGCCGCTTCTCGACGTCATCGAGAACCAGATCATTCAGCTCCGGCAGACCCTGCGTGATCGTGTAGCGGTTGAAGCCGTCACGCATCGCCTTGCACGCCGCTTCGATCAACTCCGGCGGCGGATCGTAGTGGGCTTGCCCGATCGACAGATTGATCGGATCCTTCATCGTCGCCATCAACTCAAAGATGCGACGGATGCCACTCGGCTCGATGCCGCGCACGCGGCTCGACAGACCAATGTCTTCAGAAGCCACGGCTACCCAAGAGTTCGGGACAGGAAGGCTGGGAAACAAGGCGCCAACAAGGTCGGCGCCAGCAGAAGGTGCGTCGCACGCTCACCGCAAACACGGAGCAGTGACGATGGCGTGAGCGCGCGGCCCATTCCATGGAAGGACCGACATTCGGGCGGCCCGATCGGCGGGCCCAATCAGCGGGGACGCGGGCGCGGACAACGCAACAAGCGGACGAACTAGTCCTTCTTGTCTTCGTCGTCCTTCTTCTTCTTCTTCTTTTTGGAGACGACCTTGAACTTGGTGCGCACCTTCGGGAGGCCGGTGACGCCAACTTCTGGGGTCCAACGACCGTCCTTTTTGAGGGCGGCGAGGCGCTCGACGCGGGTCCAGACGTTGCGCTGGCCGACACCCGTTCCGGAGGACTTCAGACTGCTGTGGATCGACATTGGATTCGTAAGTTCTACAGATCAGATTCGGTATCAGCTGCCTGCGTTGAGGCACGACAGTTCGGACTGTCCGGCAGCGGAAAATGAGGGCGAGCAGCCTACTGGAAAGCCACCGCCACCCGCTACCTCGATTAGGACTTTCTAGCCCGATAAGGGCATTCGGGCCCGAGGCCCTCCGGGCGAGACCCTGTTCCTGCGGGATCTACCGCGGGATCTACGCGGGATGAATCTACTCGAGGAGGGGATCTACTCCGGGATTTCCATACTGCTCGGCCAGCCCGTTGCGGACTGACTGTCGTTCTTACGGATGTTGCAGAACATCTCGTCCGGAACGTCTTGGGGCAGATCTCGGAGCATCTGGGCCGTCTTCGCGAATTCCGCCTGGCCGTCAAAATAGACCGCCACAACCCACAGGGTACCATCGGCTTGCGGCCATGGGTATGGGCGAGCCTTGAGTAGCCCCTGCCCCACCAGGTGTTGGCTGAGGCTGTGGGCACGGATCTTGGCATCCGCGGCCGGCACACCCGGGTAGGCCGAAACGATGAACGCTTCCGCCGCCAACGGCTGGGTCTCCACTTCGTCGACGAACGTCGGCGTGCGGCCAGGAGCGATCAGCGAGTTGCTGTCCTTGCCCTTGCCACCAAAGCCGCCACCGATCGCGTAGCCACCGCCGAATGCGACCAGCACCGCGATGGCGAACACCAGCATCGGCACGCTCTGTTCGCGGCGTTCCTGACGCCGGTTGCGCTTGGGCTTGCGACCCAGCAACGAGTCGACGAACCCGACCAGCTTGCCAGTGAAGCCACTGTTCTTACTCGAACGAGACTTGCTGCTCGACCCGAGCAGCATTGCGATATCGCTTGTTCTACGCGCCACGACAACTCCCTGCCTCCGACTAGGAGACTGCCTCTGACTAGGAGGCGTTGCCCCCCACTTGGAGAGGCTGCGACTTGACCGGTTGCCACTGCGATTGCAGCAGGTTCTGACCAAGGCGCGGACCAGCAGACTGAAGAATCCCCCGGACCGTTGGGGGCTGACCGTACCAGAATTGACCTAATCCTGGTGGACCGCAACGTAGCGGGCACGCGCGGCTCGCGCAACGGAGCGGTCTCGGTAGTCGTGAAGGAATCTCCACAAAACCGAGCGTCGCTCAGCTGTCCGCTAGCGCCTGGAGAACTTCCAACACCTTCGGGTCCGCTTCCTTGCCAGGGTTCTTCAGGTATTCGATGGCGACGTCGCGCGCGGCACTCTCCTCGCCTCGCCGCTGCAACGTCGACGCCAACAAGTACGCCTGCCGACACGCATCGATGCCGTTCTTATGCTGCCACGCCAACGCCTTGCGGCACAGGTCTTCGAGCTCGGCAAGATCGACATCCTCTCGCGCGTGCAGCGCGGTTGCCAGCAACCACGCCGCCCAATGCATCTCCGGGTCGATCTTCAGAAGGCGGCGGAAGTCTTCAATCGCACCGTCGATGTCGCCCTTCTTGGAGCGCTGCAAGCCGCGGGCCTCGAGGCGGCCCCAAGCCAGCTTCAGCTGCCGCTCAATCGATCCGCGGTCAAAGTCCTTCGGCGCGACTTCGAGACAGCGCAGCCACGCGTCCGTAGCGCGTTCCTCTTGTTTGTTCATGAACGCCGCAAAGCCGAGCGCCGCCAGGCTGCGGGTCAACTGCTGGCGCGCATCATCAAACGTCGGCAGCAACTCGAACGCGATTTCCAGGTGGCGAACGGCCGTCGCAAACTTCTTCTCTTCATGCGCCAGGCGACCGAGCACGAGGTGCGCCTTGGTTTCATCGGCGTTGTAGCGCAAGGCATCGCCGACCAGCTTGCGCACGGTTGCACGCTGCGACTGATCCGACAACAGCGTGTAGGCGCGACCGATCAGCAGGTTGGCCAGAACTCTGCCCGAGTCCTTGTCGTCGGGTTCGAGCTGCATGTAGGCCGACAAGTATCGCTCGGCTTCCCCGAGTCGATTCAACCCGACCAACGACAGCGCCAATTCTTGCAGCAGGCGTGGATCGCGGCGATTCTGCCAACCATCCTGCGCGTACTTCAGCGCGGGCTCATACATGCCCTTCTCGCGCAGCATGCGGGCCGCGGACAACCAAGAAGTAACCACATCGGGTCGCAGTTTGGTGGCCTTGATGAAGCAACGCAGTGCGGCCGTCGTGTTGTCGCGAGCCTGATTCCACAGGGCTTGCGCCAACCAGAGCCCGTGGTGATCTTGGTGCAGTTCGATGGCCGCGGCCAAGGTCTCGTCCGCCGCGAGACCGCGCGGATCATCCTTGGCAAGCCGCGGCGCCTGGCCAGCATCCGCCAACGCCAGCAACTCGCTGCGCAGCCCGGCCAGATCGCGCATCGCCTGGAACGCAATCACGTCGGGTGACTCCGGAGCCTGAGCTTTGACCGCCGCGAGCACCTCGTCGGCGGCGGTTTCATTGCCACTGAGTTGCAGCGGCTCAAACGCCTCGATCCGGACCTGCAACAAGTCCGCCGATGCGAGCGCGATGCGCGGAGCGGCCTGCTCACGATTGAGCTGCGCCTGCGCGGCCGCAATCGCAGCCATCGCATT
>CAXBFC010000071.1:0-23330 GCA_963974725.1 uncultured bacterium | reverse complement strand
CGTATTCCGCTGGGTGTACGAACAGTTACCCATGGTTGCGAACCGTTAGTTCGACTGTGCGGCCGAGTGCCAACGGCTTCGGGAGGAGTCCCGTCTCTACCGACCGACGGAAGGAAGCCCGGCAACCGCAGGTCGATTCGGCGATGGCATGGGCCGGATGCTTGCAGAGCCTCGCCCGCCAACCAGATGGTCAGAGCCCCGCCGCTGCCAAGAAACCGCCACGACCGGACTCAGTACTGAGCCAAACTTCCATCCCGCATCGCCTGTCGCACCGCCCAGCGAAATACGAACACACTCAGCGGCACCAGCACGACCGCGAACAAAAACATCCTCAAAAAAGCAGGCCACACCTGCCCCCAATCACTGCCATCCAGCAGCGAATAGCGGAACGCCTCCAGAGCGGGCGTCAACGGCAGGAACACGGCCACGGACTGCAGCACCGCCGGCAACTCCTCCCAAGGCACAATCACTCCGCTCAGAAAGAAGCAGGCTGCGTTGAATCCCTGGACCAGCGGTTCGGTGCGTTTGAACACCACGGTCAACCCGGCGAAGATGAGTCCCAGTGCACCGAATACGATGACGCCCATGCCGAGTGCCGCGCCAGCCATCGGCCAGTGCTCCCAACGCAGCGACACATCGAACAGTGCCGCGCCTAGCAGCAACAGGATCACGATGCGGATGCAGGCTCGCATCACCGGATAGAGCGGCAATGCGAGCATGATGTAGCGCAGTGGCGCCTTGGTCGCGAGCAACGCCTCCAGCACACCTTGGGTTTGCGCCTGGCGCACGCGCGAACTCAACTCGCGCAATGCCGTGTCCAAGAGCGTGTGGAAACTCAGCCCAAGCAGCACAAAAGGCAGGTACTCGCCGCTTGTGCCACCGAACTTGTAGATCAGAGTCTTGCCCAGAAACTCGGTGAACACCACCAGAAAGCCAAGGCTGATGACCACCGCGCCGAGGCTGAAGATCACCTTGAGCGGGTAGGACGCTTCCTCCAAGAATTCACGCCACACGAAGGCCCAGGCAATGCGCAAGAATCTCATTCGCCTTGCCCTCCGCTAGCGAGGTAGAGATCGCGCAAGGACGAGTGCTTCTGTACCAATTCCAGGGGACGCAGGCCCGCTACGCGCAGCGCTTCAAGGATCGCATCCAATCGCGCCAGGTCTTCGAGTCGCACCGTGATGGTGTCTTCATGTGCGCCCATGACATCGACGCCCTGCAGGGCTTCCAACAACGCCTCTGGGACGACAGGGTAGGTGCGTATGCAGTAGACCAACTCACTCGAGGAACCACTATCTGCAAGGCTTCTCTGCGTCACGATCCGGCCCTTGCGTAGGATGATCACATGGCTTGAGATCGATTCGGCTTCGGCGAGGTCGTGGGTGGAATACAGAACGATGCGTTGCGGATCTTGCGCCAGGATCTTGCTCACAACTTCGTGGATGCGCACCGTTGCCTCGGGATCCAACGACCGCGTCGGCTCGTCCATCATCAGGATCGAAGGGTCCAATAACAGGCCACGCGCCAACGCAAGCTTCTGTCGCATGCCCGACGATAGCTCCATGTAGCGCCGCTCCGCGACGTCGGCAAGTCCGACGAGTTCGAGGCACTCGAGGACCCGGTCGTCGCGAGTCTGTCCACGATGCCCATTCAGGCTGGCGAAGAACCGCAAGTTCTCGCGCGCGCTGATACGCCAGTAGAATGAGCGTTCGTCGCAAACTGCCAGCGACACCCGCTCACGAAGTCCAGCCGGATCGCCGCTGAGATCCACTCCATCCACGACGATCTGCCCCGCGTTGGGCAGCAACAGGCCGGCCAACGACTTCAGCAACGTCGTCTTGCCAGCGCCATTTGGCCCGAGGAGCGCGTAGATGCCGCCACGCGGGATGTTGAGGTCGACCCCGTGCAGCACCTCGGTGTAGTCACGACGCAGCGGATGCCGCAGAAACCGCAACAAGTCACGGTTGCGCGGGTATCGCTTGACCAGTCCCGAGACCTGAATGCCGTCAGTCATGCCGTGCACAAAGAGAATGCGTTTGTCACGAAGGTGGTGTCACGAAGAAGGCGGCGAGGACGGCGACACTTCGACATAGTTCGCAGCACCTTCACCACCGATGAGAACCACACCCTCGCAGTGCAGCCACGCATGCGCAATGAGCTTGCCCGAATCATCTCGAGCGACGCCAATCTTGACATCCGCAGGATAGCCGCGGCGCTTCAACAGAACCTCAAGTGCCATTGCTCGGGTCAGGCAATGGCGTCCACCCGGAATCAGATGGCTGGCCAGCTCGACCATGCGAGCGACCCTGCGCGCTAGCCTGCGTCGCGCGACCAAGCGCGGGACGGCGCGTCGTTGCAGTCGGTCCAAGAGCCGCTTCGTGCGCGCGAACCGCCCGACCAGCAGCGAGACCCGTATGAGACCGACAAGCAACCAAGCCTTGAACAGCAAGAACTTCTCCGACCAGGGGAGCAGGGAGAACCTACGGACCAGCTGCATCCTGGACTTCGACCAAGCGCATGCCGCGCATTTCCGCCAGAAGGGCGATCACGTCCGCCTCGCACCGCGCCGTGTCGACGTCGTATTCGCTCACGATGGTCGCGAGCAGATCCGACACCTTGTGTGGATCCTGAATCAGCTCCCAGATGCGCGCCCCAATTGGGTTGAGGCTGTAGTACATGCCATCGTCGAAGTTCAGGACCACCGATTCGCCAGCGAGCTCGGCGGACATCTGGCGCAGGCTTGCTCGAACTGTGTTTTCCGGTCGGATGTCTTGCATCGCATTCATGGGTCGAGACCAACTCAACCTTCCCAAGGCAGCATAGCTTGCTAGCGGGCTAGTTGGCGCAAGTATGGTCGCACCAACTAGCCGCAGGACAGAATTGGTTTCGCGATTTGGCAGGGTTCGGGCCAGTATCTGAACTCGTCTTCGGCACAACGAACCTCCAAACTTCGTTCGATTCGTAGCCACAGCAGGTGAGTCTTGCCACCATGAGTCCCAGCGCAGCAAACAAGCGATGAGCGGCATTCTCGGGACACTGAGGACCGATGGATCAGCGAGTGATCCAGCGGCTCTTCAACGCATGCTGAAGGGCCTGCTTCATCGCAGCGAGGGCGGCAACGCCACTTGGCACGATGATTCCATTGCCATGGGGCAGTTGACGCTATTGCCTCGCGAAAACAAGCAGGCGCTGGAAGTCGAGCATGGCGACCAGCATGTTCTCGTCGCTGATGCTCGCCTCGACAACCGCGACGACTTGTGCCGCAGTCTGGCCTGCGCCGACACCGAAACCGATGAGCAGCTAATCCTGCGCGCCTACCTGCGGTGGGGGGAGGCCTGCCCTGAGCACCTCCTCGGCGACTTCGCCTTTGCGATCTGGAATGGCGTGGAACAGCGACTGTTCTGTGCTCGGGATCATCTTGGGACCCGTTCGTTTTACTATCACCAGGGCGCAGGCCACTTCCTGTTCGCCACCGAGATCAAGGCGCTGCTTGCTCACGGTGTTGTGCCAAGGGATCTCGATGAAGGTCGGATCGCTGACTATCTAGGACGCATTTTCGCGGACAAGACCAGCACGTTCTACAAAGCGATCCAGCGACTCGCACCAGGTCACAGCCTGACCATCTCGGCAACTGGCCATCAACTGCGCCGCTACTGGATGCTGGATCCCGACCTCCGGATCGAGCGAGCGTCTGACGAAGCCTACGCGGAGGAGTTCCGGTCGATTCTGACGACGGCGCTAGGTGATCGAATGCGCGGCGAGCAACCCATCGGAGTGCTCCTCAGCGGTGGCCTCGACTCATCGGCACTCGCCGGCATCGCTCGGCAAAAGCGAGCCGAGTGGGGGCATTCCCCACTGCCGACGTTGTCAGCGACGTTTCCCGATTTCCCGGCGATCGATGAGAGATCGTTCCTTGATGTGATTCTGGCCGACGGCCACATGGATCCGACGTTCGTCTCCGCCAGCGACACCAGTCCCCTGGCCGAGATTGACGCAGCCCTAGCGTGCGAGGACGAGCCGTTCTATTCGCCCAATCTGTTCGTTTACTGGGCCCTTGCCAAGGCCGCCCAGAAGCGAGGTCTGCGCGTTCTGGTAGATGGTGTCGATGGCGACACCACCGTGTGTCACGGCTTGGAATACGTTGCGCAACTGTGTGGCAGCGGCCGTTGGATCCAGGCTGTTCGCGAGGCGCGCGGCTTGGGGAGGCGATTCGGCCATCCGGCTCGGCGGTTCTTGTGGCACTTCGGCATTGGCCCCGGAGTCCTACATCCGTTGGCGCATTGGTGTCGCCGGCTAGTTGGTAAGGGTGCCCCGAGTCCGCCGAGCACGATCAATCCAGACTTTGCCAAGCAAGTTGGTTGGTCGAGTCGGCTACACGAGTTGCTGGGTTCGCAGCTGCGCCCGGCTCGCACGCTGCGGGATAGTCACTGGCGTTCGCTGACGTCTGCGCTGGTGCCACACTACCTAGAGGTTAACGACAAGGCGGCAGCAGCCTTTGGAATGGACCATCGCCATCCGTACTTTGACCTGCGGTTGGTCGAGTTCTGCTACGGCATTCCAGCGAACCAGAAGTTGAGCGACGGCTGGGACCGCGTGGTGCAGCGTCGTGCTGTGGAAGGTTTCGTGCCGAAGCAGATTCAGTGGCGGGTCCAGAAGTCGGATTGGGGTGAGCAGTTCAAGCACGGCTTCCTAAACCGCGATCGAGAACGCTTGGAATCCATCCTGGCTGGCGACATCGGTGAGCTGGGTAGCTATGTCGATGCGAAGGCTCTGGCGGCGACCTATCGCCGCGCCACGGAGGGGAATGTTTGTGAGAGCGATGGCATGAATCTGTGGTTGGCGATCACGCTTGGGCTGTGGTTGGAGCAGCGGCCGAAGTGAGGGTTGAGGCGGGCTCGGGGCAATGTGGGGCGCTCAGCTCCGCTCCTAGTCACTCAATCGTGGAACGGTCGACTAGTACTTGGTCTTCGGAACCAGGCGCTTTGCAGGCGGGGTCGCAGTCGTTGCAGGCCGCGCCCTCGCAGCAGATCTATGCTGGTAAGGAGCAGTAGCAGGCTCGCCTCGGCCAGTTCCGCGGCGGTAGCAAGGAGCCATCCGTGATGTTTGATCAGATAGTGACGCCGACTCTCGTAGTAATGGGAGGCGATGCAGCCATGGACACGCCCATCGTCTTCTGTCGAGCTTGCGCCTCCAACATGGTGGGCCAACGCGGCGCCAACTGCCCATGTCTCGTAGCCCAAATCCTCAGCGCAAGCACTCAGATCCATCTCTTCGTAATACATGAAGTACGTCGGGTCGAAGCCCCCTAATTGGCGCATCAGATCGGTGCGAATCATCAGCACCGCACCGCACACCCAGCCTGTGCGAAAAGCATCAGAGCCAGGCTCAATAGGATTGATGTCGGTCGGTGCAAAGCGGCCAACCTGCTTCTGCAGCAGAGTGAGCGGGCGCGGTCGGGGGCCCGTGTGCTGATAGTGCTCGCTACCTTCCTCGCCTACACGAGTCGCAGGCCCGACGATACCCACGTGAGGATTTGCCTCGAGGAATGCCAGCATCGTGCGAATTGCATCAGGTGGCACCGTGGCATCAGGGTTTACGAACAAAGTGTAGGGGGTTTGCACGTGGGCGAAGCCGATGTTACAGCCGCGACCGAAGCCATGGTTAATGGTCTCAAGTTGGATCTTGGCCCAGTCGCCTTCGCGCCCCAGCAGACTGGGGGTATCGTCCTGGCTGGCATTGTCAACCACCACGCACCGTAGTAGGCCCAGGTCATAGCTCTGACGCAGCGCGGCTAGCGCCGGCCCCAAGGTCGCCTCCGACTGGTAAGTTACCATGACGGCCGTCAGTGGCCACTGAAGATTGGGAGCAACCATCTATCGCTTGCCCAACAGAATCATGGCACCAGGATATGCCCCACTCGTTTTTAGCCGCAACTCTGTCATCGTGCGCGGCGTTCCGACGCGTGGCAGGTCAAGTCGGTCGCTCTCCACCTCGACACGGCATTGGTTGTTCGTGCCCACGGCCGCACTCCATCCAAGTTCCGTAATCATTGTTCGCGCTGCTCCACTGGAGCGGCCATAGGGAAACGCAAACAGCCGCGGAACAATGCCAAGTTCGCGACGCAGGTCTTTGGCACAGCCGTCTATCTCCTCGCGTACGATTTCGGTGTCGTGCGTCATCAAGTCTGTGTGCCGACGTGAATGCCCGCCGATCTCGATCAATGGATAGCGTTTACGCAGGGCACGTACGTCGTCCCAGTTCATGCCAAGGCGAGGCACAGAATCAAGTGACGGTGCCAACTGGCGCTCCATCTCAAGCAAAGTGGCCTCACGTGCGCTCGGCAGTGCCGAAAGTAGGTAGCCATGCAGCAGTCGGGTTGCCTGCTGGCGCTGATCGTCTTGCGTCATGTCCGCGTCAATGCCGATGTCGGGCAGGATCAGCCGATGCTTTTGGCGTCGCCCCAGAGCCATGCAAGCTCTATCGGACCACTGCGGCTCCGCAGTATCCATGTAGCCGGTTGCAAGAAAGAGAGTCGCGGGCAAGTAGAGGCTTGCGAGAATAGGGGCAGCAACAGTGAAGTTGTCGAGGTAGCCGTCGTCGAAGGTGATGCACACCGTGCCGGCTTCGGGAGTTTCGCCAGCTTCGATGCCCGCCACGAGATCCGTCAGCGAGACGACCTTGCGACTCCGTTTCAAGAACAACATTTGCCGCTCGAACGCTTGGCTCGCTAAGTGATTGGGAGGGTCGATGTATGGTGCGACCCGCGGTCGGGCCACGCTGTGATACATCAAGATCATTGCGCCTGTCGGTCGCGCCAGTCGCTCATATGCGAAGCCAAGCCCCGACCAGAAAAGGAACGACTCTGCGGCTCGCCGCCGACCTGCCCAGACATGTCGCATCAGAGAATACATGGCAATCTATCGTGACAGTGCTCGATCGAGAAGCGGCTAGTGCTGCACTGGCAGGTCCAGACTCGATTCAAAGAGCCGGAAAGCATCCCACAAGTTGAGCCCAGGCTGAAGTTCCTTCGACTCGAAAACGCTGTGGGCCGAAGTAGCGTCGAACTCCTTCAGGACAAAAAAGTGCTCAATGCCCTGAGGCGCTCAGTTGCATTCGCTCCAAGCGAACTCGAGTAAGGCCGAATGTGTGCCTAGGGCCGGCCAACTCTAGCGGCCCCAGGCGCGCGCACTAAAGCCGTGAGGTCAACTAGGCAATCGCCGTTGTGCTCGAAAGGGGCGAGCGCCGGCCTTCTAGACCGTTCGCATCCCTGGCGCCGACATCGTGTTCTTCAGCCGATGCCGACGTCAGCTTGAAGTCATTACTGCGGGTAGAGTCGAAGGATCTGGAGGCGTTCCAGATTCTGGTCGGACAGCGGGTCGCCGCTGATTGGGAAGGTGAGCCCCCCAACGTGCTGTATCCAAACACAGTTGTTTGCGTTGTCCTGCCATATTGTCGAGCCCGTGGAGTCGGTCAGGACATCCACTATGCTGTTGCCCGTGTTGCTGAACACTCTCATTCTGCCCTCTGCCACTGCCGTGCTGAGGTTCAGGCCGTAGAGTCCCGATTCCAGCCGGCCGGCAACCGGAACGGTGCCTGGCCAGGGCAGCCCGATGAGGAAGTTGTCGGTGGAGCGGTAGGCGTTGGCAAACCGCATCTCCAGCGACGACGTCGGTAGAGGTGTCCCCGGCAAGGTCAGCTTGTAACGGCCTCCTTGAGCCACTGTGAACGAGGTCTTGCCGCCGAAGAATATCGATACGTTGGGGTCGCCGACGGTGTGCTCGGCGATCTCCAGGTTGGAGGCGTCTAGTCGCGCCAGGCGCATTGGTCGAAAGCTCGATAGGACAGACTGCTCGTTGTCGATGATGATTGGCTTGATGCCCGAGAAGTTGTCGGGCGTCGAGATCACATTGAATCCTACCGGCGAGGCCGGCACATAGCTCGTCAGCCCAAAGGTGTAGAATAGTTTGTCATGTACGAGATAGTTGCCAGCGGGCCCCCAGTAGCCATGTGGGTCCCAGGTTGCACCAGCTATTGACCAGTGTCGGAAGCCGTTGTTGGCGCCGCTGTTGATTTGGAGCGGAAACCCGTCGAAGTACGGCGGCGCCGTCAAGTAACCCGGATGCGAGTTGATCAACCTCCAGCCGGGGCTTCGCGCAAGACCGAGGCTCACCCCGATGGTGTATAGATCCGCCCCATCGAATACACCGCCTCCGTGGACGAATTGGCCGTTACTCGTGAGCACCGGCGCGGAGTAGGGGTAGTTGATCGCAGTGAGGTCCTCGAAGTTCAATTCGTGGTGGTAACTTGCAACCCCGCTGCGGGTGGGGTCCATAAATGGCGTCGCATTGTTGAGGCTCGATCCGATCAAAAGAGTTCCGGACATGATGGCACCGCGCAACGTGCTGCCTTCGAAGTCCTTGCTATTGTTGTCGGCGGCCGTCCAATCTTCGTAGCGGGCTGCCATCACGCGGTTGCGGTAGCCGCTGCGGTTGTTCTTCCATGTAATGTTTCGCCTCATCGTGAACTCCCATTCCTGGCCGGGGGTGTATCTCTCGAGATAGCGACGGCTCGTGAGATTGCCAGCCTCGTCGGCGACTGGGAATTCTGTCATGATCCCTTGCTCGGCGTTGCTGTGACCAGTGTTGTCGTCGAACTGGCGGATGACGATGAAGAGAGGCTCTATGCCCACGTTGCGACTGTGGCCGAAGCAGCGATCAGCAAAGCTGTTCCACAGCCCGCGACCGTCGCAGTCACTTGCGCTGTTCTGAGTGATCGTGTTGTCAGGATTGGTCAGCCAGAAGCCGGATGCTAGATTGTCGTGCACCTTCATCCGGTGTGTCAGACCGGGGTCGCGAACCTTCATGGCAACGCACCCCGAGATCTGGTTGTCGGACTCCGAGCCATCTTCCATGAAGAATGCGTGCCCTTTGATGTCGACGGCGTAGACATTGGAGACATTGACCCCGCACGTACCATGAACCGTTACTGCGCGGTTCTCACTATTCCAGACGGAACTGTCCTGGAGGAAGTGGTCTGCTGGATCCGCGGAACCCAGGAAACTGCCGCCGCCTTGTCCTGCTGCGTCAGCAGGGGTGAACGACAGCATGTGCCAGTGGAATGGATAGCGTCCCATTGCGCGCCTTTGGCCGCAGCGCCGGAACTCGACTCCCCGTACCTGTGCGACAGACTGCAACCCCATAACCATCACGTGAGCGCCAAAGCCCTCGTTGCTCCAGTCGACATCATCCGCGCCCTGAACCACGATGCGACGGGTCAGATTGATTATCTCAGCTCGCTCGTCCAAGACTGTTGGAGTGGAGGGGCTTGCGGGGGTGAACGTGCCAGGATTCAAACTCACCGCGCTGCCACTGACCGCCACGTCTACGGGATATTGAAGCAATCCCCATCGGAATGTCTGCAGGCCGGTCGTCGTGCTGATCATGTTGCCCACGCTATCGGCAGCGAGCGTTAGCACTTCGGTTTCGCCTACCCCGAAAAAATCTGTGAGCGATACCGCAATCTTGTCGTTGGCCTGCCAATCAACAGGGTCAGCCAGAGCTAGTGTCGTGGCGCCGGCACTGGCGTGCGCAGACAGTTTGCTGCGCAGCAATCCCGGTGTAGCGCCGAACAGCTTGAGGCTACCGCCGTCCATGACTCGAATGGCTCGCTGAACCCCATCATTGTCGAGGGCGTTGTCCTCAGCGCGGGCCTGATGCAATCCCCTGGGCCCCGTCAGCGTGATCGTCGCCCGCCGATCGTAGGGCTGACTCTCACTGCCGATCTGCAGCGTTCCGCCCGACAGCACTTCAATGCAGTTGGCTGTCACTGCCACGTTGAGTGAAGAATCCGCGACCAGCGTCCCTTCGATCCGCAGGCAGTCCAGGGCGGCCGTGTCAGTATCGAGGACAACAGTCTGTCCAGCCCCGATGAAGACGCTGTCACCTGATTCCGGCGGAGTGTTGCCGCCCCATGTCAGTGGATCAGACCATTGGCCGCCAGAGCCAGCGGGACCAGGGCCAGGCCCTGGTCCTGGCGCTGACTCATCGAGTTCGCCGCCACCAGACGAGCAGGAGATCAGGGCCAGGAGTGCGAGGCAGCAGGCGAACATGTGAGGCCAGCTCCCAAGGCTGCTTGAATTGCCAGCGCTAGGCGCAGTCAGCGTGGGGCTTAGCGCCGTAGAGCCATCGATGCTCTGGTTTGCAGCGCCCAGTCTCCGAGGGCAAATGCGCTGAGTAGATGCGTGAACGGCAACACCCTCGCTGGTTCGTGTGCTTGTCATCTTTGTTTCTGCTATCGACTCTCAGATTAGCCAACTCTAAACAGCTCCGGATTCTATCGTCAGACCTGCTCAAGCCGACCTTGCCATCGCCTTTAAGCAAGTCTCAAATTGACGCATGCATCCGGCCTGGACTGAGTGCGCTCAAGCGAATAGTCTGGCGACCCCGGATGGGGTGCATTGAGCTGTCATGCTTGCTCCTACGCGCTGGCTTGTCTTGGATAGGCGCAAAGCTAGAGCAGCGGAGACAACGCATGAGAGAGCATGATCCGGTCATCGAGCGGTATCCCCTGCGTCAGCTCGCTTCCTGCATTCGGCCTACCGTCCGGCAAGCGAGCCCGCGATTCGAAGAGGTGGATACGGAATGCGGTGGCCCCGCCGGGCCGTATGTGGGGAAGGCAAGGAGGACCATTTCCCTGGCCACTGGCAAGCATGGATAGTGCAAGGTGGTATCAGCAGTGCAGGTTCGACCTGCGGACTGAATTGGTGAAGGCTAGGTCCGTCGGAACACTTGGTGGGTGTTCTTCCGTCTAAAGCCTTGAGTGAGCCGGTTCACTTCGCGCTTGATGACTCTCGCAGCGTCAGCTGTTACTTGAGCGGTCGCGACTCGTCGCACCCGCTCGAAGCCAGCATGTTGTGCGATCCCCGCAAGCGTATCAGGATCGAAGGCGTTGACGTGATCCAAGCCATCGGCAATGACTAGAGTCTTCTCATTGGTTATTCCTTGGAATCCGGTCCCGTCGGGGACTTCTAGAACGAGGAACCCGCCGGGCACTAGTAGTTTCCGAAGAGTGCGTAGGCACTCAAGTGGTGCATGCAGGTGCTCAAGGACCTGAAAGAGGCTGATGGCGTGAACTGGTTGCGATTGCTCAACCGAGAACTCTTCGACACTCTCAAAGACGCGTCCTACACCAGAGGCTTGTTCACGCCGCGCTCCGGAGCGATCGATTCCAAACGCTTCGAATCCGAACAGCGATGCGAACTCTACGGTCCGACCCCAACCACAGCCGAAGTCGAGCCACCTGGCAGCCTCGTTTCTGCGCAAGGGTCGAGTCATTTTCTCCAGTGCGAGGACCCATCCGACTTCTCGTTGTGCCCGGCCGAAAACCGCGGCGGGTGTGTTGACATCGTTCTCGTTCTCGAACTGCTCAATGGCTTCTTTGGTCATCCAGCGCTCGAACCGGATCTGATCCCACTCTGGGGTGAGAACTCGTTTGTGAAACACTTGGGCGCAGTTGCTGCAGCGCACTAGTTGCCATTCGCATTCAGCTAGGTAAGGGAGGGGAGACTCGCCCCAAGCGGAGGCAAGAATCGCGGACCTGTGCGGATCCTGATCGAACCGTCCTCGATCCAGTTCGATCAAGTCCGTGGAGCTGCACGAGATGCACGCGGTTCGCTCGTAGAACGAAGCCCGATCAATGGGGGGATGCGAATTGGACGGCATGATGAGGGTGGAGCGAGATTCGATAGATGGTGTCATTTATGCGCCACGAGCCTTCGCCATGGGTTGCAGCGCGACCGTGAATCTAGGCCAAGGTGTCACCTCATGGAACCGTGCCCCGCGCCAATCACGCGGTTGCATGCCATACAATTGACGGCCAGGGCCTCCGTCGGTCAGGCGCAACCATGCCGGGACTCCGGGTGTGAGTTCGAATCCGGGCAACTCACGCGGCCTTCGTGATGGTGGTCCACATCACGTCCCATCTGGTCGACTTGAGGTATGTGAGGAGATTCAGCACGTGCTGACCGCCGCTTCGAGACCAACGGATACCGCTTCGCTTCAATCGTGCCTGGGCGATGTTCTTGGCCGCTGACTCGACCGGCCGCTGCCGATAGGTAGCCCCATAGAAGCGAAGTCGAAGTAGCACATGCGGTCGCGGTGATAGCAGCGCTTCGGGCGGCGATTCTGGTTGGCCTTCCATCGTGTAGGTAGTTGCCGTTATTTAGAGGCGTAGCTGTCGCCAAGTATAGAGTCCAGCATCCAGTATCGGGGGGATGGTCAGCGCGACTATAAGAAGCGGGAATGACCAGTGAGACGCAGATGGCCGCTGGAATGCCATGATGGCCAGCGCGAGTCCGACGTAGCTTCCGCCTATGAGTGAGTACAGTCCGCTTTGCTTGAGCACGGCGAGTCGGCGGCCCGGAAGCATGGCGACTAGCACGGCCTGTCCCAGTAGGTCGGCGCACGCGAAGCCGCAAACCAGGCCTGGCAGTTCTATGATGCCGTACCCAATGATCGCGAAAGGGACTCCGAGTGCTCTAACACAGCCACCGATAAACGCGACGCGGGTATTGCCGAGCGATGCCCACACGTTTTCGATTCCATGCGTCATTATGTCGCACCACATCCAGAGTGTGATCCACTGGACGTAGAAACCGAGATCTGCGTAGCGGTCGTCGTATAGGGAGTCGAAGAACAGCGGCCCGCCAATGACGATGGCGGCGCAGCAACCAGCGCAGGCCCGCAGGAGGACAGCGCGAGCCTGCACAAACATTGTCAGCAGGCGTTCTCGGTCGTTCTGCGCACGACTCATGAGCGGGAAGAGCACAAAGTTGATCGCCTGGCCTGCGAGCATCTTTACGAGCGAAGCAAGGGCTAGCGCGATGCTGTATTGGCCCAGGTCCTCCTTGCTGACGAGCTTCCCGAGCATCAGTCGGTCGCTCTGTGATACTACGAATGTCAGGGTCGAGCTGAGGAAGATCCACTTGCCGAAGCGGATCAGCTCACATCTCGCTTCAGCGTTCCATTGGAAGCGGGGCCTGTAGATGCTGAGCCAAGTGTGTGAAGCGAGCATGACCACCGCTGCCCCTGTGACGCTGCCGGCAACGAGCGCCCAAGGGGAAGGGTGGATTGCGGCCCATGTCAGCATGACCACGAGCGATACGGCCTGTGATCCCAGATTCATCTTGGTGATGGCTGCGACGGATACTTGTCGCTGGTGGACCATCAGTGAGGGTGACTGCAGGCCGCCCAGCACCGCTACGAATCCGCTGATGCAGATATACGGCCCTAGCATGGGCTCGTCGTAGTACGCCGCGTAGGGCCAGGCCAGAACGGCGCATATCGCCCACAGAGTGACGCCGCGTATCGCTTGTATTGTGTATGCGGTGTTTAGGAACTCCGGCTCGGCGCCCCGCTCGTTCTGAGCGACGCTTTTCCATATTCCGAGGTCGGAGAGCATCTGAAGTCCATAGAGGAAGACGCTGACCAGGGCCATTACGCCGAAGGCGCTCGGGAACAGGATGCGGGACAGCACGATGTTGCCGCCGAGGCGCAGGGCTTGGCCGCCCACGATCCCGACCGCAGACCAAACGACGCCGGAGACAGCGGCTTGTTTAGTGTCCTGAGGTTCGGCACCTACCGTCGATGGTGGTGAAGAAGCGGTCTTACCGCTAGTGTTCTCAGGAGATTGGGGCAAGAGCTACTTGTTCTTTGGTCGCGTCGCGCAAGTGCCGCATCACCCAGGCGAACTGGGCCATCGCTACATGCACGCGGCTGAGGCTACTGTAGGAGATCCCGGGTTCGCAGGACATAAGAGGATCTCCCGGGGGATTCAGTTGGTCAGTTCATGCGAAGCCTGATCGGCAGTTCCGGGGTCCAGACTACCCGCCTTTTTGCAAGTGGAAATTGACGCGTGATACTTGTCCAAAGCGACCTTGCAAGCGGCGGCGACCGGGACCTTCGGCCGACGGTGCGGAGTCTGTCCTGAGAGCATTGCTCTACAAACTTCCAGAAGGCGGCCAGCGACAGAACGGAGCGTCGGTTGAATCAGCGCTTGAGCCCGCGAATGCGCAGAGATGGGGCCTATTGTCGTAGTAGTTCTCCGGCTCCGCCAGCAGCGTCGTGGCAACACTCCTTCCGATCTCTAGCGGTCGATGAAGTGGTGTTGACGGCGGGCCTAGTGTGTTTCTGGCAGGTCGCGGGAACCGTGAAGCCGGGCAGTTGGTCATCTTGAGTCGAGGACTCAGCCTCTGTCGTGCCTACGAAGTATGCCCACCGCAGCTGGTCGTTGGGCAGAGCGGCAAAGTCGGGCGACTGCCAAAGCCATGGTGCGCGTGACTGGGTTTGCCGGTCTCCTAAGGCCCTTGGCATCGACCGCGAGTAGGCTGTTTCGAGATGGGTATCCAGTCCACCCGTCCATTCTGGAGAATAACGATAAGTATGCCCGGGGAGACCGTTGACGCCAGGAGCACCGAGCGCGATGCAGAAGTCCACTCGTCCCACGATTCAACTGGCTTGCACATGGCACCCAGAGTTCATGGCCTCAAGCAGTAGATTCTTCGGTCTGAGGTTGCTTCGTCTGTAGCGAGAGTGAAGATGAACGGCGTGAACTGCATATTCTGGAAGGTGAGCTGCGCGGCTGCTCTGACGCTCTTAGCAGGTTGCTCTGCGACCGGCTATTCGATCGCGGAACTGGCGGGCGAGATCAACTCCACCCGCAACACCGGCTCTGCGCATGTGTCTGTCGGAGATGCTATCGCAGTGAGCTTCCCGTTCATGTCCGAATGGGACCATGAAGCGCGTGTTCGTCCCGATGGAAGGGCTACGTTTCGCTTGGTGGGGGATGCTGAGGTTGTTGGTCTGTCCTTGCCAGAGCTAGCCAGTCGCTTGAGAGATATGTATGACGCCAAGGGGCGTGGCAAGGATGTTGAGAATCTGACTGTCGATTTGCCCAGCGCCGGGGGAGCGAGTGGTGGTCAAACCAGCGACCAAGCGGGTCAGGTCGTTTACGTCCTGGGAGAGGTGAATGGCCCTGGCCCCCAGCCTCTGTCGGGGCGTACCTTGACGTTGACGGAGGCGATAAGTACTGCTGGAGGACACCTGAAAGCCACGGCGAATCTACGGAACACCATACTAATGCGTCGCTTGGTGGGTTCCAATGAGATGCGCGCGTGGCGGCTCGATGCTGACATCTACAGGTGGGGTAGTCAGCCACCGATATTCCTCCAGGCTCGCGACATTGTATTCGTGCCGAACACGGCCATCGACGATGTCGACATTTGGGTTGACCAGTTCATCCGCCGCATGCTTCCTTTCCCGTTCTTTCCTCAGCAAATCCTATGACACTCCATGCAAGTTGAATCTGAGCCCAACGAGGCTGGGGGCGCAGCTAGCTCGACGAATAATCTGGTGCCCTACGTGGTTGCCAGTATCTGGAGATTTCGATTGCTCGTCGTCTTGGTTGCGTGCGTTGGATTGGCTTTTGGACTGTTTGGAGCTCTCATTTCACCCAATCAGTATCGCTCGGTTGGAAAGCTTTTCGTTCGGCTGGGGGAGCGAGAGTCGATAACGCCAGAGACGGCCTTTTCCGGGACGGCTACGGCTGCACGCAGGGTGCCCGCCCGCGAGGCGATCCAGAACGAGTTGCAGGTGCTGTCCGCGCCCGAGCTGTTTGGCAAGATCGTTGCGAAAGTTGGGGTTGACACGGTCCTCGCTCCTTACAAGCCTGATGCCACAAGCGACAGTGTTCGGCCCTGGCACGTTCGGACCTTCCATGCGTTGCAGAGTTGGTGGTTCCAGTCGTCCGGGGCGGCGAGGAGTTCAAGTCTTCCCTTCGATCGCGACACCCTCGCTCGCCTCATCCTGCAGGAGACGATCCGCATCTACCCCGAGGCGGGGACCAATGTGATATCGATTTCCTATGAGTCTCACTCGCCAGAGTTGGCTCGCACCGTGGTGGAGGCTTCGCTCGCAGCCGCCATCGAGATGCACAGTGAAGTCTTTGACACGATGGCTTCACTCGGTGCGATCGAGGAGGAGCTTGAGAGAGACGAACAGCTCGCGCGAACCGCCGACAAAGCGTTGCGCGACTTCCGTGTCGATAAGGGCATCTATGACTTCGAGTCACAGCGCAACGTCCAGCTCCTCTACCTGGGACAGCTAGACCAGCAGATCGACAAGATCAGCCTTGATGCAAAGCGCAAGAAGGCAGAGCAGTCGCAATTGGCTGCCTTGCTGACCATGGTGTCGCCGGATCGCGCAATCCGAGCTCAAGGGCTTGCGCCGAGTCCATTGTACGCCGCGCTCGTCGGCCATTTGATGCAATTGGAACAGCTGGAATTCAGTCTTGAGAGTGAGAGGAGCAATCTCAGTGACAGTGAGTATGAAAGTCGTAGAGCTAGTTTAGCCAAGCGCATTAAGGAAAAACGAGCTCAGGTTGACGAAGAAGAGGGGCATTTGCAGCCGGCCGAGCAGAAGGAACCCAATCCGTATTACGAGAGTATCTCTGAGCGTGTTGATCAGAGTGCTGTTGAGGTTGAGGGACTTGAGAAGCAGCTGCTCGCTTTGCGCGCAGTTCGCAAGGATGTCGACCGGCGTCTGGCGGCGTTTGAGGCTGTCTCGCCTGCTTTGCGCTTGCTTGAGCTGGACGCGCGCCAGAAGCGGAGCATCGCCGATCGACTGGCCGACGGCGTGGCCAGCATGCGTTCGATGCGGCGGATGGAGAACCTCAACATTAGCAATGTCGGTGTGATGCACGAGGCCACGTTCGAGCCGCTGAAGATCGGGCCTGCGCGCGGCAAGCGTGTCATTCTAGGAGGCTTGTTCGGTGGCGCGGTTGGCGCGATCTTGGCGTTGCTGTTGGCTTTCCGTAGCCCGAGAATCAGTAGCGTTCACGACCTTCAGATGCTGGGTCTGCCTTCTGGTGCGATTCTGCAGAGTTGCCATCAACCAACGCAAGATCTTGCCGTAGATGCGATTCCTCCTGCGTTCGCAGATTTGCGGCCTGACATCGCAAGTTTTTGGACAGCGTTACCCTACGACCGCCGGGAGAAGGCTGGATTGAAGATTGCGCTGCTCCCGTGTGGGGAAGCGGCTGATGCGAGTCGAGCGGCTGCCACGATGGCGATCGGCCTCGCACTGCATGCTGGCGAGCGAGTCGTCTACGTTTCGTGCACCGAACAGGTGGCGTGGTTCGCGGAGCGCGCCGGGCTGTCTTCCGGCGCTGGTTGGGCCGCCGTCTTGACGGGCGAGATGCAGCTCGAGGGTGCGATTCAGGCGACGCCTTTCGCCGGGCTTTCGTATCTAGCCATTGGGCCGTTCGTTGCCACCCAACCGCATCCGATGGCCGCGGCTGGGTTTGTGGGCTTGCTGGATGAATTGTGTGCTAGTCATCGATTCGTAGTGCTGGAGTTGCCGGCGTTGGAGCAGCGACCTGAGGCTCGAGCGCTACTCGGCATCGCAGATGCCGTTCAATTGGTGGTGTGTAGTCGGCGGACTGACAAGTCTTCGGTGCGCGGCGCCGTCAAGGCCGTGCGCGCCGCAGAGGCGCAGCTGCTCGGAGCGGTGCTTCAGGAGTCGCGTGGGCGCAAGCAGCCAAAGCAAGCGACCGCCAATTGATAAATAGTAGTAGTCGGCGGCATGAACAGCGATTGGTGGCTTTGATCAGTGGTCCCAAGCTTTGTCGACTCACCACCTGCTTCCGGATGAGCCGCTGGCTGCTTCGGCGGCCTGTTGCCTGGGATAGGGCTCAGTGCCCTAATACTTCTCGTATTGTGGAGGCGAGTCTGCGACCCAGTTCTCGCTCGATGTCGGGCCGGAAGTGGCCATCCGGGACGAAGTTCGCCAAGTTGCCAGCTGGGGCAACTTCGTGAGAAGAGACAAATTGAACCTCGCTCTCATGAAGTGCTGGGACTAGGGCTTCATCAAGGTGATTTGCATAGCCGCGGTCGTTGAAGAGCATGACTACCACGGGCCGGCCTCCTTTGCGCGCCCTAGCCACAAACGTTCTAAGGATTGCGCGCGCCACGGCGACGGCCTCTGGCGCAAATCCGTCTCGAGTATGCAGTTTCGCAGTGACGGCCCGCGCATGCGATTGACCCCAACCTCGCCTCAGCAGGCGGAAGGTTGGGGACCAATCGAGGAATCTGTTGAAAACGAATGGATCAAAAAACGCATCATGCAGCGCGAGTTGGCTAGCGAACTCGGTCCACTTTGCGCCATCGGCGAGCGCTGCGCAAAGATCTGTTTCTGACCGGACTAGCGGGGTAATAGCCTGCAGTCTACTGTCTGCATTAAGCACGTATCGTGGATACGTATGTGGCGCTGGCCCCTGCCAGAACGCTGTCATATGCGTCATCGATTGGATGTTCGGCAGGCTGGACGCGAGGATGCCGAGGACTACAACTTCTGACTTGCTCCAGTGCTTGTCTTGGAGAAATGCGAAGTATGAGTGCGACAGCGTCGCAGCTGGACCTCCGATTAGTCGTGTTTCGAAGTCACGTAGAAATTCCTTGGAAGCTAATGCGACATGGTTTGAGAAAGATTGGCCATAGACCGTCATCGAAGCGCCTGATTCGGGAGCGGTCGCCCCCTGCTGCTCGACCCATCCAGCGCTAAATAGTGGGTGCTGGCGCCCGTCGGGTCCGACCATGCGTCGTATTTTGCTTTCCACCGATCGGCCGTACTCAAAGTATCGGTTCAAAGGCCCGGTCGAACTCGCTGACTCGTCTCCCTGAAGACGGAAGCAGTATCCGACCACTACATCAAACATGATGACCGTGGCCAAAAACCCTATGCCGACGACGACGCAATCCCGCCACCGTGCGCGAGGAGCGATGGGAGGCGACTTAGAATTGGAAGTAGATAAATTGTGCTGGGTCATTGCTGGTCCCCATGACGATAGCTAGAAACATCCCCGCATACAGTGAGCCTCTTATGATGCGAGGGTAGGCTAGATAGAATCGCGGAGATCGCCTACGGAACTCAAGCAACTCAACTGCAATCAGAAGGGATATACCCAATATGCCAGCCAGTGTTGGGCGACTCATGGTCAAGGCCATGTTACCAAAGTCCGTAAACAAGATCTGAGTGAAGTCTGCGATCTGCTCCATCGACTCAGCTCGGAACAGCAGCCATCCGTAACAAACTAGCGGAAAGAACATCGCTGCCCCAATTAGCCGGCGCATGACTCCTACGATTGGGCCATGATGTCCCAGGCTGCGATGGATCACGAGCAACCCACCCTGATATAGTCCCCAGAGTACGAAATTCCACGCGGCTCCGTGCCAGAGTCCACCGAGTACCATGGTTAGGAGGAGGTTCCTGTTTGTCAACCATGTGCTACCGCGATTGCCGCCAAGTGGGATGTAGAGGTAATCGCGCAACCAGGACGAGAGGCTGATGTGCCATCGTTGCCAAAATTCCTGCGGATTAACCGACAGGTAGGGGCAGCGGAAGTTGGTCATCAAATCGATGCCCAGCAACTTCGAGGTCCCGCGTGCGATATCAGAGTAGCCTGAGAAGTCACAGTAGATCTGAATCGCAAAGAGGAATGTCGCGGCCACAAGATCCAGCCAGCTAATCGCGCCTCCAGTGAGGTATATCGAGTTGACCGACTCTGCGACGCCATCTGCAATCGCGACCTTTTTCATTAGCCCGAGCAGGATAAGGAACATGCCGCGAGTCGTTCCCTCGAATGTTAGGGCTCGGGGTCTTGCAAGAATAGGTAAGAGGTGACTGGCGCGCTCGATAGGCCCCGCGACTAGCTGCGGAAAGAAGGCCACGAATAGCGAGAAGTCAAGGAAACTTCGGGTCGGCTTGAGCTTGTTCCTCGCTATATCAAGGGTGTAGCTCATAGTCTGGAAGGTGTAGAATGAGATGCCGACTGGCAGGACCAAATCCAGTCGCAGCCATTCGGCGGGCAAGCCACATGCCGTCGCTAGCCCTTCGGCGCTTTCAACGAAGAAGTTGAAATACTTGAAGAATCCGAGGATCGTTAGATTGCCGATCACCGAGATGCGTACAAACCAACGCCTGCGACGACGCTCCTCCATCGAGGCGAACCACGAGTGAGTCAATTCGAGCAGGCTCCAGAGGCCCACGGAACCCACAATGATCCACCAGCCGGCCTCAGTCGGTAGCGATACTTGCGGTAGCAGCTGCCCAGGCGCTGCAGGCTGCCACTGCAATCCGGCAAATGCGATCGCCGTACAAGCAAACCACGCCCCGATGCCACGTCGCCTAGTGCGCGAGACGAGTCCCTCTCCCAGCATTAGTCCGCAGTAGTAGTCGATGCCGGTCGACAGGGCGATCAGGAATAGAAAGCGAACATCCCAGCAGCCATAGAAATAGTAGCTGGCTCCAAGCAGGAGAAGGTTCTGGCCTCGTCGGCCCAGCAATCGATAGAGCCCGTACACGACTGGTAAAAAGACCAGGTAGGCGAGCGAGTTGAAGAACATCTCGTGAGAGAAGTGGTGTTGGGCTTGATGGATGGCAGGGATGGCATTCGGCGCGTTCAGCCGGGCTCAGCTAGCGTGATGCAGCCTGCCCGACATGGCGGAGGATAAGGCCTGCCCACGGGCGAGATCGTAACAGCCCATAGCCTGTCTACCACCCCTGCTCCTAGCAACTCTCCGAGCAGAGGCGCTGCCCAGCCGCCCTCGTGTTGCGGCTCCGAACCCGGTCATCGATTTGGCACACATGAAATACTTGGCCAAAATGCGTCCGCATGACCACTGCGTCCGAATAGAAGTGGCGAGCGCACGTCGCCGAACCAGAGGGCAGCAGCCTGAATCTACGTGAGTTCGCTGAATCCGAGGGTCCACGCTAACGAAACGCTCGATTGGTGCTCAGTGAGTTGAAGTAAAGAAGTAACTGGTTGGTCGCGGTGCGTGTCGTTGATCCCGCAGGGCCACTTTGCAACCGACTCTCAAACACCGGCATTGGATATTGGCCACTCGATGACGCACAGGGTTTCAGATGGATTCAACGAATTCGATCTGCGCCGAGTCGGCGAATACGAGTGCTGTAGTCGGCCGGCGTCGAAAAAAACGGTGGCTCAGCGCGCGCCTCTACCATTGGCAAGTTTGAGATTCGTATCGATAGCGGCTAGCAGTGAATGCGCTTCCCGTTGGGAATCATGTTCGGATTCGACGCGGGCTCGCCCTATCCGCCCCATCTCCGCAATCATTTTTTGCGGGCACGCCAGCATCTCCTCAATGGCATCGGCCAGCAAATCAGGGCGCGCGGCGGTGACCAGCCAGCCTGTGACGCCGTGTTCGACAAGCTCCGGAATTCCGGCGATGCGCGTGGCGATGACGGGGCGTTCGCGCGCCATCGACTCCATTAGAACTACCGGCAGACCCTCAGCGAAGCTCGCCATGATCAAGCCCCGACTGGCGTCTAGGCGCTCGCGGATTTGCTCGGCATTCTGCCAGCCTACCATCGTGACCTGTCGTGTCAGTGCCGCCGCCTCGATCTCAGCACGAGTCCACTTCTCAAAGTCGCCGCCGCCAACCAGAGTAAGTCGGAAGTTGATGCCACGGGCACTCAGCAGTTTGCATGCTTCGATCAGCACCGGTATTCCCTTCTGAGGAGCGAATCGCCCCACCCAAAGGAGTTCAGGGCCATCTGGCACTGGCGTCCGTGGCGGATCGAGGAACACGGCGTCCACGCCACAGCGAACTTTTACGGCTTTGGGCCAATCGGAAAATCGCGCGGCTTGCCAGACCTGGCTTCGGCAGAAGTCGGTGATGACCGCAACGAACCTGGCGCGGCCGATCTTCAGCCGCAGGCCGATTCCCAGCGCACGCTCGAACTCCTCGGGGCCATGCACGGTGAAACTGAATGGAGTGCCTCCGAACTCGGAGCACAACATTGCGACGGTGGCCGAGTTGGTGCCGAAATGCGCATGCAACCACTCCACCTCGGCTCCGAGCCTCCGAGATAGTACAGTGGCCTCGACAAAATAGGCGATGTGCCGCAGCACGCCGCGGTCCGACGAGTAGCCCAATCGCAAAGCCAGCAAGGCCGTGCGCACCGAGCGAACGGGGCTCATCAGCCAGGCTGGCAGAGCCGCCACGATAAGGCGAATCAGGCCCCCAGGGAGAATGACATCGGTACGTTGTGCCTCCTCGGCGTCCGCCCCGGAGTCGTCGACAACCATGCCTGCACGCACCGAGAACCGATGAACGGCACAGCCCAGGGCTTCTAGGGCGAGGATCTCGCGTCGGATGAAGGAGTGGCTTGGCGTTGGGTAGCGATTGACAATGTAGGCGATGTTTCGCGCGGCGGGTCGCACGCCGCCTTCTGGCAAGGGCTGGTTCATCATCGAGCTAGAAGGTGCCTCGGAGAGGCGTCAAGGACTACCCAATTATCCTTTCCTTGTCGACTCGATCAGTTTGGTCGTTGGGTGGCGAGTAGCGCCCGTAATCACGGTCTGTAGAGCTTGTGGGCGGCGAGGTGCCGTGCTCAAGGGGATGTTGTCGCGATAAGTCGCCGCGGACTTGTTATGGTCGTGCGAGTTGAGGATCGAGGCAATCCGCGCCGGTGCACAATGGAGCCGCACGAGCGAATCCGCCATTTCGGCCAAGGTCGCATTTCAGTTCTGCGCCGGACAATTGCTGGGCCGTCGTTTCGCGGCTCGACGCATTGATTGGCTCCGTCGGAGTTGGCGAACCGAGTGGCTGTTGGCCCACAGTTGTTGCCGGAACGGGTAGCCAGAGTGCAGGGTTTCGGCGATTTGGATTCTGTGCAATCGCCCGTCTCGCGCATTTCTGGCTAGACTGCCACGCTATGCAATCGAGTCAATCCGCCGCGGAAGGCGTTGTTGTAGAACCTGGAGGGCGTCTCCTCGTGGTCACCCCGTGCCGCAACGAGCAGGATTTCATGCGTCGCACGCTCGACTCGATTGTGGCGCAGACGCACCTGCCGGCCCTCTGGGTGATCGTCGATGATGGCTCAACTGATGAGACCCCGGCGATTCTCGCGGGATACGCGGAGCGCTATCCCTTTATCCGGATCGTGCGTCGTGAGGACCGCGGCAAGCGTAGCGTTGGGCCCGGCGTTATCGATGCTTTCTATGCCGGGCTAGAAGGCGTTGAGCTTGGCGAGTTCGAGTTTCTATGCAAACTCGATCTCGATCTCGTCATGCCTCCAGACTACTTCGAGATCTTAGTGTCGCGGATGCGCGCGAAGCCGCGGCTAGGCTCGTGTAGTGGCAAGCCGTATTACCATGACGTTGCTGGCGCTCTCCAGCCTGAATGGTGCGACGACGAGATCGTCGTTGGTGCCGCCAAGTTCTACCGTGTCGCCTGTTTCAAGCAGATCGGCGGG
>CAXBFC010000070.1:0-23629 GCA_963974725.1 uncultured bacterium | reverse complement strand
CGAAGACGATGCTCTGCTTGCAGCCATCGGCGCGCACGTCATAGCGCTCGACAATGCCATCGCCGTAATCGTAAAGAACCGATTCGTCTTGCAGGCGCGGGGTCTTGCCTTCGGTGGCCGCAGCCAACAACACATCGTGACCGCCTCGGCGAATGGAGCGAAGCGAAACCCGCAGCGGGTAGTCGTTCGGTGCGGTGCGACCCAGCATCGGCGTGATCTGGAAGGAGCCGGGATCGAACTGTGCTTTGTAGCTACGGCTAACGGCCTTGAGTTCGCCGTCGCTCCACGCCACCGCGTAGATGTCTTGCGTGGCAAGGGCGAGGTCAGGGTTGCTTCGCTGCGCTAGGACGAGCGAAGGTGCGAGGCAGAGAAGGGCAACGATGAGGAGTTTCGATGGCATGGTGTCTCTCGCATACGGGATGGATACCGGCGTTCGGCCGGTGCCACCAGTATGCCGGACGTCAGTCCCGCGGCGCGCAGTATCCGGAGCTCGACCGGTCTGGTTTGGCACCGAATTGGTCACTTCGAGTTCCTTCTTGACCAATCAGTGTTGGCGCGAGTCCGCGATGGGAATGTGGACCCGCCTCGACCCGTTTACCCGTCTCGCAGCGAGGCCATGCAATAGGCATACGCCGAGTTGGTCTTGACGAGGCAGAAGCACTCTTCAACGTTGGCCCGTGTGTGTGGATGCGGAAGGTCGGCCAGAACCATGTTCTTCTTGCCGTCCCGCATCGTCAGCGTTGCGAGGACCTGGTCATCCCAGATCTCATCGCCAATGGCGACTTCCCACTGCACCGACGTGACGACTTGGCTGACGTCCGTGGCGGTATCGCAGATCGTGATCTTGTGCAGTGTCGACCTCATGCGGGCACGCTATCTGAAGGCAGGCGTCGAGCGAGGGTGCGAACGTCAACATTGCTCGAACGCGTTCGCTGCTGCAGCACGTTGGCCCAACGCTAACGTTGCTCGGTTGGCGCGGCGATCGATCACCAGATGGTCTGGTTGCATCGGGATCCGCGGCTATGCCCTTGGCGACCTTGGTTTCATGCACGAACGCCAAAACGTGTGGCACGACTTGCTCCGCTGCTGGCCGCCGCGGTTGGCGGATAGCAAGCGTGGATCCAACGGTTGGATCCGATCCTCCCGAGCGGCGAGCTACCGCCAACGGGATGCTCTGCCGGACCGAGCTTCGAAACACGGTCCGGTGGCAATCGGGACTACAGGCCGAGGGTCAGCAGGACCGCGTCAGCCAACGTGGCGCCGAGCGGGTTGATCTCGTTGGCGGACGCGCCAATGAGTGAGGTGTCCAAGCCGAAGCCTTGCACGCCAAGGGCTTGGCCGGCCAAGGCCGGGTTGTTCGGAATCGTGAACGCGTTGCTGGTGTAGGTGCCCGCGGTCGGGACGCCCAGCTCGATCAGGTCGAGAGTCACCAGCAGATCACAGTTGATCCCGAGGACGCCGCTGAGTGAGATGCCCGGGTTAAGCGGGGTCAGGCCGTAGATGACGCCACCAATGACCGCGGTCGGCGAGAGGCCGTCGACGACGAGGTTGATGGACGTGCCCAGAACCGGCGAGGCGGTCGAGCTGGTCGTCGGAGCAACGTAGCCGCTGCCAGTCGTGTAGCTGCTGGCCATCGCGACCGTCCAGTCGAGACGGTTGTCAGGCGAGCTGTCGCCTAGGCTCCAGCCGGTGATCGCTTCGTTGCTGCCGCTGCCGCCGTTGCCGACGTTCGGGCCGAACGAGTAGATGACGAAGCCGGGGAAGATCGTGATCTGCAGATCGTTCAATTCCGCTGCAGGACCCGCGGGGTCATCCCAGTTCGGCACGCCGTCCCAGGTAATACGGAGCATGCCGCCCGAGTCTTCGACCCAGAGGGAGCCGGCGTTGTCCAGGTCGAGGTCGTTGTAGAAGAGCGCGAACTGCGGCAGCATCGGGCCAACCGTGCCTTGGAACACCGTCGAAACGAAGCCCGAGTTACCGCCATTGAACGCAAACGAGTTGTCGATGCCTTGGTCGCCCAAGCGGATCGCGCCGTTGGTGTTGATCGAGATCTGGGTGTACGTCACGCTGCCGCCGGTCACTGGATCCGGGTAGGTGAGCCCGCCGGTCGTCGGGGTGTAGACGATCGTCGCGTCATCCCAGCAAGCGCACGAGCTGGACGTGAAGGCACCAGCCCACGGGCTGGCCACATCCCTGACTTCGATGCCGTTGGCTTGGGCGCCGGCTGCGTCATAGGGGAAGGCAGCGGTCGGGCTGATGTCCCAACCGCCGAAGCCGTTGTCGATCAGGATCCACGAAGTGTTCGCGAGGTCGACCGGGTCGCCCTGGGCGAAGCGCTCGCCGGCTTGGGACGGGAAGTCGCATGGCGTGCCGTAGTTCGCCGCCGTGGCCGAGCCAGCAGGGAACGTGTAGTGGATGTTGCCGTTGAAGATGCGCGGGTTGAAGTTGGCCGTGAACGGGTAGGCAAGACCCGCACCTTCGAAGAACTCGAGGTGAGGTGACGATGCGAACAGCGCTCCGGTGGTCGTGCCGTTCGTGTAGTTGAAGATGCCGCCGTTCGAGGCCGTGACGTAGAAGGCCTGGATGTCACCGGCTGCGATCGGCACGGAGATGGCGATGTTCAGCGGCGTCGGGACGCCGGTTCCGAGGCTGACCACGCCCGTCGCGGTGGCGAGCGGCGCGCCCCAGGCGACGGCGTTGTTGACGTCCGGCAAGTAGGGCATGTTGGCCGGCAGGACATAGACCTCGACGTCCCAAGTGCCTGGCTGGAGGTTGACATCGAAGTCGGTGATCGTGACCGGGGTGATCGCGCGCAGGTCGAACATGTTGCCCGACTGGGCATTGCCGCCTGCGAACGTGGTCGTCAGGGTCTGGGCCGGTAGAACTGCGACAGCGAGAACGGCTGCTAGTGGGAAGAATAGGGTACGCATGGGATCCTTGGGGTATCCGGGTGCATGAGGGAGAAATACTCTCGACCGTGTTGCTCGAGAGCACATCGGACCTTGTTGTCCGAATCAGGCGGAGTAGTTGACGATTGCAGTGGCTACGGATGTTCCCAACACATGGGTGTTTCGCGCAGTCTCCGGCAAATTGGCTGGGGCGACCCTCGGTCGCAAGTCCTTGCGAAGGCCAGTCCCGACCAGAACGCGAACTCCAAACGAGAACGTGTTGCTACCGTGGGGGGCAATGAACCGGAAGACGCTACTCACCTGGCCGCTCATCTTGCTGCTCTCGGGGTGTGCCACGAGCGGATTGGACCCGCTCGTGCTCGACGGACAGGAGTTGCACGCTTCGCTGGTGACGCGGCCGCTCGCCGAGCTAGCGGAACTCCGTGTGTCACTCGACATGCGAGGCAACCCATACCTCGCAACCGAAGTCGGGTTCGTTGAGGCTATCGCGCTGCGCGCGTCGCAAGGCGGTGGGCTCGGTCGAGAGGGGATCCGCGCTGCGCTCTACGCTGTCTACGTTGGAGAGAACGAACTCCTCGGCATCTACGGGTTGGAGGCTGCGTCCAGGGCGGACGGCAACCGAGTCGAGCAAGTCCTGCGCCGGACCTGGGCGTCTGCCGCGCGCAGCGAGCTCGCGCGGGTCCATCGTGCCGGCGAAGTCCTTGTCGTTGTGTGGACTGGCGGGGTTTCGCCTTCCTGCTGGGAGACGGTGAACGCGGCCGTGGTTCGACGACTGAACGCGCCGTGAGCGATCGCACCGCTGTGCTGACATCCATCGGCTGTTGATGTCATCGCTCGGGCCGACGTTGTGCGCTTGAGGTGAGTTGCCTCGTCAGCGCGCAGCTGCACCTTTGCGCAGTCTCGCCAATGCGCTACGCACGTTAGCCGCGGGCTGTCCTTGGGCCATTGCCACCACAGTCTCTGCCAAGCGAGGCACATCGACGGAACGCCGGCAGGTGCCGCTGTTGCGATGCACTGCAAAGATTGTGGAAAACGCGCAGCACGTCTGGATGCTGCGTCACGGCGTTGAGGCGTTCGTACAGTGCGGCATTCTCAATCTCCGCCGTGATCCCAGCCAAGCAAGCATCGTGGATCGAGTCATAGCGTGGCACCCGACCTATCCAGGGGTTGTTCGGAATGGGCACTGCATAGCGACGACAGAGGGCTTCGAGCGCACCAATATGCCGTGCTTCCGCCGCGCGGATATTGAGGAAGGGACGCACCGGGCCGAAGTCGTGAAGCACCTGGTCGTAGGTCGCCCATGCCAGGTGCTCGTCGTCTAGAGCCTCAAGTACTGCCGCACGTTCGGGCTCGCTCAGGGGAGTCATTGTCACGCAGTGCCTGCAAGTTGTCGTCGATGGCTGTCTTGGTCAGGCAACCGCCTTTTCGGCGACCTCCGCCCCCGACTGCAAGAGTGCCTTATGCGCCAATTGGTGCGCAGCACGATCCGGGGTGCGCACCGTGATGACGACTTCGCCGGCGTGCAAGTTTCGGGTCAGTCGCTGCAGGCGCCGATCGATCAAGCCGGTGCCCACAATGGACATCATCAGCAGTCCGACCAGCAGTCCCATCAAGGCACCCAAGCCGATGCCGTGAACGAGGGCGCCGGGAAACAGCTGCACGAGCGACAGCACCGCGCCAAGCGCAGCTCCGGTCAACAATCCAAGGCCTGCCCCCAGCAGCAAGGCGTGACGTAGGTCGGTTTCTCCGAACTCTCCCGAGTGCTCAACCTGCTGGTCAAACGAAGCCGTATCCTTGGCTCCCCAGTGCATGAAGATCTGAGCATTGCTGACACTCTGTCGGAGGCAGTTCACGCCTTCGGTCGCTTGTTGGCGATCCGGGAACCTGGCAAAGGTGATGTGGTCCATGACTCGTTGATAGGTTGCGTTGCTGCTGCTTCGCCATACGCACAGCGCGACGGTGTCGGGAGGCATTGGGGCCCATAGCGGAGCGGAGTTATGGCCCTCACCGCGCGAGAACCAGGTGGCGATGGCGCGTGCACCCCATTGCGAGCATCGGATCTTGAATTGGTCCCTTCGAACTTGCCGGTTACCAAAGAGTCGTGGCCGGCGCCTGCGAGTCCGCACGACGCCCTTGATGCGGCGGTGTCCTGTTCTTAACCAATAAAATCGGGATCTAGCGAGACACTGCGCTGCGTTCGGCATTCTCCACGAGTATGCCGAATCTCTCTTCCAACCCGTTCTCGCGCATGGCCCTGGCCGCGCCCCTGCTGGTCGTTGCCGCAATCACGGCGCAGGAGCCCAACGTGCTGCCGCTGGCCAAGACCTACCACGTTGGCATGTACGGCTCGGAGATCGATGCTCCGAGCGGCACGCTGCGACTGGTTGGCAGCACTGGCAGCATGACCCTGATGCCCAGCGGCGTATTCAGCGGCAGCACTAGCGGATACGAAACGGAGCTGCTCACAGGCACGGTCGCGACGCCGAACGACCCGTTCAGTGGCGTCTACACCGTGCGCGGCGACGGCGTCTGCATGCTTGACTTGGACCCGCTTATCCAGGGCCCCGATGTGATTCCAATGTGGATCACGTCGGATGGCTCCGTCTTGCACGCCGTGACCAGCATGACCGATGCCGACGCCGCCAGCGTGATTGCGATCGAAGCCGGCAGCGGGCTGTCGAACGCGACGCTCGCTGGCAGTTACCGCATGGTCGCGCAGCGTATCGAGTTTGATGCGAGCACGAACAGCGGTTGGCGAGTCGAGCAGGAGTTTGGCATGGCTACGTTCGATGGCTCCGGGAACGGCACGGCCAGTGGCACCAAGATCGCTTACAACGGGATGGGTGGCACGTCGAGTGCTCAGACCGCTTCGTTCACCTACAACGTCGCCAATGACGGTGCGCTGCAGATCGGCAGCAGCAGCGGCGGCTGCCGCGCCGACGGCGAACTGATGTATTTGATGACGGTCGAGCCGACCGGCCAAGTCGGCATGGTGCTGGCCGTGCGCGTCGGGTCGAGCTACGACTTGCAGGACCTCGTCGGGCGTCACAGTTTCACCGGGCACCGCTACGAACTGGGCGCATCCTCCGGCTCGCTACCGCGCACGACGACCGTCTTTGGCGAACTGTCGACAACGGCCTCGTCGGCCACCAACGGCACCTGGAATCTCGATGCGATCGCGTTGCAGCAGTTCCCATCTGGTCAGAGCATCGGCCCGTGGACTGGCTCCGGTGGCATGGCGCTAGGCGGCGCAGGTCTGGCCGCCAACCAACTGACACTCAGCGAACCTGGTCGAAGCTGGTCGCTGTGGGCCTCTCCGTCGGGGCGGTTCTTGATCGGTCGCGAGGTCGGCCCGCACTCGCACCAACTGTTTGGTTCGCAGCAGTGCCCGGCATCGGTACCGGTCGGCAGCGGCACCGCAGGAACCGGTGGCGAGGTGCCGCGATTCGGCATGCGCACCTACCCGCAACTCGGCAACGCATCGTTTGCATTCGCGATCGAGGGCGGTGTCGGGGGCGCAATCTGCGCCATTCCGATCGCAACCGCATCGAGTCCGGGACTGCCGGCATTCGGTGGCACGATCTTGCTCAATCCGGCGACGATCGGCACGACGGCCGTCGTAGTGCTCAGTGGCACGGCGGGTGCAGCAGGCGTTGGCTCTGGTCTGGCACCGTTGCCGATCCCGAACAACCTGGCGCTGGTCGGCTTCGAGCTTTGGGCCCAGGCGCTGGTCTTTGACGCAGCCGGCACCGGCGGCGTCGCGCTGTCAAACGCCTATCACGCGATCGTCAGCAAGTAGCGACCGTGTGGGTGGGGGATGGCTACGCGCCCGGCATGCAGATCTTCACGAATCGCAGCGCGAGCTCGACGGCTGGATGGCATTGCCCCGTCCGTCATGTTTGTCACCAAACTCAGAACCATCCCGACGCTCGCTGCCAGCGCCGTTCTCGCCACCAGCGTCAGTCGGTCCGTACCTTGCCAACGGCCGTCGCCCGACGCTCCGCTGGCGACGCCGCAAACTTCGCTCGTGCTCGCGGTGCCCGTAATCGCGATGCCATGCTCGCGATCCAGTGGGGCGCCTACACGCCGGGATCGAATCCGTTCGGCTGGATCACGTCGGCCGACATCGATCTCTCCTGACAGCAATAGAGGAGCAGTTCATCGCCCGAGTTCGACGTCGTCCGGCGCCGTCCAGACGTGCACGGAGCACTGCGCGGTCCAGCGGTGCGCCAGTGCGATGATGCGACGGCCGCCGTCGACGAAGTGCACACCGGCGACATTGTACGGCATGCCACCGAGCACGAGCAGTTGGTCGCCGGTGTCAGGGTCCCAGAGACGCACCTTGTGGTCGGCGCCGCCGGTGACGACGCGGCGCGTGTTGGGAGAGATCGCCCCGCATCCGTTCAGGACGGTGACGGTTCGCGGCGCAGCGCCGAGCCGGTCGAAGATCAGTGAGCGGCCAGCCCCAACGACGAGCAGGTCCGCGCGAGACGCATTCGCTCCGCTCAGTTCCGGGATCTCGAAGCGCATGTGCGACGATTCGATCGTGCCGTCGGTTGCATTCAGCTGGTGCAATCCCCCGTTGTGGTCGCCCAGTAGCGGTCGACGTGCGCGTGCGTCCCAAGCGATGCGTGATGCCTTGGTCTGGAGTTCGTGTTCGTGCAGCAGGACCAGGTCGGACAGACGCCAAACTAGCAGATGCTTGCCGTAGCAGCCGAACAAGCGGTCGGTCTCGGCGACCACGAGCAGCTCTTGGACTTCGTAGTTCTTGGCGGTTCCCTCGGAAAGAACGGCGCCGTCGGCGATGCGCATGGCTCGAATGATATTGTTGTCTCGGTAGCGCAAGCCGCTGACCACATAGACGTTGTCTCCGTGCAGCGCCGATCCCGTCCACGGTTTGCGTGTCTTGAGCTGCAGTTCGGGCTTGAGGGTGTGCGCGTTCCAGACGGTGATTCGGCCGTCGATTGCCGCGGCGGCGAAGCGCGAGCCGTCGCGGCTTGCTGACAAAACCCGCGCATCGCGACCAGCGTCGAGTATCCGGCTGCTGCGCGGAGGTTCGATCGGCCAGGTGCGAAGTGTCTCGTCGCGCGAGACCGTTGCGACACGCCGCTGTTCCGGGCTCAACGCAAGGCTCCGAACGCCAGCCCGGTGGCCATGGTAGCGGCCGGCCAGCTCGAACGTGTCCGTGTGCCAGGCTAGCACGCCACAGTCGGTCCAGCCGCCGCAGGCGAATAGCAGGTCGCGCTTCGCGGTCAGCGCGAGCCGGCGAACGCGAAAGCCGACCGTCCGTTTTGCGCGGGGGGCGGCCGTTTGCAGGTCCCAGGCGCGCACGGTGGCGTCGACCGACGCGGTGTAGACTCGGTCGCCGGCTTCGTCGAATAGCAGGTGGTCGATGGCATCGGTGTGGCCGCGCATCACCGCGAGCGTCTTGCCCGTCGTCACTTCGACGCGTCGCACTTCCCCGCGTTCGAACCCGAGCAGCAGTTCGTTGTTGCCGCAAAACGCGATTGCCGTAACGGAGTTGTTGAATCGATAGCGCAGTTTGCGTGGAACCGCGTCGGCGGCGGTGATTGCGCCAGTGGCCTGGCTCGCGTCAGCAGTGGCCGGGTTTGAGTCCTCTGGGGCCGGGCTTGCGCCGTCGCGCTGCGAGCTGTTCCGTCGGCCACTCAGCCGGATCGGCACGATGTCAAGCCAACCACCTTTGCTACCGATGACCGCAAGCGTGCGGTCGTCGGACCAGGCCATCGCAAGCGTCTCCTCGGCCACCTGGTGCACGGTGCGCACGCGCTTTCCCGAACGCACATTCCACAGGCTGATCAGGGTGCGCGCTTTCCCGGAAGCATCTTCCACCAGCTGACGTCACCGTGTCCGGCTACCAACGCGAGGTCGTGTTCGCGTGCGAAGGCAACTGCGCAGAACTTGTCCTGCCAGCCTTCGAACGTGTATTCGGGTTCGGCGGTATCGACGTTCCAGCAGGTGATGTCGCCCTGGAGCGGGAACGCGAGCACACGCGCTTCGTCGAGCCAGAGCAGCTCGTCGCAGACATTCTCGACGGCCAAGATCGTCTCGCTGTGGTCGACCTGCGAGGCGAGGTGGCGCCAGCCCCAGTGGCGACGTTCGGGTGGAACGCTGGGCAGGTATTCGCGCGTGGTGACGGCATCGCCACTGTCTAGCGCGTGGTGTGCGACCGCCATGCGGGCGGCAGCGCCGCGAGTTTCGGCGAGGTCGCGACCGCGCTCCGCCTCGGCGCGGGCGTTGTCGACCGCGCGGAATCCCCAGGTCAGCCCGAACAGCGTCGCAATCAGCGCGACCGCGGCTACCGCGGCGAGCGCGACGCCGACCCGGTGACGCCGCGCGAACTTGCGTACGACATAGCCGGTGGCGTTTTGACGGGCGAGCACTGGCTGGCAGCGGAGATAGCGTTCGACGTCTTCGGCGAGCGCCGCAACCGACGTGTAACGATCGTCTCGCTGCGGCGCGACGGCTCTGAGCACGATCCAGTCGAGGTCCTCGCGCAGTTGCTCGAACAGCGCGCGGTCGCGCCGGCCGACGATGCTGCTCGGCCGACGTGGCGGCTCTTCGGCGAGCATTTTGGCCATCGCGACGAAGCTCGAACTGCGCAGCTTTTCGCGCGGCAGCGGCTGCTCGCCGGTCAGCAGTTCGCACAGCAGAACGCCCAGCGAATAGACATCGGTGCGCGTGTCGATCCACTCGCCGGCGGCCTGCTCGGGGCTCATGTAGCCCGGCGTACCAACCTGAGCACCAACCAGTGTTGGTTCGACCGCGTTGTCACTTGGGTTTGGGGTCTGCGCGGCCAGCAGCTTGGCGATGCCGAAGTCGATGACCTTCGGCACGGGTTGGCCATCCTGGTCGTGCACGAGCACGTTCGACGGCTTCAGGTCACGGTGCACAACTTCGCGTTGGTGGGCGTGGTGGATCGCGGCGCAGACGCGCAGGAACAACCGCAGCCGCGCCTGCATATCTGCCCCGGCCTGCTCGCACCATGTGGTGATCGGCTTGCCGTCGACAAACTCCATCGCGAAGTAGTGCTGCTGTTCGTCGGTTGTGCCGGCGTCGTAGACCTGCGCGATGTTCTCGTGCTGCAGGCGCGCCAGCAGCTGGCGCTCGGCTTCGAAGCGTCGTGTCGAACGTTCGTCGGCGTGCCCTTGGCGCAGCACCTTGAGCGCGACCTGCCGTTGCACTGGCTCGTGCTGGCGAGCGAGGTAGACGGTGCCGAAGCCGCCCTCGCCGAGCACCCGCAGGATTTCGAACGGGCCGATGTACTGGCTGGCGGCAGCAGCATCGTCGAGTTCGGTGCGTAGGTGGCCGAGCATGTGCTCGCTGCGGGTGAGGGCTTGCTGCGCGCGTCGCAGTGCGTCGGCGTGATCCGGATGGCTGGCCAGCAGGTTCTCGAAGCGCCCCTCGCGCTCTTCCGCCGGTGCATCGAAGTAGAGATCGTAGAGCGCGGTCTCGAGATCTTCGGGCAGCCCGGTGGTGTCGTCGATCGAATGCGGGCCTTCCGGCGGATGCTCGTCGCGGCGGGTCATGGGCTGTTGTGGGATTCCGGCGATGGTAGGGCGCGATCGACGACCCGCCGCGGGCCCGACAAGCCTACCTCCAGGGCGCAGGATTTGCAGGTTGTTGGGTCGGGGAGCGATGCATTTGCAGTTCGGAGCGTCGGCGGTGCTATACCATCGCAGCCATGCGCGACGAATCATTCGACCCGCTGATCGCACGGCTCGAAGCCAACGACGAAGGGGCGCTCGATGCGCTCGTCGCGAAGTGCTTGCCGCGGCTTCACGCGTACGTGCGCCTGCACATGAGCGGCCCGCTGCGGGCGCGTGAAGCGTCGCTCGACGTCGTGCAGTCGATTTGTCGCGAAGTGCTCGAGGCGCGCGAGTCGTTTGTCTACCAAGGCGAGGGCCAGATGATCAGCTGGCTGCTGACGACCGCAATGAACAAGATGCGCGAGCGCGCCCGCTTCCTTGGGCGGCAAAAGCGCGCCATCGCGCGCGAGACGCCACAGGATCAGGTCGCGCCCGAGCTCTACGCGTCCCTGCTGACCCCGAGTCGTAGCGCGGTGCGCCAAGAGGAGATCGAAGCGCTCGAGAACGCGATTGGCAATTTGAACCCGGATTACCGTGAGGTCCTCGTGCTGGCGCGCATCGTCGGACTGCCGCACAAGGAGATCGCCAAGCGCATGGAGCGCACGGAGTCGTCGGTGCGCAACCTGCTCGGCCGCGCGATGACGCGTCTGGCGGCGTTGCTCGATGCGCCAAAGGACTGAGCGTCTACCGGCACTCGCCGGCTTGTCGTTGCGCCCGCGCTTTCCGCCGCCGTCCCGGTCGCTGTGCCAATCAGTAAGCTGGAGTGTGCTGGCGTTCGCCGGATCAACGCGGCTTCGTAAAGTTGAGGAAGCGCTGTCCGTCGAATCGGTACACTCCGTTGGTTGTGCCCAACCAGACGCGGTCGGCACGATCTACGCGCACACTGGAAACATGGCCGTCGCCGAGGCCGTGCTTCTCGGAGAAGAATTGAAAGGCTTCGCCGTCATAGCGGTAGACGCCGCGCACGGGGCCCGCGCTGCCAAACCAGAGGTTGCCCATCGCGTCTTCGGCGCCGCTCATTACGCGGCCCCAACCCATGTGTTGCGAGAACGTCTTGTTGCGCAGGTGTGTCGTGAATGAGGACCCATCGTAGTGGCTGACCCCGCCGTCGGACGATCCGAACCAGAAGTGCCCTCGCGTGTCTTGGTGCACACTGGTGACACGATCACTGCACAGGCCGTGTTCCTTGCTCGTGAATACTTGAAACGCGGCGCCGTCGTAGCGGACCGCGCCGGCGCCATCGGTGCCAAACCACAGCCGACCCTGCCGGTCTTCGAAGATGTCGTAGACCATCTTGCGGGTGAACTCGAAGCTGTGGTCGGGACCGGGTGTTGGCAGCGCGAACGGTCTGAATGCCTCGCCGTCGTGCCGGAACACGCCGTCCATCGAAGCAATCCACAGGTTGTCCTGTCGATCCCTGTGCACATCCCATAGGTCCCGGTGATGACCATGCTTGCCAAAGCCAGGCGTCGGCGTCACGCTGCGATAGGTGGCAACGGTGGTGAAGGTTGCGTCGTCGTACTTGCTCAGACCACCAGTCGTCGCGAACCACAGGGTGCCATCGTCATCTTCGAGGATAGTGCGGACCGTGTTACTAGCCAGGCCATCGGCTTCCGTGAACGTGACGAACTGTTCGCCGTCGAAGCGCGTCAGGCCTTCGAATACGCAGCAGAACCAGAGGTTGCCGTGACGATCTTCGTGGGGCGCGGAAGGATACTGGCCTAGTTGTACGCCATGTGTTCCGGCTCCCGTCGGCGCAGCCTTGGGATCGTCAGCTGACGTCGGGTGCGTGCAACAAGGAGACATCGCGACCGCGAGTAGTAGAGCTGGCGTGAGCCTTGGTGACGACATTGCGGCAACGGTAGTCGCGTCACGGAGCTCAAGCGTAACTACTAGGTAAGGCAGCCCCAGCAACCGGCACCCCAGCAACCGGCACCCCAGCAACCGGCACCGCAGCAACGTTCGCTGTGATCTGGTTCATCAAGAGGATTGTCACGGGCAATTGGGGAAACGCGCCTGCTGAGCCTGATTCGTGAAGTGTCGATGCGGCATACACGTCGGCGCACATCATGCTACGCCATCCACGCACTGCCCTCAGTCTTCTCATGGCCTTGCTCGTGACAGCCTGCTACACACCATCGACACGCCCGACGGATGGCGAACTGCAGGCTCTGCGCATCGAACTGCTCGACATGCAGGAGCGCGACCAGCGCCTTGAGAACATGGTCATCGATCAGGACCCCAAGATTCGTGAACGCGGGTTTTTTGAGGCCAAGCGCGCTCAGCAGGATCGCAACGGTCTGCGCTGTCACGCGATCTTTTCGCGCTACGGCTACCCCGGGGCCGACATGGTCGGCGCCGAAGCGTCCGAGGCCTTCTGGCTACTCGTGCAGCATGCGGACCGCGACCCTGAGTTTCAGGAACGGGTTGCGACGGCGATGGTTTCCGTGGTCGCCAGCGGCAACGCCCGCGGCCAGAACCTCGCCTACCTGACGGATCGCGTGCGCATCAACACGGGCCGCAAGCAGCTCTACGGGACGCAGACGAGGTTTGATGTTGATACGGGTCGCATCTATCCGAAGGCGATGGAAGATCCGCAGCATGTGGACGTGCGGCGCAAGCAGGTGGGCCTCGAACCTCTGTGGCAGTACATCAACGGCGCGACCGAGATGCACTTCCGCATGAACGAGAAGCCAATGCGCGAGCGCGGCATCACGTCCCCGCCGCTGTTGCCGGATGGCTATCGCGACTGGTAGGCGTTGGTGGTGCAGGCCCAGCGCTTTGCTGCGCTGGCGTCCGGCTGCTACTGGCCGATGGTTACCCGCAGGCCATCGCTGCCGATCACTCCATAAGGGCCGGGCATCAGCACGAACCACTGGTGCGTGAAGGTCATGCCGACCAAGCCTGGCAGGTTGGGGAGCACATGCGAAAAGGACGCGGTGCCATTCGAGTCGACGGGCTGCAGCGCGAACGACGCGACGAACTCATTCCACAGGTACGACCCAGTCATCCCGAACTGGGCGAGATCGAACGGCAACGCGCCGCTGTCGTCGCGCCATCCCAGGCTGAGGATCGCGAAGTTCGCCGAGACCGGGAAGTAGGGCATGACCGCGCCGGTCAGATCTACTTGGACCGTGCTGCCGAGCGGTGCGTTTGCACTGGCTGCGGAGATGCGCGGGAAGACGTTGAAGGCACCGAAGCCACCCGTGCCGTATGGACGCGCCGAGCCGGCGTAGACGTACTCATCGGCGCCGATGTCGGGCAGCGCCGTGCCGTTCGCCGTGCTGATACTCGCGCGTGGGTCGCCCTCGTAGTCGGTCGTTGGGGAGTTCGCCGAAGAGGCGCCCAGATCGATGCACGGCGAGGTCGGCGAGAGCTTGTAGAACGGCAGCATCAGCTGCGGGTCGGTCAGGTTGAGATTGCCTGGACCCCAGTTCGTGTTCTCGAAGCAGCAATCGGACATACCCAGATTCACGTTGGCCGCGAGCTGCAAGGGCTGCGTGTTGCCGGCGAAGATCGAGCTGGAGACTGTTGCTTCGGAGTAGTCACGAGTCAACGCGAGGCCCACCGCGTTGTCCGCGATGGTGGTGTGGTAGAGCTTGATGGTCGACGGTTGGCCGATGTTGCCCGGTTCGTTGTCCCCCGGGAACCCGTAGAAGGTGACGGCGGTGCCCTGGCACTGTGCAATGACGGTTGAGGCAACGAGCAATTCGCCGCCGTCTTCGTCGAGCCGCGCATCGAGCCCATGCTGGCATCGCAGTAGGCGCGAGTTCTCAAGCCTGATGACCGAGTAGGCCGGATCGCCGCCCTCGTCGATCAGGATTCCGGTGGTGCATCCATCGAGCGTGAGGTTGGTGAACGCGCGGTCGTTGCTGAACACGCCAAGGCCACGGCATTCGATGCCAATCCCGCAAGCCATGAACGTGGAGTCGCGTACCGACTGGTTTTGGCCACCGCTGGACGACTGCTGCATCGTGCACTGGATACCGGTGACGCAGTTGAGGAATGCGCTGCCCGAAACCGTCACACTGTCCTGCAGCGCCTGAGCGAAACCGCCACTCTGTTTTTGCGCCTGCACTCCCACATCACAGTTGGCAAATCGACACCGTTCGACGGTGATCGCAAGCGTGGTCTGCGAGCCGCCGAGGGAACTCGCGTGCACGCCCGTGTCACAGTCTTTGAAGTTGCAGGATCGCACCAGGCCGATGGCCGTCGCGACGCCTGGATATAGCGAAGCGCGAACGCGAACCGCGCTCGCGAGATTGCGGAAGTGACACTCTTCGACATCGGGGGCGACGACGGAACCCGGGATGGACGCCGTAGCTTCGATGCCAATGCCGCTGCCATCGCCTTCGAACACGGTTTGGAAGAACCTCGGGTCGTCCGCCGAAGCGCCGTTGCTACGCACTGCCACCGAGGCGATCGCCTGGTTGCGGAACGTGCAATCCTGCACCCGCGGCCGATGGCGATAGCCAGGATCGGAACCCATGCGCATGCCGTAGTCGCCATCCTCGATCACGAGGTAGCGGTAGGTGACCTTGTTGCGGAAGAAGAACTCGTTCGCCGGGAACAAGAACCCCGTGTCCGCGGCGGGGATACGAAGCACCGGCATCTGGCCGTGGCCAAGGAACGTGCCTTCTAGCCAGACGTTGTAGGCCGGCGTGATCGGAAACGACTCCCCATTCGTTGTGGGGGAATACTCCTGGTTGCCCTCCAGGAAGATGATGGCCGATGTGTTGACGGTCTGGGGCGGCACGTTCGCCATCGCGTAGCCGATGGTCTTCCACGGCGATGCCGCGGAGGTGCCGTTCGTCGGTGTGTCGACCCCGACGAGTCCGTTGACGTAGTAGGTGCCTTGAGCGGGGACGGCTTGCAGAAGCCATGTGATAGCGGCGACAACCAGGCCGCGACGAATTGCCAGTAGCTGAGTGAGCATGGTCGTATCTCCTTGTCGTTAAGCCTAGCCAAGGCCCTGCCAGAATCGCTGCAACATATCTGGTCTCACGACTGCCATCTGAGGGCAAACGGAGTCACGATCGCTGCGTTGCAGCTTCCGCCCGGGTTCGCGATCGAAGGCTGGGAGGCCTTGGCTGGTAACCGAAGGTTGGGAATCGCAGACTGGCCGATCGTGCAAGCGTTCGATGCCCCGCAGCGATCGAGGCCTGTGCCGCCGCAAAGTCCTCGATGCCGGTTTCGCCAACTCGGATCGCTAGCGCGCCGGAACATCCGGAGCGCTGGCGAGACCGGTCAAGCCACGTTTCGTTGGTACGCCGTGCAAGATTGCGGAGCCATCTGATTCGATGGATGTCGACCAGATCGGTGTCGTAGTTTTCCAGCCACGCAACGTCCAACCAACAAGTTCGCCGAGGGCTACGTCGGCACAGGCGACTCGTAGGGGGGCTTGGCTTTCGAAGACTGGCTGCAGCGACGGCGCCGTCGGCGGCTCCTGCACTTCGACGAATGCAAAACGATGCGGTGCTGCAAGTTCGCGGAAGAACAGTTCCTGATCGCAGCGCGGTGCCAGCACCCGCAGATACGGCAAATCGTTGAGGCCACTCGGGCCACGAATCTCCAAGCGTCTGACTTCGCCATCCAGCGCGCGTCGACTCAGAACCTCGAACGGCTTGCCGCGAAACTCTGCCGGCAGCTCGAGTAGCCACTCGTGACGCGGCTCCAGGATCAGATGGAGTTGGTGAAGAACTCCTGGTTCCAATTGGCCACGCACGCCTGCGGTTACTTCCAACTTGCTGGTCATGCCACTGGCTAACAACCATGGCGGCAACCGCGGCTCGAGTGCCAGCGTGCCGGGGCGCAAGCCACGTAGCTCGTAGGTTTGTTCGAAGGCGATTGGCAGGGCTTCGAAGACCTGTTCGTGCGCCAGCTTGCTGTCGGGTACGGCTTGGATCATTACGGCGCCCATCTTGAGCGCCACGCCGGGAAGCGCTTCCGCGGGAGATAGCTTGCGACTTGTATGGCGTTCGCGAAGGTCGAGCCGCACAAAAACGCGCTCGCCGGTGACGACGTCAATCTCGCCGAGATCCACGTCGTCGGACGCAAGCACGCAGGTCGCCGAGCAGAACTGCACAACCTCTGCTTGACGCCACCAGGCTCGCACTGCGTAGGTTCCCGGCGCCAAGCCATCAAACAGGAATCCGCCCTGCTCGCTCGCTACCACGAACGCCAGATCTTGAGAACGGCAAACTGCTGGGCCGTTGGCGGGCTGCAGCGTTTCCAGGCGATAGAGTTTTACTTGAGGAGGAATCTCGCACCCGGAAACTGGAAACACCCCTCGGATCGATGCCGTCGACAGTAGTTCGACATCGAACACTGTCGTCTCACCAGCTTGGATGGCGAACGGTCCTGACAAGTGTTCCGGCTCACTTAGCCCTACCTGCGCCTGTCCGGCGGCGTTCTCGGTGAGTGCTGGCCGCTCGTAGGGTGGGTTCACGACTGCCGGGCCGCCTCGCTTCAGCGCCCAGCGATAGTGGTCACCCGGTAGGACTCCGTCGATGCGTGCAATCCCGTCGACAACCTTGTGCGAGGTTGGATGTGGCTCACGCTCTGTGGCGATCCAGACGCCGTCCTGACGATGTTGTAGCCCGAGTTGCTCGACAGTCATGATGGCATCGAAGAGCGGTACGACGTCGCGCCAGTCGTTGGACCACTCGCCAACGCGCGGGCACTGAGGGAGCAGCACGACCTCGGCGGTTTCGCCCCGTGCCGCGCGTTCCCCTGCGAGGCGAAGTTCGAGGACGCCAGCGGGTCTGAGGCCGATGCGCAATTCGGCTTTGGCCTCTGCGGCAGCGGCTTCGTTGAGCTGTGCTTCGAGCCGAACGTAGCCGTCTGCTCGTATGGTCAGGCGGGCGTCGGCGCGTGGCTGCAATGGTGTTTGGCCATGTTCATCACTCGTCCAAGTCTCGCGTTGCTGGTCTGAGTAGGTGATCGCAACCGTCACGTTCGGGATCGGTTGGGCCGTCGTCGCATCGACGATGATGAGGCGACCGTGATCGACGTCGCCGCGCCTCTGCGAGACGCGTTGCCGGCTAGCCGTGGCGTTGTCAACCAGCTCGCTGGTTGCGGCGGCATCCGTGTCTGCTGCGTCCGCCATGGATTCGGCATGCGACGTTTCGGGCACCGCGACACCGGCCATGCCGAACCAGGCAACCAGGAAAACCGCGGCCGCCATTGCCGCCAATATCACTAGCGACCATCGACGGGAACGAGATCGACGGGAAAGAGAACGGGACATTGCATAGCTCCTTGTGAACAAAGTGAAGTGCCCGGGCCGGCCTTGCGACAAGCCCGGGCAACGAATGCGTCATCGCCATAGACGGCAACGCATCGTTGGCGGATCAGCAGCCGGGGCCCTCAAAGAGAGTGGCGCTGACGTATGCGGTGGCGCCGAGACGCAAGAACGCGTAGCCGTTCGGTGCGTAGCCACGCAGCAGGATGACCGAGTTCGTCGCCGTGTACATGTTGTAGAACTGTCCACAACACATGCCCAGCTGTTGGCCCGATGTGCCTCCGGTGCTGAAGCTGCTGCCACCATTGACGTGGCTAACGACCGAGTTCTTGGACTGGCTGCCGCTGCAGCTGGAGTAGGCAGTCGCCGTCACGCTTGCGAACGCATCAACGGGGTTGATGATTTGCGCGGTTGGCACGCCCGTGCCGGCGAAGACGTTGTCATAGACGACGCCGGTCTGGTTGCCGACGTAGGTCCACTGGCCCGAAGAGCCGCTCATCGCGGATTGACTCGCTTCAAAGGTCTGCGATGGACCAGCGTTGTAGGTCAGCAGGCCGGCGGCGTTCGCGCCTCCGGAATTGGCCCCAGCGTAGAGGCGGATCGACGCGTAGACCGTGCCGCCCTGAATCAGTGCATTGCCACCGATGTTGACCTGCGGCGGGAGAATGTTGACGCTGCCGCCACTCCAAGGAGCATTGATCGTGACGGTCTGCGCCGCCGCGTTGAGAGAGAGGCCGATGATGAGTGCGGCCACAGAAAGGAGACTTGAGAACTTCATGGTTGGTTCCTCGCGATAGCGAGTAGATGAATGACCTTGTGGGGGGAGGACGGAGTGCCGCGATAGCTGCACCAACAACCGTTCTCCGATGCGAACCCCAGGGTCATCTCTAAGGACGTGGCCTGGATGGCGATGAGTAGCGCATTCTCAGAATCCTTCCCCTCGCGATGCTTGCTCGGGAGCTCGATGTCGCAGCCGTGGTCGATGGCTACGGAGCGATTGCTTGTTTGGGCCGAGCAGGCAGATCGGTGGCGCGGTTCGAAGTCGAGAACCAGCCGGTCACGTGGAACCAGGCCGTCGCAGCGAGCTCACTGTTGCACAGCTAGTGCAAGCGGCGGCGGTGGGTGCTTACCGGTCGGCGGCGGTGCGCACTGCTCGATTGGCTCATTGCTCGGTTGGCTCATTGCTCGATGGGCGCATCAGGCTTCGTCTGCAAGAACCTGCTCGGCAACACCGGATACCAGGTGCCCTTGCGCAGCACGAAGTACTTGTCGTCGATCTGCGCGATCGCGCTCGTCTGATCGTCGTTCGTGAATCGAATCGCTTGCGATGCGCGATTGGCACTGAGTACCGTGCCCTTCTTGAACCGAAGCGAGTTGACCCATCTCGCGAGTTCTGCCCGCGACGACGGCAGGGTCGGGTCGTCGTAGAGCGCTAGCGAGCTCCGGGCATCACCCTGGAACTCGCCGCTCGGCCAGCGCTCGAGGTAGTCTTGGAAGGCTTTGATCGAGCCCTGCTTCTCGGCTTCCGCCCATGCGAGCACATCCTTCGCCTTGTTTGCGTGCGGTCCCGTCGGCAGCAGTGACAGGTATGCGCGGTAGTCTCCGACCCAGCGGCTTGCGACGGCTTGTGACCAAGCCACCTCATCGACTCGTCGGGTCCAGCGTCCGTCGACATCACCCTTGGGGAACGCGCGGGCGTATTGGGCGAACTGCTCCAGATCTGTTGAGCCTCGCAACTCTTCCCAGACCGCCTCGCGGCCCAGTTCACGAGCTTGATCCGTGCGCACGCCTTGGGGATACCGAAAGATGTAGGCGAAGAATGCGTCCGCTGAGCCGCCTTGTGCGATCGCCTGCCACAGCTGACCTTCGAGTTGTTCTTGTAGCTGCGCCTCGTCGCTGGTGCCGGGAAAGGCGTCGACGAACATCGCCAGCTTTTGCGTCTCGCCAGTGAGCGCATCCTTGCGCGCCTTTTCGAATAAGGCTGCGTAGCTCGCGTGGGCCCGTAGCGCTAACTCGCGCCCCATCTCGTCGAACTCTTGTGCTTGGTCCGCAGATACAAAGAGCGAAAACAAGAGCAGTGGGATTCCTCCCCAATAGTGAATCGTGCGGTTAGCTCCGCGCATACCGAACGGTTGGAACTCACCGACCTGCCAACTCGCGTCTAGTGAGAGATCCTCGTAGATTGCGGGCAGCGGCAGCGTGAACAGGAGAACTGCGTTGAGCAGGACGCCAGCGCTGGCCTCGGTCGCGAAGCTCTCTCGAACGGTTAGCACGACGTCTGCGGCCTCTTTCGTTGCCACCAGTGCCCCGAAAGCACCTGTCGCATGGAGTGCTTGTTCGAACGAAGTTTTGGACCTCGTCGGTCCTTCGTAGTTCACGTAGACCGTGGGCGGGCGCGCGTCGATGTCGGACGGTCGATCCACGGACATGGCGCCAGTGGAGAATGACATGCACGAGGTACACAGAAGAAGGCAGAGCGTCGTGAGATACCTCATGATCGGCATGATAGGAAACGCCGACGACAAACGCTTCTACGCAGTACTGCGTGCCTTGCCGGGAATCGACTCCGGGACGTTCGCAATCGCGCGGCGCGCACGGCTTATGGATCTGTTCGCGCAACCTGCGTTGGCGAGTCGGAGTAGTTGCAAGAGTGTCGTGTGATCCATTCGCGACCGCGCGCTAGAATCTGGAATCCTCTTGGCACCCAGCTCTCGAGTCCAACTTCATGCGCCTCTACCTGCAACCGCTCATCCTCGCCGTGTTCGCTCTCGCTGGCTGTCACTCGACGCTTGAGGCTCCCGAAGACATGACGGTCGAACGCGCGCGCGAGATCATCGAGAGATTCAACCGAGATCGAGCCCCGTTCGACGGAGCCATCTACAAGTTTGGCTTGCCGGGCTTTGAGGATCAGGGCCAGATTCCCGCCAAGGTCGTCTACAAGGGCAAGCGAGTTGACTGGTTTCCCCTGGCGGCGAACGACACGTTCTTTCAACGAGGCAAGCGGACGGGCGAGAACCTTAGCTACTCGGTCGAGAGAGAAGGCGTGACGCTGACCTACACCTATCCCTTGATGAACGTCATCGATACGGATTACGCGGACCTCGGCGAGTTCTGGACCAGCTACAGCAGTCTGAATGTCATGACGCCGTTCACGGCATTCGTGATCGGTCCGACCATGATTCAACCGTATTACGGGCGTGATCCGAACAACCCGATGGTGGCACCGGCGGACATGTCCTGGATCATGCAGGAGTGGACGTTGAAGAACAAACTGATGAGCTTTGTGCCGCTGTGGTTGGTCGGCCTGCCCTTCTGGGTGAAGACCGACGAACAAGAGTTCGCTGAAGCGCTGATGTTCATGAAGGCGCGACTGGATCAGCTCTGAGAGTCAGCCCTGGGTTGCTGAGACCTGGGTTGCTGAGATCTGGGTTGTTGAGATCTGGGTCGCTGAGATCTGGGTTGCTCGGTCCGAGGTCGTGCTGCTGGAAGCCTTGATTGGCAGGGGCATGCATGCAGCGTGTGGGGGATCGATCAATCACCAGCGTGACGGTCGAGGGGCAACCGGATCCGCCGGTCGATTCTGCCAAGCCTCGAAGCGCTTCGCCGGCGATGGCGGATCACGAAGATCAGTGCGACCACCAGCGCCGGCAGCCACATGCCGGACTTGTAGATCGAGATGATCATGAACAACGCGAACGGCGTCGCGATCACGAGCGCCAATGCCAAGGTATGAGGCGACATGCGCTGCATGCCGGTTTTGGCATTGCGCGCGACCCTTGTCCGGCCGTTCTCAGCGGCACCCTTGCCAGCTACCGGAATCTGGGTCAAGCCTTCGCCATGCAGGCCGGTGCTCATGACCTTGGGATCCCTGACCGCGTTCTTGGTCGGGTCGGGAATCCAGCTTCCGTGGGGCGAGATCATTTCTATTGGCTTCCCAGCAGCATTCCTCGGGGCTGACACGATCGGCTCGTTGCGATCCTGCGGAGAGTCTACCAGTTTGCGACGGTTGCACACCCCCAACCGTATCGCGTGCACCGAGGTGGCCGATTGGAACACGGTTTGGCGCACGCGAGCAAGGGGTGGCGCGAGGATGTGCTTTTTTGTCCTGGCACCGTACGCTTATCTAGTGGGATTGATGATGAAGGAATACGGACGGGTTTGGTTTGGGCTGGTGGGCGTTTTGCTGACGGGTTCGATGGCGTTGGCGCAGCATGGTAGTCATGCCAATCGAGTGCATGTCGGCAAGGGCAAGTGGGTCACGCCTGCGGAAGCTGTGGCTAAGGGCTACATGCTCTACCGGGAGCGATGGCTGCCGGGGTCGCTCAAGAAGAAGCTGAAGGCTTGGGAGCGCGCGGACAAGGGAGTCGAGACGTTTGCGGACGCCTATCATGTCAAGGCGAAGCACTATCGCATCAAGACGAACGCTCCGAATCACGTGACCGAACTGGAGATCAAGCCGTTCTTGGACGAACTCTACCGGACGTATGTCGAGGTGTTTCGGGAAGACTTCGGGCTGAAGGGCAAGGCCGCCAACAAGAACCACATCTTCGTGTACTACGGCTATGAGTCGTGGCGTAAGGAACAGAAGAAGACTCGCGGCAACCCTGGCTTCTACCAGGTGCGCGGTCCGTTGGTGGTTCTGTACGATCCAGCGGATGTGGACAGCTTCTACAAGACGTGCTTCCACGAAGGAGCCCACCAGTTCTTCACGGCAATGCTACCGGGTGCGTCGCTACCGCTGTGGCTTGACGAAGCGCTCGCGTGCTACTTCGAAGGATTCACCTATTCGCCATCGACCGGCCGTATCACGAAGCAAATCGTGCCGCGTCAACGTTTGCGCAGCGCCCAGTCGGCATTGCGTGAGGCACAGCAACAGGGCTCGTCGCTAGCGCCGCAAGACATGTTCATGCAGTTCAAGCAGGGGGTGTTCAACGCCACTCACTACGGACTCGCATGGAGCTACCTCTACTTCCTCGTGCATCGCGACGATGGTAAGCACAAGAAGGACGTCTTTCGCTTCATTAAGGAGATGAACGGGTCCGGCGCCAAGAGCGTCTACGAGGTGTTCAAGAAGGCGACCGGCAAGGATCTTCACGAAGTTGAACAGGGTTGGGTGCCCTTCATTCTCGGCATCAAGGACACGGACGTGACCCGGCACTTGATCTTGACGGCGAGCAACGGCAGCGAAGACGTGCAGCCCGGTGATCAACTGGTGATGATCAACGGCTACGACATCGACAATCCGGAAGCGTTCGATAAGCACTGGGGTGGTCGCGACCGCAAGCAACCGCACAAGTTGCTGTTGCGGCGCAAGGTCGACGACCGCGGCGGCATGGATTTCGGACTGCGTTGGGTAACGGTGGACGTTGCAATTGGCAGCAAGCTCGAACTAGATCACTCGAGCAGCATGCCGTACACGAAGACCGTCGTGCAGTAGGACGGGTTGACGGTGGGCGTGCCGAAGGGCGGAGGTGGCGCCAAGTTCTTGGTCGGCGACCGACAGCAACGACCTGCGGCGGCGGCCTTGCCCTTGCATACTTCGTTCAGAATCGGCTGGCCGAATGAACGGTGCGCAGAGCCGCGTTGTCAGGGGAAATTGGCGCCTGAATCGCCTCGATGGGGTTCGAAACTTACGATTTGTAGCTGAGATTTCTCAGGTCGCTGCAACTTGCAGCATTTCGCAACGCGCTCACGAGCAGCTGGTTGTCCTGGGCCAGATGAAAAAGCTACACAACCGTTCTTCGCTGCTCCTTCCCTTTGCCGGTGTCCTCGCAGTCGCATGTAGCGGCGGTGGTGGTGGCGGCAGTACGCCGCCGGCTGCGGCAACGTCGACGTTGGCTGGCTCGCTGCGCATGCCGCAGGTGGCACCG
>CAXBFC010000069.1:0-23703 GCA_963974725.1 uncultured bacterium | reverse complement strand
CCCCAACCCGACCATCGAACGATTCCGGCACGTGCCCGGCATGTTCGAACGCCTCCCAGCACACTTCCAACCAGATGCGATGCTGTGGGTCGAACAACGACGCATCGCGCGGCGACAAACCAAAGAACCCGGCGTCAAACTGGTCGATGTCGTCGAGCAGCATCGCTGCCTTGACGAAATCGGGATCCGCCAACACATCATCCGGCACACCGACCGAACGCAAATGCTCGTCAGAGAGTTCTCGGCGCGCATCACGCCCATCGCGCAACATGCGCCAAAAGGCGTCGAGGTCGGAGGCGCCGGGCAAGCGGCACCCCATGCCAACCACGGCGATATCGGTTTCTGCCATGAAGGGGTCTAGAGGAACGTCTTAGGGGTCTTCTTATCGACCACCCCTGCAGAGGCTACGCAGGCGACGCCGAGATTGCGATGGCAGTGGACGTTCCATGCAACTTACCGAGCCGAACTTACGGCCTCACCGGCGTGCTCCTCGACCGCTTCGCCATCCCGTGCCGAGCATCCTGCATACCAATCCGGTACTGGCGGATCACTACTGGCGCAGCATGACTCGCACGTTGCCGGTGGTGCCCTTCTGGCCCTTTGGGGCTGGGGCGCAGTTGCCGATCAAGAGGTCGAGTTTGCCGTCGCCGTTCCAGTCGTGCGTCGTAAGGCGTAGGCGGTAGCCGGGTATGATGCGGCCGTGCTTGTCGAGCAGCTTCTTGGCGGCCATGTAGCGACGTGACGGGTCGACGGGTTCGCCGGTGAAGAGCGAGACGCCCTGCCCGAATGTGCCGTCGGCTTGGCCCTTGAAGAAGCTGGCGTCGCCGGCTTCGTCACCGACCAACAAGTCGATGTGGCCATCGCCATCCCAATCGACCGGCCAGGGGTCGGACTTCTGCACGACCTTCATGTCCGCGTCACCGACCTTGAGGCGAGTGCGCTTGACGAACTTGGGCTCTTCCTTGGATCCTTCGTTGAGGCTGAGGGACACGTAGCCCTTGACGTCGCCGATGACCAGATCGAGGTCGCCATCGCGATCGAAGTCGATCAGGTTGGCCGTCGCCATCGCCACGGACATGTCCTTGTCCTTGGCCGGCAACAGCTCTTGGCGCGCCGCGAACTTGCCGTCGCCGACCCCGCGAAACCAGTAGACCGTGCCCGGCATGTAGCGACCGGAGATCACATCAAGGATGCCATCGTTGTTGAGATCCGCAAACTGCGGATCAAAGCCAATGCATCAACTGGACTCCATCGCGGCCGGCTTGCCATCTGCAAGCAGCATGGAGAACGAACCGAACTTGGGCTCCTTCGCCGTGCCGATGTTCTTGTAGAGACGGCAACCACCACCGCCGAACTCGCCAACGGCTAGATCCCAAATGCCATCGCCATCGAGGTCGGTGACGAACGGCGCGGCATGGCCAGTCTTGGTGGCAATCGCTTCGCCGTCCGCAAGCACGAGAAACGGCGCAGCGAGTTTGGGCAGGCCATCAGACTTGTGGACAGAACTCTCCGTCGCAGTCTTGTCCGCGGCGTTTTGAGAAATGGCAGTCGATGCGAGCAGCACCGTGGCGATGAGGCAATGGTGACGAATCATGGCCCCAAGCGTAGCGCCAACGACCCGAACCATCTGGGCCGAGGCTCACTTGGTACGTGCAATCACGATCGGCTCGGCATCAGCGACGTGCTTTGTAATGCGGATGTCCCCGGCAAAGTGCGAACCTCCGTCACTGCTGGCATCGACGCGGAAGGTGCCGATGGGCAGCACAGCCGACAACTGCATGCGGTTGTCTTCCCGGTTGATCTTGCGATCGAGCACGACCAAGCCGTCGCCGCGGCGCACGATGACGTTCAGTTTTCGTTCTTTGTCGACAGCGAACGTCAACGTGCGCCGACGGCCAACTTGCACCGCCAGGTCAAGGTGCCGGATCTCGCCCCCAGGCAGGGTGACCGTCTGCGTTTCGATCAGCAACTCATCGCCAAACGGAGCAAATACGTCATAGGTGCCGGGCGGAATGCGCGTCACGACAACGGCGTCGCCGTCGATCGCGTAGTCGATCTGCCCAGACAGCAGGACCTGCCCATCCTTGCCCCGCAACCACGGCACCGGCGGCCTCGCCTGCCAAGGGCGACCGTCGGGCCGCTGGTAGCGCACGCGCAGAGTGGCACCACGAGGGAGAACAAGATCACCGAGCTCCCTCTTCTGTCCTGACTTCAAGTCGATCCGACGATGCAGGTCGACGTAGCCGTCAGCACTGATCCGCAGTTGGTGAGCGCCCGAGTCAAGTTCCGCAAACGAAAACCGCCCGTCGACGTTGCGTTCGGGGTCTTCGAAGACTGGCGAGTTTGGCAGCGTCGCCCACGCGTTCGCAATGGGCTTGCCGTCTTGATCGATCACGCGCCCGCTGATGCTGCTGCGCGGCAACAAATCATCCGAAACAACGAACTCAACGGGCTTGTCGGCCGAACCGACCACCATCAAGTCGGGCTCCGCGGCGTCGGCCTCGACACGATGCAGGCGAACGCGATGCGCCCCGCTCGGCAGCCCCCAGATCTTGAAGCCACCGTCCGCGCGCGTGCGCGTGTGACGTGTTTGCTGCTTGTCTTCGTTGAGCAGCACCGTGACATGCCACCCGGCAACCGCGCGGCCGGACGCGGTGCGCGCGTGCCCGACGATCGGCGGATCTTCGTCTAGCACCAGATCGACGCGCGTTTCCATGCCCGTCGGCGCCGGACACGGCTTCTCGACTCTTGCGCCAGAGGCTATGCGCACTGCCGACAGCGTGAAGGGTTGAAAATTGACACCTTCGAAGCGATAGGACCCATCTGGGTTGGTGACTGCCGTTTGCGAACCGACTCCCTGACCGCCACGCATCACGTAGACACCGGGCACGGCTTTGCCCTGACTGTCGCGCAAGTATCCATACACGGCCGCGCGCCGCAACATCGTCAACTGCACACGTTGGTGACCGCCAGCGGCAACCGTTGGCTGCGACTTCGCTGGCGCATACGGCATGCGCCACGCTTGCACACAGTAGGCGTCGGGCGAGAGCCCATCGACCGAGAACGTGCCCGCAGAACTCGTCCGCACCACCACGCCCAAGCCCGGGCCAAGCAGCGTGCCATCCAACGCGCGGCGCAACCGATCTTGGATCGGCTCAATAGCGACCGGCACACTCGCGAGCGGCTTGCCGTTCTGATCCACGACCTCGCCGCTGATCATTCCCGCTTCGCTACCGAGAACCAATGCAACCGCACCATCACCGAGCTGTTGCAACGGATGCGACCAAGAGGCGCCGTAGCCGACCTTTCTAGCCGCCACGTAGTCTTCCCTGCGCACGTGATGCAGGACAAACGTGCCGTCTTCGCCAGATACGGCACCGATCCGCAAACACCGTTCGGCCGAGCCGACAAACGACAGACGGTTGCCGACCCAAATGGTCGCACTAGCCACCGCAGTACCACGTTGGTCGACGACGCGACCACGAATGGTGCCACCGAGCGCGAGATGGACTTCTACATCCTGCACTGTCTCGCTGGCCACGACCACGCGACGTGTGCCGCCCAACCGACGATCACCCGCCATGGCCACGAGTCGATACTCACCAGGTGCCAGGCCAGTGAACTCCGCAATGCCGGCTGCATTGGTGTTCGTACCGAATAGCTGACCGTCGATCGGACCGCGCTCGAGCTTGCCGGCCCACAGTTCGATCAAGACTCCGGACAACACCACGCCACTACCGTTCGAAGCCGAGACCTCCTGCACCATGCGGTCCACGTGCTCGACTTGATCGGCACGAACGATGACGCGAACACCACCAGGCACATCGGCCACCTGGTCGCGTGCGGCCTCGACAGAGTCCGCAGGTGCGGCCCCTGCACCGTTCGCAGCAGGCTCTTGCGAATCACCGGTGGCGACAGCCGCCTGCGCATCGTTCGCGGGGCTCTCGGAGGGCGCATCGAGTTCGGGCGGCAACGCTGCCCACCAAACGAAACACAGAGCGGCAATGGCAACCACGGCCAACAAGACCTTCTTCATCGCAACTCCTCCAATCGTGACGGCGACAGCCGTCGCCGTTAGTGTGGCTGCTTCCACCGCAATGGCCTTCATGACACTGGCCTTCATGACACTGGCACGAACCGCAGCGAGACCTCGCTCTGAAAACAACGCGATCAAGCTTACCGCGAGACTCGCCGGCAACAACTTGCGCAAGGCCAACAGGCCACGGTGGATGCCCCGCCAGAATGCCTGCGAGCCGTGGCGCCACCGGCTTGGCCGCGTCGAACGTCGTCGACTTCTGAATTGCGACCACAAACGTCGCTTGCAGTGCATCCGCGGCGTCGGCGGCATTGCCGGTCAGGTGCAGTGCCAATGCCAACAACCGGGGCGACGCCGAATCAAATACCCGGCCCAAGGCATCGAGATCGCCGTTCTGGCGGTAGCGAGCAAAGGCGGCAGTCAGGGCATCCATTGGAAGTAGTCGTCGCGACCAACGTGAGCGTCACCGCAAATCGCAAGTTGCTAGGCACCAGTTCGGCACGTCAGTCTATCAGCCAGCCTGTTCGATGAGCGCTCGGCGCTCGGCCTGCAGTTCATCACGTTCTTTCGCGACCGAGACACTGCGCTTCCACAACTCGTGGGCGATGCTGCGGACCTGGTAGTCCGCCTTCTCGACCGTGCGCATCGCCGCGTTGATCCGCGACTGCACAAACCAATCGACGATCAAGCCATCGAAGAACAGGTCGGCGAACGTCGAGAATTCATCGATGGACATCGAAACGTCCAGAAGTTCGACCTCGACGTCGCGCAATTCGCGAACGAACCGCCTCAGGCAAAGCTGCGCCTGGTGCACATGCTCGCGGGCATCGTTGAAGCTACCGTGCTTGGCCATGCCGTTGAGGATGCCGCCGCCGAAGCTGTCCATATATCCCCACGACGCTGCGCCCTTCAAGTCGACCACGCTGGCTTCGAGGTGGGCCAACACAAACTTGCCGGCGTCGATCGCTTCCTCGAGTTCCCGATGCAGCGACACCAATCCCGCCAGGCGGTCACCAGACTGCAACAGCTTCGCGGCGAGTTCGTCATCTCGCCCACGCAACAGCTGATCCTTCGCCGCTAAAAAGGTAGCTCGCTGCACCTCGACATCCGCAAGGTCCGCTAGCTCGGTGCGCATGCCGGCCAGTTGCTCTTGCATTGGTTCGAGGGCTGCGGCGCATTCATCCCGCTGCAGCTTCTGCTTCAACAAGCGTTCCTGTTCGTCGGCGATGCGGTCTTGGCGGTCGCCAAACAACGTGCCGAACAAGTAGCCGATGCCAGCACTGTCGAGTTCATCAAGCTTGCGATCGGTCGTGCGAATAGTTTGCCGCCACGCCAGCAACTTCGCTTCGACATCCGCCAACTGCTCAAGCAACAACTGTTCGTCGCGCTTCAGTTTCTCGCGGCGCCGAGCGCGTGAGGTGTTTTCCTGCAGTTGTCGATCGAGTTCAGCCAGTTCCACTATTCAGCTCCCTGGTTGTATTTCGTTACTCACCACAACTCTGCAGAGCCGGAACAACGGCATCCTCGCGCGACAACTGCCGCGTGCGCCCCTCGTCGAATCGATCGTCAAACACCTCGGCAACCCGCACGAACAGATCCTCGGGCTTCTTCACCCGCACCAATTGTTCGCGCGCCCATACCGGTTCTTTGTGATACTGCGCGAACTTGATGACGTGCATACGCGTCGGTGGCAGGGCCCGTTTCTCGTCACCGTAGAACGGCAGCGCCATTTCCCAATGTCGCTGGATTGCAGCCCGTTGTTGGGCACACGTCGCACGCTGCGGGACCTTGCCATCGAGCAGGTCGCGCACCTGCTGGAAGACAAACGGATTGCCGATGCACCCGCGCGCGATGGTCGCACCGTCGACTCCGGTTTCGTTCATCATGTCGATGACGTCGTATGCAGAAAACAGGTCGCCACTGCCTAACAACGTGAAGTCGCCGACGCGCTTCTTGACCTTGGCCAAAAACTCCCAGCGGCTCGGACCGATGTACTTCTGTTTGACGGTGCGCGGGTGCACGGTCGCCGCCGCAACCCCAAGTTCAATCGCGCCCTCTAGAATGGTCCAAAAGCGCTGCTCGGCCTCCGGGGAATCATCGGTGCCGCGCCGCATCTTGACCGACACCGGCGCATCCCCTTGCACGGCTTGCAGGACCGACTTGACCATCGCCAGCGCAGTCTCGGTGTCCTGCAACAACCAGCCACCGCGATGGCGGCCGAGCACCTTGTTGACCGGGCAGCCGAAGTTGATGTCGACGATGTCATAGCCAGCACGGACAAGCTCGCGCGCGGCCTTGCCAAACATCTCGGGCTGGCTGCCCATCAATTGCCCACCGACCGGATGATCGTGTTCGGGCACCGACAAAATACGCCGCTGCAACTTGCCCTTCTGCAAGACCAACGCGTCCAGCACGACCTCATTGATCGCATAGGTCGCCCCGTGCTCACGCGCGACCGTGCGCATGGCCAGGTCCGAATAACCGCTGAGCGCCGCCTGCACCGCAGGCAAGCCAATCTCTACGTCACCGATGTGCAGCGTTCGCTTCAAGCGGCACAGCGTGCCCGATTACCGATGCGGTGGCCAGGGGCCCGCGGCGAACTCGGCCAGACGCGCCTCGAAGACTTCGTCATCATGCACGCAACCCGCGGCACGGGCGAGTTCGGCGCAGCGCAGGTAATGTTCGCGATCGCGCTCGAGTTCTTCACGATTGACCAGCAGGAAGTTGTCCTGCTGCCCATTGAGCCACGCCAAGAATGCGAGGCCGGCCTTGTAGTGCTGCGTCGGCGCCTCGAACACCCATTGGCCCAGAGCCTCACAACGCTCCATGCGATCGACGAATCCCTGACGGTCGCCGGCCGCTAACTGCGCGATCGCTGCCTGGGTCGGTTTGGCAATCGCATCGAGAATGCCGAGCAGCGCGTGGCTGAAGTCGCCGAGCGCCACGCGCCGGGCACCAATCATCGTCGTGCGCGTCACCGGCTGGCCGTCCCCGAGCATCAGCTGGCCAAAATGAAAGTCGTCGCCGGTCAATACGATCTGCTCGCTGGCCAGCAACTGTCGACGCACCCGTTCTTCGAATGCCTTATCCAATAGTGACAACTTGCAGCCGCGCACCTTGGCGGGGTCGAGCGCCATGATCCGGTCAAAACTGCGACCCGGGAAATAGCCTTCGAGCGACGCGAGAAACATCGGGCCGAGCCAATGCAAGAACACCGGACCGCGCACCTGGCGAAGAATTGCCTCGTAGACATCGACGTAGTCTTGCTCCCCCTTGCCCGTCGCACACAACCAAGGCATCGGCAAGAGCACCGGAATGCCGCCATGCGATGCGATGTAGCTGCATTGCTCGACCACGGCATCGATCAAGTCCGAGGCACGTTCGATGCGCGGCAGTTGGTCCGTGCCGGCGCCGGCGCAGAATCCGTTCGCCAGCTTCAGCTCGCCGGTTTCGGCAATCAATCGGCGCGCCGCAGGCCAGCCGAGAAAGAACCGCTGCGCCGTGTCCATCGCCTCCGCGATTCCGATGCCGAACGAGTCCATCGTGCGGCGCAACTGCATCGTGGTGGCCCAGTCGATATGTTCTTCGATGACCTGCGCCGCGCCTGGAAGCGCTAGCGTGTGGCCCAGTGCGCGGTAGCGCGGTTGCATGACGACATGCAAGGCGCCAAAACACAAACGAAAGGCAGTAGCTGACTCGGCGGACATGTCCAAACTCGACCGCGTCAATGCATGCAACGCAACGATTGCCTGCAGTCCGTGCGATGGGCAATTGGCGAATCTGACTGCCGGCACGGCATCCGTGATAAACTGCTAGTCTGGAGCCCAGCATGAGCCTGGGCGCGACATGAGCAACGACTCTGACAAGACCCCGCCGGAGATACCTGATCAGGACAAGGCGCCTGACATGCCAGAGGCGGTCTATGAAGAGCTCCGTGGCATTGCCCAGCAACTGATGCGCAATCAGGGTCGTCCCGACACGATGCAGGCGACGGCGCTGGTTCACGAAGCGTACCTTCGCTTGCTGAAGTCGCCACCGCGCGACGCGGTTCGCAACCGCGTGGCAATGCTCGCGCACACGATGCGCCACGTACTCGTCGATCGGGCGCGCGCCCGCAATGCCGATCGGCGCGGCGGCGGCCAACGCCCGGTCACGCTCAACTCCGAGCTGGTTGGCGACAACAGCGGCTCCGAACTCGAAGTGCTCGCAGTGCATGAGGCACTCGACGAACTCGCCAAGGTCGACCCCGAGCTGGCCAAGCTGGCCGAGATGCGCATCTTTGCCGGCCTGCAAGAACAAGAGATCGCCGCGGCCCTGCAGACGTCGCTGCGCACCGTCGAGCGCCGCTGGCGACTGGCACGGGCTTGGCTGCAGCGGGCGCTTGGGCCGCCCGAAAGCTAACGGTACCATCTCCAACGGTAGGACCTACAGGTGGTCCCGACTGTGAGCAAACCCATGGGTGACAAGCCAACAACAGAGCGCTTCCAACAAGTGCAGCGACTGTTTGATGCGGCACTCGACCTTCCCGAAGCCACGCAGCATGCGTATTTGGTCGAGCAGTGTGGCGACGACAAGGAGCTGCTCAAGGAAGTCTGCGAACTACTCGGTGCGGATGCGCAACCGACGTGGACGGCTTCGAGTGCAACCCCCCAGTGGATGCACGGCCACGCCCTGCCGGCGGACACGCAGATCAGCTCGTTCAAGATCGTCGCAGTGATCGGTGAAGGCGGCATGGGCGTCGTCTATCGCGCCACCCAAGAGCGGCCGCAGCGCACCGTCGCGCTCAAAACCTTGCGGGCCGGGTCCGATTCTCCGAAGGCACGCCGACGGTTCGAATACGAATCCGAGATGCTCGGCCAACTGCAGCACCCCGGTATCGCGCAGGTCTATGAAGCTGGCACCTACAACGCGATGGGCCGGGAAACACCGTTCCTCGCGATGGAACTGCTGGTCGGCGCGCGCGACATCGACCAGTTTGTCGAGCAAGAAAAGCTGACTCCGAATCAGGTTCTATCGGTGTTCGCGGACGTCTGTGACGCGGTCCAGCACGCACACCTTCATGGCATCGTGCATCGCGACCTCAAGCCTTCCAACTTGCTCGTCGACGAGAATGGCCGCGTCAAAGTGATCGATTTCGGCATTGCGCTGGCCATGGATACCGATGAGGTTCGCCGCACGCTGCGCACCGAGACCGGCGTCCTGCTGGGCACGATCGCCTACATGAGCCCCGAGCAACTCGACCCAGCAAGTGGTTCGCCAGACGCGCGTACCGACATCTATTCGCTCGGCATCCTGATGTTCCAGTTGCTGACGGGCCGTCTGCCACACGATCTCGACACGCTGCCAATCCCGACGGCCGTCACCATCATCGGCGAACGCGACGTGCCGCGGCTGTCGGCGTATGGCGTTCGCCAGACGACCAGCATCGCGCGCGAACTTGACTGGATCCTGCAGAAGGCCACGGAGCGCGATCGTGCCCATCGCTACCAGACGGTTGCCGAATTGGGCGCCGATGTGCGCCGGTTCCTGGCCAACAAGCCGCTCGAAGTCGGGCCACCCTCCAAGGCCTATCGCTTGCGCAAGTTTGTGCGTCGCCACCGTGCTGGCGTTGCCGGTGGCGTGATCGCCGTAGTCGCACTGATTGGTGGCACGATCACTACGGCCATGGGATGGCATCGCGCCGTGCAGGCCGAGAGCGTGACGGCCCAGAAACGAGCGGAACTCGAACAGGTCACTCTGGGCTTCTGGCAGACGACCCAGATGACAGACAAGATTCGCCAGATGAAGAGCGGCGGCATCGATCCCCAGGTGCTGAAGCAGCTCGAGGACATGGCGCAACAACTTGATGGCCAATCGATCGAACGACCATCCATTGAAGCGGCCCTGCGCTGCAAACTCGGCCGCACGATGTCTGAGCTGGGCAACCGCAAACAAGCGACGACACAATACGAACGCGCCCTCGCGTTGATCGAATCCGAACCGAACGCAATGCCCGAGGTGCGGATCAAGGCGCTAACCGAATACGGCACGATGCTGGTCAACGACGGCAAGATCCCGAAGGCCATCGACCTGTTGCAGCAGGCGATCGACCTGGCGGACTCGGATTCCAACATTCTCGGTGAGACACCGGCGTTGCCGCGCGCGCGCATGGCTTACGCGTTCCATCAGCTGGGTCGCTACCAGGATGCGAGCGACACGTATTCGGCCGCCTTGGACGTGCTCGAAAAGGGGCCGGTGCCGTATCCAGCGGTGCGCTTCCAATCCCTTGTTGGCCGTGCCAATGCCCGCCGCGCGCTCGGAGATCGAAAACGAGCACTCGTCGACGTGCGCGCCGCGGTGGCCCATGCCGAACACCACATGGGCACCCAGGACAGCCGCACGCTCGGCGCGCGCGTGGACCTGGCGGTCGCGCTACTACAAGACAAGGCCGAGGCGCCGCAGGCGGAAAAGCTGCTGCAATCGGTGCTCGATGTACGGGCGAAGAAGCTCGGCACAACCCACAACCAGACCATTGCAACGGTGCTCAACCTGGCGTTTTCGATGCATCGGCAAGGCAAGTTCGCAGAGTCTGAGCAGCTATGCCTCGGCTACGTCAAGGCGGCGGAGGAAGCGGGCAACACTGCAACCGTGCCGATGATGAAGCTCCGCTACAACCTCGGCGTCGCGCAGATGCAACGCGAACCGGCGCACCTGGCCGCCGCAGAGGCTGGGTTCCGCAGCTTGATCGAAGACGCCAAGGCGGCGCTACCGAGTGATCACTGGATGGCGATGGCGTTCTTGGCGCGCGCCGGCATGTGCCGATTGCAAGCCGCGCAGGACACCAGCGAGGACCTCGCTGAGCGCACGCAGATGCTCGCACAGGCGCGCACCGAACTGGAAGCCGCCGTCGAGGGACTCAACGGCAAGCTTGGTCCGAAGAACCGCCAGACGACCGAGGCGGCGGGATCGTTGGCGCAGGTCTACGATGTGCAAAACGCATCGGACTTGGCCAAGGACGTTCGGAGTCGCTACGGGCTCAAGCCAGCCAAGGTCGAGAGCAACAGCAAGTAGCCCCTGGGTGACCAACGACGTCGCGGCTACCCGAACTTGTTGATCAGGTAGAACGTCAACGACGTCACGATCACGGCCATCGCCAGAATCAAGCCACCGGTGGCAACCACCGCACGACCACCCGTCGGTCGATCATCACCCAGGTAGGCTTTGCTGCGCTGCAGGATCAGGAACCCGATGTATGCGATAGGCAGCATCGCGCCGCAGATGATCGTCGTCGGCATCGCCAACCACACCGCGTAGTCGCTCCACAACATCGGAGCGAACACGCCGGGCACCGGCAACAGGGTGAACAACCGCTGCTTGGTCGAGCCGAACGGCAAGCCAAACCATTCCATCGCAACGAAGCCACAGACAACCATGTGCAGCGTGATCGTGCTCAGGGTCATCGCGAGGATGCCCAAGTCGAACAGCATGCGGCCACTGACCGGCCCGATGACATCACCGAGCACTCGAGCCAACGTCGAGACGGCTGCCCCCTTGGTGACTTCAGCACCCGAGGCATGCAGCGTGTTCGCCGCGGCGATCACCATCAAACTGCTGGCCAGTGCGTACGGAATCAGCATGCCCGTGAACAGATCGAAACGCGCCACGCCACGGTGTTCGCGACCCCAGCCGCGCGCAAGCAGACTGTAGGGATACAGCAGCAGCATGTTGATGCCGACCGCCGCTGCGACGCCAGCGACGACCACTTCGATGCTGTTGATGCCACCTTTGGTTTCCGGCAAGCTCGGAATGAATCCACCGAGCACGCCGCCCCAATCCGTCTCGGTCTGCGTCACCACCCACGCCAGCAGCAACACGATTCCCCAAACCGTGTATTTGAGGAAGCTCTCGTAGACCCGCACCATCTTCGAGCTCTTGCCGTAGGTCAGTGATAGCCCGACAGCCCAGACCAGCACGAACCCACTTGCCGCCATGCGCGGCACGCCCTCGACACCAATCGTATCGGTGGCATCGGTAAGCACCGCGGCCGCGAGGTTGTACTGCGGGAAGTGCCAGACGATCGAAGCGATCACCGCGGCAACCGCAAAACCCCAGGCCAGCCACTTGTTGGCATACTTCGCCATCGCCGGCAACACGCGTTGCCCAGTCGACAGGGTCTGGTGCGACACGACGCTCATGACCAGAATGCCAAGCAACATGCCGAGCGGCGCGACCCATAGCAGGTCGTAACCAAACACCGCGCCGGCAAAGAGGCTGCTGGCGGCGGTGCCGCTGCCCAGCGTCATCGCGCTCTGCAGGTAGCCGGGGCCAATGAACTTCAGGTAGCCACGCCACCGCTTGGTCATTGGCGCGTGTTCGAGTTCGCGCAGCAGGTCCTTTTCGGCTGCGAGCTGCGCGGGATCAGGCGGTGTGGCCATGCGCAAACCTTGCCGCACTTGGTCGAGATCCCCGTTGGGGTTATCGCTCGTTGAATCGCTCACTGGGTATCGTTGGGCGTGCGTGGATGCGTGCGTGCTGCGTGCGGAGCTGCGTGTCTGGGATCTGCGCTTGGCGAGGTGCGCCTCGCGCGCCGATTGGCACCGCTGCAAGCGCGCAGGCGGCCGCTGATCATGCCGCTGCGATGCCGCATCGCCAAACCCGGAGCCGACCGCGGCGCGTTTTACTTGGCGCCATCCCGCAACGCTTTGATCTGCTTCGCTTCGGGCATTGCCTTGTAGAACGGGTCGAGTGGGAAGCAGCCGCTGATCATGCCGTTGCGCGGCCCGGTCGTGCAGTCGCTGAACGTGCGACAAATGCGCTTCCTCTGCATCGCATTGCCGGCGATGACATCGCGAGGCAGCTCGGGATAACTGAGCAACATGCGGCCGAGGCCAACGAAATCGACATGGCCGTTGCGCACTTCATATTGCGCGACGTTGGCGAGCCACTCCTGCAGGTAGGTGTATGCCGTGCCAACAAACTTCAGATTCGGCGCAGCCTGCTTGGCGGCGCGCACGGCATCGAGGTGTACCTTGACGAACTGCAATGGATCGGCCGGAGGTTGGTAGCCATCGCTCGGCGGATACGCGGCGGGACGCTGCAGGTGTGGGTTGTAGTAAGGCGAACCGAGGGTGACGTTGACGAGCTCGATGCCTAGTTCTTCGAAGCGCTTGAGCAACTGCAACGGCTCGGCCAGGTCAAACCTGGTGGGATCCTGTTGGTCGACACCAAAGCCGTGCAGGTAGGGCGCATCGCAGGCCATGCCGCGACCCTGACTCGTTTCGGGATCCTTCTCGAACGGGATGACATCTGCGAACGACAGCCGCACGCCGATGTGCAAGCCGGGGCACTCGCTACGAATTCCCGCGACGATGCGTTCGAACAAGCGTGTGCGGCCCGCGAAGTCGCCGCCGTAGCTACCATCGCGGCCGCGCGCACCGAGCAGCTCGTGCAGCAGGTAGCCGTGGCACGTCTTGACGTCGACGAAATCAAAGCCAGCGTTCTGGGCCAGCTTGGCGGCCTTGACGTAGTTATCGCCAAGGCCTTCCAGCTCCGCGTCGGTCAACTGATGGGCGCTGGCGGTGTGCGGATACTTGAACGCCAGCTGCGGGTGTTGGTGCGCAAGCAACGGCACCGGCGGACCGTCGGGGCGCGAGAAGCGACCTGAGTGCGTCAGTTGCAGGCCAACGAATTGCTCGCTCGGCTGCATGCCCGCTTCGGCCGACCCCGCCCGCAACGCCTGCAACAGGTTCGCCATCGTCGCGCCGGCATCGACCTTGGGGTCGAGATACAGCTGCCGTTCGTTGGCTCGGCCCTCACGCTGCACGGCGAACGCCTCGCCGCCCCACACGAGCGACGCACCGGATCGGCCGAAGTTGGTCCAGCGCCGTAGCGTCAGGTCGGAGGCGCGACCATCCTCGGTGCCATCCCAACCCTCCATCGGATGGCACGCGAAGCGATTGCCGAGGGTGCGGCCATGCACTTCGATCGGCTGCGCCATGGCACCACCCGCTGATATGTCTTCGTCGATCTGCCAATCGGCATCGATAGTGCGCAAGTGCGCGGCGAATTCGGCAGCGGAACGGAAGTGGCCGGGGGCTTGGTAACGCACGATCGAACTTTCTAGTGGCGTGATTCAGACAGGTGGGGGTTTATCCGCGAGTCATCGGCGTCGCCCACAAGGCGGGTCGCCACAGGCATATTGGTGGATATGTCGAGGACGATCCAACGCTGTGAGCGGCGGCGAGGGCCGTGGCGAAGCCGGCAGATTTCTGCATCATGCCACTAGTTGGTTGCGGCGACTTGCAAGGATTGCGCGTAGTTGCTTAAAGCCTGGCCGTAGCCAACGGCGGCGAGCGCCGACGTGATATCGATCTTGCCGCCGCCAATGCGCAACGCGACGCCACCACCGCTTGCCGCGGGTAGCGAGCGATACAGATCGGGGTGCGCCGACAGCGCGCTCGCCGCCACTTCGCTCGGCAGGTGGTCGAGGCCGCGAAAGTAGTGATGGCCGTTGCGTTCGACGTGCGGCAGACCAAGGCAGGCCCCGGTAACCAAGTCCTGTTGCAGCGACAGCACCCCGACGTTGGTCAGGTCCTCGCCGGACTGGAAACGATCTGCGGCGCACTTCGCAATCCCAAAGTTGCACAGCGCTCGGAACACGCCCTTGCAGTTCTTGACCGATACGCCGCGGTAGCCGAGTTCGAGCGCGCGCACGAACGACTTGGGGGTCGCGTCGGCTTCATCGAGAATCAGCGGCGCAAATTTGGTAACGCGCTGGATGCCGCGATGACGGTCTGGGTCAAACGAATGGGCACGCGCCAAAGGCTGCTCGATGAAGGCAACGCGCGCCAGCAGTTGCCGACCGTTCGCGTCGGCATCGACCGCCTCGAGCACATCGGCCAACTGGCTGATGTCCTCGTATTGCTCGTTGCCGTCGAGGGTCAGATTGGGGGAAAGATCGCGCTCGGCGAAGAACGTCGCCAAGTCGAGCAACCGCGCCCGGTCCTGCTCGAGGCCGGCGCCGACCTTGACCTTGAACCATCCCACGCCGTATTCATCGATGTCTTGATCCAGCGTCTTCGGCAAACCATCGTGCAAGCGCTCTGACGGGTCGAGATCGGCGATTCGCAGCCGGTCGAGCATGCCCACCGTGTGCCGCACCGTGACCAGCGGATTGGGCTCCGGCAAGTCTGCCTGCCACTGCCAATCCGCCAACTGCGCGTGCACGTCTCCAGGCCGGAACCCGAACACATCCGCGCGCAACGCCTGGGCGAACGGCATGCCGGCCAGGCGGCAACTTGCGTCCATAAGAGCGCGCTCGACGATGGCCACGCCATAACCGCGCACGAGCAGATCCGGCTGATCGCCATCCTGCGATTCGATGCGATCCGCCAAGACCTGCCGCCACAAGCCAAACACCGTGTTGGCCGGCAGGTCTGAGTAACAACTCGCCGCGAGCTTCGCCGAAGCCAGCAACTCATCGGCGTCTGCCACCGGCGTTGCCTGGTTGTCCTTTCGGAACCAGCGCGGCACCAACAGGTCACTGGACCAACCGACCGCTTCGTCGCCATTGGCACTGCGGGCCACGACCCGGCACGTCAATCGCTCCGCTTGGTGCAGCGTCACACCGCCGAATCGAAACGGCAAGCGTGTCTGGCACGGGTCGCGCGCGAACGCGACTTCGACGACCTGCAAGTTGGTCTGCACAACGTGAGCTTGGCGCCGAAGCAGCGCCAAGTCAAAGCCGCTATTCGCCCTTTGCGTTGGCAGCAGCTACGGGCGCGACCGGCCGCGCTGCATGCAACCGCTACGGCACGCTTCGTGCTTGCCGGCCTTGAGAACAACCAGTGCACAGCCTCGGCGGACAGTCACGCGAGCAGCTTGCGCATGACCTTGCCGTGAACATCCGTCAGCCGGTAGTCGCGCCCCTGGAAGCGGAACGTCAACCGTTCGTGGTCGATCCCCATCAAGTGCAGAATCGTCGCGTGCACGTCGTGCAGGTGCATCGGATCCTCGGCCACCGTGTAGCCAAGGTCATCCGTCTTGCCAATCGTCTGACCCGGCCGCACGCCACCGCCGGCAAACCACATGGTGAACGCGCGCGGGTTGTGATCGCGTCCAAGCACCTTGGTGCTGCGTACTTCGCGCATCGGTGTGCGACCAAACTCGCCACCCCAAACGACCAAGGTGTCTTCGAGCATGCCGCGCTGGGCCAGGTCGAGCACCAATGCCGCTGCCGCCTGGTCGGTTTGCGCGCACATGTTGGGCAGGCCATGCATCAAGTCGTCGCTCTTGTTCGAACCGTGATGATCCCAACCGCGATGGATGACCTGCACGTGGCGGGCACCGCGTTCGAGCAGGCGCCGCGCCAACAGGCAGTTGTTCGCGAACGACCGTCTGCCCGGCTGACTGCCATACATGCGGTGCACGTGGTCGGGTTCGCTGTGCAAGTCGGCCAATTCCGGCGCACTATCCTGCATGCGATAGGCAAGCTGGTAGGCAGCCGTGCGCGCGCCGATTTCCGGGTCACCAAGAACGGCCTCGCGCTGCTTGTTCAGCTCAGAAAGCAGGTCTATGCCCCGTTTGCGCGCGATGCGATCCATCGTCTTGGGATCCGTCACACACGGCACCAGGTCACCGCGCGTGCGCAATTCGACGCCTTGAAGCGTCGACGGCAAGAAGCCATTCGCCCAGCAGGCCGAACCGCCACCGGGATCGATTTTGCCGGAAACCAGCACGCAGTAGCCCGGCAAGTTGCGCGTATCGGCGCCCAAGCCATACAAGAGCCAGCTACCGAGACTCGGGCGGCCAACCAGGTGGTGGCCAGTATTCGCGAACACTTGTGCTGGGCCGTGATTGAACGGATTGGTATGCACCGACTTGACGAAGGTCAAGTGATCCGCGATCGCGGCCGTGTGCGGTAGCAGCTCGCTGATCTCCGCACCAGATTCGCCATACTTCCGAAACGAGTAGGGCGAGCCAAGCAACTTCGGCACGCCCTTCAAGAACGCAAACCGCTGCCCCTTGAGCAAGTCGTCAGGCACCGGCTTGCCATCGAACTTGCGCAACGCCAGCTTGTCGTCGAACAGGTCGAGCGATGACGGCGCGCCGGCCATGAACAGCTGCACGATTCGCTTGGCGCGCGGCGCATGATGTGGCGCGCGCTGTGGATCACTGACAACCGCAGACGCAGGCAGGATGCGGGCACCAAGTGCCGCGCCGGCGGCGGCGATCACATCGCGTCGATTGGGTTGAAAGATACTCATCCGCGGCAAAGGGTCTCGTCGAGGTTTAGCAGGACAATGGCAATGCGCTGCCACGCGCGCGCTTCGGGTTCGGCAAGCAAGGCACTCTCCAAGGCATCGAGTTCCGTTGCGTCTGGCTGACGCGCGGTACACGCCAAGAAACCGAGCGCGAGCTTGGCGCGGCGCTCGCCCTCACAACGCTGCATGCGTTGCGCCAGCGCATCCGCAGCAGCCAGCGCCGTCGGGTCATTGAGGCCGACCAACGCCTGCATCGGCGTATTGCTGCGCTCGCGACGCACCTGGCAAGCCTCGCGGGAAGGCGCGTCAAAGGCCTTGAATGCGACAAACGGAGCCGTTCGGCGCCAATACGTATAGAAACCTCGCCGCCAACGATCGCCGCCTTTGCTGGTCGGCCAGCGCATGTTGACCTTGTTGGTCGGCACCACACCACTGGTATCAGCCTGCAACGGGTAGACGCTCGGACCACCGATCTGGCGCGACAACAGGCCGGCTGCCACCAGCCACGTGTCCCGCACGCGCTCGGCATCGAGCCGGAACCGCGTGCCGCGCGCGTAGAAGCGATTGTTCGGATCCAGGCGCAGCTGTTCTTCGGTTGCCGCGGCGCTGCGGCGGTAGGTGTCGGACAGCACGATCGAACGGATCAATGCCTTCTGGCTCCAGCCGAGCCGAACGAACTCTGTAGCCAACCAGTCCAGCACCTCAAGATGCAGCGGCGCCTTTGCCTGCACGCCATAGTCTTCAGGCGTATCGATCAGCGACTGGCCGAGCAACTCCATCCAGATGCGATTGGCGGCAACGCGCGCCGTCAGCGGATTCTCCGCCGACACCAGCCAACGCGCCAACGCCAATCGATCGCGCGGAGCATCGCCAACAACCTGCTCGAGGGTCGGCGCGAAGGCTGCCGGCAGGTGCGCCGAGATCTCGTCGCCTGGGCTGTCAAAGGCACCGCGCAAACGCAGCTTTGTCACCGCTGGCTTGCCATGCTGCTCGCGCAGCACCAACGCCTTGCTGCCGTCGGCGCGCTTCAGAGTCACTTCGTCCTGCGTCTCAAAGAACGCGACCAGGCCGTAGAACTCACGCTGCGACACGGGATCATATTTGTGGTCGTGGCATTGCGCACAGTGGAAGGTGCTGCCGAGCCACGTCGTGCCCGTCGTGCTCGCGCGATCGAGCAAGCGTTCCCACCGAGCCTCTTCCGGGTCGACACCGCCCTCGTTGTTCAACGTCGTATTGCGATGGAATCCCGTCGCCGTGAGGGTCGCTTCGTCGGCGTCCGGCAACAGGTCGCCAGCGAGTTGCTCGATAGTGAAGCGGTCGAACGGCAAATCGCGATTGAGCGCTTCGATCAGCCAATCCCGGTAGGCCCACGCGGTGCGGCCACCGTCCAGATTGTGGCCATTGGTGTCACCATAGCGCGCCAGGTCCAACCATGGCACGGCCCACCGCTCGCCATAGTGCGGCGACTGAAGCAAATGCTCGACGAGTCGTTCGTAGGCATTTGGCCGCTCATCAGCGAGGAACGACTGCAACTCATCGAGCGTCGGCGGCAAGCCGATCACATCGAGATAGAGGCGACGCGCGAGCGCGCTGCGTGCCGCAGAGTCGTTGCCGCGCAACCCAGCCGCCTGCCACTTCACGCTCAGCAGCGCATCGACCGCATGCCCCGACCCCGCCGGCACCTCTGGCCTGACTGGCTTCTGGTATGCCCAGTGCTTTTGGCCGGCGCCAGCATGGGGGCCGGTAGCAATTTGCTGTGGCGACTGTGGCTGTGGCGACTGTAGCTGGGGCGACTGTAGCTGGGGCGACAGTAGCTGGGGCGACTGGGGCGACAGCGCAACCGCAAGGGCCAAAACAACAAGTGAGGACATGGCTTGATGATCGGGTCCCAAGCGACGCGATCAACCCCTATCGCGCACGGTCCTGCGGGCCCGAGGTGGCGTCACCAACTTGGCAAGAACCGGGGTCCGGTCGCCGCGGCCCATACCACAACGACAGGTTCTCGCGCTTGCGCACGCCGCGCCGGCCAAAGGCAACCAGCCGGAACAGTTCGCCAAAGATGCGGAACCCCGAATGCATGCGCAGTTTGCGAGCGGACGTTTCGACCGGTGCCCGCACGACGACGAACCGCGCCCGGTGACCACGCCATTGCTTGATCGCTTTGGCGTAGCGCTTCAATGAGCGGCTCAGCGCGACCTCTTCCCCGGCGAACAACTCACGGTCGAACCCACCCGTCGCCTCAAACGCGTCGCGCGTTGCGAACACGAAGCAACCCGCCGCCAGCTTCATCATGAAGTAGAGGCGCGTCATCATCGGCATCATCAGATGTGCCCAAAGCGGCATCGGCCGGTCGAAGCGCACCATCGCGCCGCCACCAATCGCCCCGTTGTTGGTTGCGGCAAGCACCCCTGAGACGACCTCACGCGAGATGCGGGTATCGCCATCGACGAACACGAACAAGTCGCCACGCGCGACTTCGGCACCGGCGTTGCGGGCGCCCGCGATCTGCCGCACGTCGACCGATACCACCCGCGCACCGGCAGCCTCGGCAAGTTCTGCGGTGCGATCGGTCGACGCATCATCGACGACAATCACCTCAAACCCTTGACCCTCAGACTCATGACCCTGTGCCGACGCCACGATCGACTCAACCGTGGCGACGATCGAGGCCTCTTCGTCATGAGCTGGAACGATGAAGGAAAGCACGGGTGTTCGGGAAGACTGCTACGATGGTAGCCGAAAGATGCTTGCTACGCTTTGACGATGCGAGAAGCGTGGACAGGCAGGACGTTCGCATTCGACTTCCCCGTCGAACGCATTGCGGTGTTCCAATCGCGGCTTCGCGGCGCCACTGGGCGCATCACTGCCGCCACCCGAGGCCTGACGCCGACTGCGTTGACGGCACGCCCAGGCGAGAACTGGTCGATCCAAGAACACGTCGGCCACCTGTTCGAGATCGACGCGCTGCACCTGAAACGCCTCGACGAACTGGCGCGTGGCGCCAACGAGCTCTCCGCCGCCGACATGGACAACCGGGCGACGTGGCGCGCGAAGTTCAACGAGCAGCCGTTCGCCGAGGTGCTGCAGAGTGCTCTCGCTCGCCGCACCGAGCTGCTGCAACGACTGTCGGCACTCGATGCCGCGGCGCTCAGAAGGGTCAGCCGGCACCCGCGTTTGCAGACGCCGATGCGCGCCGTGGACATCGCCTTCTTCGCCGCGGAGCACGACGACAACCACATCGCCGCCATCGAACGGATCGCCGCAGCATCCCGGCACACTCCCGCACCAGCGATCTCGCTGCGCTGGCAAGACCTGCCACTCGACGCGCCGATCGAACTGCTCGAACGCCATCGCATCATCGGTTCGGACGCGATGATTTCGCACATCACGCTGCGCAAGGGCTGCGAGGTTCCCGTTCATGCGCATGCCAACGAGCAGTTCGCGTGCGTGCTGTCGGGCAAGGTGCAGTTCACGCTAGCCAACGACGAGCAGTGCGTCGTCGAAGCCGGCGGCGTCTTGCACTTGCCGGGCTTCGCACCACACGGCGCGCTGGCCCTGGAGACTGCCGTCGTGCTCGATGTTTTTTCGCCCCCCAGCGAATCGACGGGAATCGACGAGCGATAGCTGGACAACTTGCGAGCACGGCTACCGGCTGCAGCTCGCAACCAAGTTGCTCGAAGTTGCTCGGCAGATTGGCAAGCTCGCCATTGCCAAGCCGCAGCCATCGCGCAAACTTCTCGTTGTGCCGTTCACCTACGAATACCCGCGGCCGGCAGTCACGGTCGACACAGTGCTTGCCACCATCGGCGAACGCGGCGAGTTGCGCGTGCTGCTGATCGAACGTGGCAAGGACCCCTTTGCCGGACGCTGGGCGCTGCCTGGCGGCTTCGTCGACCAACACGAAGATCTGATGGCCGCGGCCAGACGAGAGATGCTGGAAGAAACCCACATCAAACTCGGGCCGCTGGTGCAACTCGGCGCCTACGGCACGCCCCACCGCGACCCACGCGGACACACCGTGGGCGTCGCGTTTCTGGGCGTCGTCGAGCCCGGTGCCGCCGAGGGCATCGCCGGCGATGACGCCGCGGATTGCCGCTGGTTTGCAGCCAAACGCCCGCCAAAGCTCGCCTTCGACCACGGCCAGATCCTGCGCGATGCCCGTGCCATGTTTGCGCGACTTGCTGCGAATAAGGCCGAGTTCCAGCGCACGTTCTTTGGTCGACGCAAACCGGCCAGCCTCGAAAAGCTACGCCGCGCGGCAAGAGGAACCAAATGAGTGACGTAGATTTCGGTGCGGCCATGCACGAGGTGGAGAACAACCTCGAAGTGCGCCGCTTGATGGTCGTGCTCGCCAACGTGCTGACGCCGGCGTGCGTCATGGCGATTACCGACTCGTTGTCCGGTGCCGACATGAGCGAATCGCTCGCGTGGCTGCCGCCATTGATCATGCCCCTGACCGGCGGGCTACTGCTGGCAACCGGCTTCCTGGTCACCGGCGTCGTCGCCCGCTGCCACTTCGGCTTGGTGCTCAACGGCACGAAGATGCGCAAGGTCGAGACCGGCGAGCTAAAGCTAAACCCACTCAACTGGCTCGGCGTCACCACGAACTTCTTGGTGCTGACGGCGTTGTCATCGGCGCTCGGCACGATCTGCCTGATGGCTGGCCTTGGCCTTGGCTGGTGGGCATGGATCGGCGGTGCGGCCACGATGTTCGTAGTCATGCTGTGGCTGCCAATCAGCCACGTGCGCGCCAACCGACGCTGCAAGGAGCTCGACCAACACTGGCAGCACGGACCAGTGACCAAGGAGCTGCGTGCCGAGCACTCGCGCAAAGCGCTCGACAACACCACGGCTGACATCTCGGTCGTCGTCGTCATGGCGGTCGCGCTGTTCGCCGGCGTGTTCAACGCGCTCACCAACCTTGGCGCGATCGCCGACGATCTGGCGGTCGTGCCCGCAACGACCACCACCAAGGCTCTCGCACCGGTCATCTTGACGAGCTTCCTGTTGCTGTCGCTGTTGTTGTCGTGCCGCATCCTGGTGCGGCTGCGCCTGGCATTTGGCCAACACTCACACCGCCTAGCAACCTTGCGCGACGAACAGGATCGCACCGCCATGATCTGGCGACCGCAAGAACGCACCTACCTGCTCTACGGCATCGTCTTGATGCTGGCGATCGCCAGCGCCGTCATGCTCGGCTACGAACGAGCCGACAGCACCGTCGCAATGATCGCGGGCGGCGCCACCCTGATCGCAGGCGCTGTGTGGTATCCGCTCGTGCTGCGATTCGCCCGCCGCACGTAGCAGCTATGTAGGTACGGTGTCAGGCACAGAAGTAACTCATTCGCCGCCGTTGGCGGCGAATGAGTTACTTCTGTGCACCGTACCTACGCGCTTGGCACCGTACCTACGCGCTCACGTCTACGCTGCGGCCCTTGCCGGGCTCGGCAGCGCCGCGAGCAACGCCGGTGCTGCTGATCAGCTTGACGGCGGCCTGCCCCTGTAGCTCCTGCTGGTTCATCAGCTTCTTGAGCACTCCGACGTGCATATCGCTCTTCACCTCGGCGGTCTTCTGAGCTGCTGCGAATTCGGGGATCCCCATAGCGCTGCCATCGGCGTCCGAATCCGACCATCTGAATGCAGTAGCGACTTGCACGATGCCACCGGGTCTTGGCGATGCAGCACTCGGTCGGAACTGTAGCATTGCCTCATCGTGCCTACCCACAGGACCACTCTGCCAGTGCCGTCGCCATTCGAGTTCAAGCTGTGCTTGAAGGGCCACGGCTGGATTGCGCTCTCGCCGCACCAGTTCGACGAGGTGACCGAACGGTGGCAGACCGTGTTGCGCGTCGGCCGCAAAGTCGTCGATGTCACGGTGGTTGCGCGCGACGCCGAGGCCGCGCAAGCGGCATCGCTGCTGGTCGAGGTCACCGCCAAGACCAAACTCGCTGCATCCGAATTAGCCACCGTGCGCCAACAGTTGCGACACATGATGCGGCTGGATGACGACTTGTCCGCGTTCTACGCACTCTGCAAGTCCGAGCCGCACCGCCGCTGGGCTGCCAAGCGCGGCGGCGGCCGACTACTGCGTTCGTCCGGGGTGTTCGAAGATCTGATGAAGTTGCTGTTCACCACGAACACGACGTGGTCGTCGACCGAACTGATGACCCGCAACCTGGTCGATGCCATCGGATCCAAAGCGCCTAGCGGCAAGCGCGCGTTCCCGACCGCGAAGCAGTGCTTGCGCGACGAAGCCTTCTATCGCGACGTCGTGCGCTGCGGCTATCGCGCCGGCGCAGCCATGCAGCTCGCGCAGCGTTTCGTCGACCGCGAACTGACCGACGACACGTTCTTGGCGCCGCAGCCTTCGCAAGAATTGTGGGATCGACTCTGCGGCCTGCGCGGGTTTGGCCCGTACGCCGCCGG
>CAXBFC010000068.1:0-23731 GCA_963974725.1 uncultured bacterium | reverse complement strand
CTTGTAGTCGCTGCTGCGGGCAGGCTGGCGGAGCTGTTTCAGTTAGTGCTGCTACAGCAGTGCCGTCTAAAGCAATCGCGCAATCAGTCTGCCGATCTGGAATACGACTCGCATGAAGGCAGGGGCGTTGATGCACATCAGCGTGAGCACCGTCAGCAAGACCAGGGCGGCCGTGATTCGGAAGGCCCTGGTGGACGGGCTGGTAGTAGCACGCGACCTTCTTGCGCCTTGGGGAGTGCGGCCGCTTGTGCTTTGGTCCGTCATGCTTGCGGAGTCTGTACGCGTCGGACGCTGAGGATTTCTAATTGCCACGACAGCGCTTGAGCGCTTCGCGCAGCATCTCTAGTTGGCGCGACAGCGCTTGAGCGCTTCGCGCAGGGGCGTGGCCTGCTCGGGGTTGACCATGTGGATGTAGGCGATCATGCCATCCACGTAGCCTTCGAAGTTGGGGTGGTCCTCTCGGTTCTGCGCCTCAAGGCCCGTTCGCTGGGCTTGGTGCAGCACGGCTCGCAGGCGACGCACGGTGCGGCGGTCGATGCGCGGCGTCTCGTTGTTGACGACGATGCCAGTGACACGTTGCGAAGCGCTCTGCTTCTGCACGCGAGTCTTCTTCTCGTTGGTCGCGAAGCCTTCGTCTTTGGTGATGTGGCGGATGCGAGCCAGCATGTAGCCGATCTGTGGAATGGCTTCCTTGCTTGCGGCCGAGAACGTCATGTCGTCCGCATACCGCGTGTAGCGGTAGTCGAGCTTGTTGGCGATGCCGTGCATGCGCGAGTCGAGCCGGCGCGCGATCAGGTTGGAGATCGCAGGGCTTGTCGAGGCACCTTGCGGCAGACAGCGGCGACCCGTGGCGACATGCAGCGTGGTGCCGGCATACTCGACGACGCTGCGTGGCGACTCCGTGCACAGCAGGGCGAGCACGGTCGCCGCCGCCGGTGAGTAGCCCAGTTCGGCAAACATGCCAATGACGCGCTGCACGTGGATCGTGCCGAAGAAGTCCACCAGGTCGCAGTTGATGACGACTTCCGATTGCAAGTGCGGCCGGGCGTTGCTGACCGTGTTGTGGCCGGGCACGAAGCCGTGGGCCGCTTCATGCACCGGCACCTTGCGCAGGAGGTTGTCGAGGATCCAGTCTTGGGCGCGCAGCAGCTTGGGCATTGGCGCCGCGAGTTCGCGGGTGCCGCCCGACTTCTTGGCGACCTCGAAGCGCACGTAGTGGGGGCGTTCGGTCGCTTCGGCGTGGTAGGCGAGCCAGCGCAGATCGCCGATCGACAGCTCGAGGGCGTCGGCGACTTCCTTGGGCGTGCTCAAAACTGGCAGGCCGAGCGCTTGCAGCTTCTCAGGGTTGGCCCGGCGGTCGGCCAGTCCTTTCGAGACGTTGCGGCCGAGGAAGATGATGTCGGTCGCCTTGCGATGCGCCACCGCTTCTGCGTGGCGCAGCTTCTTCTCAGCGGCTTCCTGCTTCTTCTGCTGCTTACGTGCTTCGCGCTGTTGCTTGTCCAGTTGCACCGCGGCGTCGCCGGCAGAGCGGGCGCCATCGAGCTTCGGTTTCAGCCGCAGCATCTCGTCGCCGATGCGATGCAGTTCGGCTACTTCGTCGGCTTGCACGAGGCCTTGGCCGATCATGCCGCGGTTGATCAGTTGGGTGCGTTCGTCGGTGGATGGCGGGATCAGGTCGCGGCGCCACCACAGGCCATTGCCAAAGATCGTCCACGACGAACTGCCGCGGGCGCGCAGTTGCCGTTTGATCTCCGAGTGGGATAGCGGCGTCAGATCTGGCGCGCGCAGCGCCTTGTCGAGTCCTTTCCGCGGGGGCTTTCGTGGCGATTTGCGCGATGACTGTGACCGCGTCGCGGTCGGGTCGGCCCGTTCGAACGGTCGCCGCGTGCGTCGCGGCGGTGGGTGCGAAGTGCCGAACAGTGCTGCGAAGATTCGGCGGAAGATGGACATCGAAAAGAGAATAAGTGAGAGGAGGGATACCCGATCAACGGTGCGCGCTGACTTCAGACACAGGACCAAGGTCGTTCACACAAGGCCACAACGCCCACTAGCTGGGCGTGGGGTTTGGCCTGTGTTTGGAGCCCGGCTAGTGGGCGTTGTGGCCAACACGAACAACGATCTTGGGGAAGCATGGGGAGCCAAGTTGCAACCGCGGCGGAGCGCCGCAGAGGAGTCTCAGACTTGCTTACCGTTGACGTTGGGTTTCCCTCCTCTCGTAGATGGTTGTTTGGAACGTGGGCATTCGTCGCAGCATGGTTGATCCGAAGACAACTACTCGCCAAAGAGTCGGTTGACGACTCTCTCCCACATTTGGTTGCCGCTTTTCGGCAACTGTCCGGTCGTTGCAGTGCCGACCATACGCAGCGCAATCAGGTGGCGGCAAGGGCCTTTCCGGATGCCGGAGCGACGATGGTGGCCGCAGTCGCACTTGCCACGCTTGATGCGCGCGTCGCCGTCGAGCACCAGCTCACACGGGTTGTTGCCCGCCTTGCCGGCAAGCAGTCGGGCGTTGCGCGGCAGGGCTTCGTCACGAGCGATTCGCGTCGCGCCGGAGATGACGAGTTCTTGGGCGGCGAGCAGCTCGGGGTTGCGGCCGCCGATCTGCGCTTCACCCACTGCTGCTGGCATGATCGAACGCCAGCGGTAGACGCCAGCTGCGAGGTCGTGCATGACCTGGCCCGCGTGCGCCAGATAGTCGAGGGTTGTAGCGAGCTCCGCTTTTGGCAGGCGCGTAGCCTTCAGCAGTTCGAGCAACGTCATCGTCTGGCGTTGTTGCAGCAAGCCCGCAGTGATCTCGAGTGCGTCAGGTGTCGCATCCACAGGCGGTCGCAGCAGGTCCAGCGCCGAACTCGTGGTCCAGTCGTTGGTGGTCCAGCCGGACAGGCCGAGCGTCAACGTCATCTCGCCCATATGCACGAGCCAGAACGAAGGCAGCCCGGTGCCGAGCAAGTGCACGGTGACGCGGTCGGCAAGCGGCAGGGTTCGGGCGAGCACTTGCAGGCGGCGCCTTCCCCAGATTCGGATCGGTTCGATCGAAGGGCCGGTGTGCACGACGCCATGAACGGGTATCCGCACTTCCCACAGCTCGAGCACGAGCACTGGTGCTTCGCCTTCGACCAGTTCGAAGCGAAGCGCGCGCGGTGAGTGTTCGCGGCGGTGACGGCGCAAGTGGGCGAGCAGCGAATAGACAGCCTCACGGGTCAGTTCGACGCGCGTGCTTGGCAAACCCATCGCCGTCTGGATCTGCATCAGCCCGCGCAACCAGCCGTCGGGCAGGTCGATCTTCTCTTCGCGGTAATCCGGGCGGTCTGTGGTAGCGACGGTGAAGCCTTCGGGGTCGACCAGAAAGCGCGTCGTGTTGTAGGTGCGAAGTGATTGGAACTCGTCGAACAGGCGCCACGAGTAGTCGACGTTGGTGGTGCCGAGTTGCAGGTTTGGCGAGGCGCCAAAGCCGTCGTCGCGGCGCACCGACAAGCAGCCGTAGGCCGATTCGTCTTTGGAGAAGCCTTCGAACAGGCATACGTCGTCGGCCACGGTGACGATCGGGTCGCACGGCGTCAGCATGCGGAACAGTGCCGGGTCCTCGCGCTGCAGGATGCGCGAGTATTGGTCACGCAGCCGCCAGTAGCGACGCACGCCGGCGCGGAAACTCTTGTCAAACTCGGGAGTGATGCCGCTCTCTGCTTTGGCCGCATCGAGAGCCGCGTGGCGAGCGTCGCGGGCGATGGCGCTCGTTCGCTCTTGCTCGCCGCGGCGGTAGGCCTCGTAGGCGGTGCGATCCCGCTTCTGGAAGCGTTGGTCGCAAACCACGATGTCGTGCAGCGCGGAGATCGCTTCGCGGAACCGCACGGGTTGCTTCAGCTCGGCGTCGAACGCAACCGGTGCCCGCGCCAAGTTGGGGGCCAGCGACAATCGGTCGCCGCCGGTTCCGCTCTTGAGGCCGGAGTGGCCCAGATAGGCGAGGTGTAGATGGGCGCCGAGCTGCGTCACGAGGTCGCTCCATTGGAAACGAACCGAAGTTCGGGGAAGGTGCGCAGCACCGGTTCGCGCAGCGATGGCAGCCGTTCGACGGCCGCCACCAGCGCCGCGAGGCCGACGCGCGCTTCGGGAGCGCGCACTGAGCGAACCGCGACCGCGAACACCGGCAACAGTTGTTCGACGTGTTCCGGGTTGGCCGAAGCGGCGCGACTCAGTTGGTGCAGTGCTTGGAGTTTGTGGCGGCCACCGCGATGGATACCGAGCAAGACTGCGGACCACAGCGGCACCAGATTCGTGACGTCGACGCCGGGCAGGTCGCATCGTTCCGTCAGGGCGCGCACCAAGCGCAGCCGTTCGGATTCGTGCGGCGATTCGAGCAGCCGCGACCACAGCGCCGGGTCGGTCTGGCCGGGGTGGTCCGCGTCGATGCCGCCCTGCTGCAGCCACGTCCAAGCCGCGGTGCGCACCGGCGAGACCGTCGCATCGAAGAACCGGATGACCTGGTCGAGCTGGTAGTGCTCGCGTTGGCCGAGAACCGACAGCGCGATGCTCGCCAACTCTTCGGCGACCGCGAGGCACCGGGCTCGGCTGAGGTCGACCAACGTTTGTGGTTCGGTGTGCAAGTCACTGCGCGCACGCAGCAACGTCAACCCGAGCGATGCGATGGGGGAGGCCATCGCCAGCGCGAGTTGTCTCACCTGCGACAGCTGGAAGCGTTCGGGGGCGATGTGCTGCTGCATCAGATCGCAGATCGCCTGCTGCACGGTCAAGCTGTCGACGTGCAGCAACGGCAGCCAATCGTCCAGAGTCCAGCTGCCGAGATCTTGTCGTTCGCGCAGCAACGCGACCCCAAAGGTTTCGAGCTCTTCGTTCTCGCAAGTGAACAGGGCACGCACTTGCTCCGCGGACAGCTTGGCCAAGAACCCTGCGTGCTCCTGCTGCAGCATGGCGATCGACCACGTCGTCACCAAGCGACTGCGCGCCGCGGTCAGCAGCTGCCAGAGTTGCTCGACTGCGTGTTCCGTGCGCCAGGCTTCGAGGTGCCGCGGCGCGGGAGTCAGTTCTTGCAGCGTATGGCCTTCGACCACTTGCACGTGGTCGCGGCCAAACTCGAGGGCAGGGTGGGTGCGATAGCACGTTTGCAGCAGGCTCCACGAGTCGAGGATGTTGGCGCCGTTGGCCAGGTCGTCATCGCGGTAGCGGCGCAACATCTGCACCGATGTCGTCACATACGTCTCCGGGTCGCGGAAGGCGAGATGGCGCAGCACGCGCATGGCCCGACGTCGCAAGTAGTAGCGCGTTCGTGCCGAGAACAGCACCGACCCTGGATACGCAACCTGCCATCGCGGGGCCTTGGTGCCTGGGCGCTGGCCGGGCAAGCCGTTCCTAGGCAATACGAGTTCGGTGCTGGTCGAGGACTCGCTTGTCGCCGAATCCCAGTGCCAACGCAGGCGCAATTCGCGCCGGACCAGGCAATCGAAGCGATGTGCGAACGCCGCGACGATCTCCAAGTCTTGCGTGCGTTCGGCCTGCTTGTAGAGCCGCTTGACCACCACATTGTGGCCGCGCGTCTGCCACGGAGCATCGAGATACGCCCACAACATCTTGCGAGCCCACGGCCTCGGGTCGACCTTCCAACGTTCGGTCACCGCCGCCAACTTGAGCGGCTCCTGGATCGTCAGCAGCAGCTCGACAAAACGATCATCCGACTCGGCGAAATACTCGTCGAGCAAGACATACGATCCCGATTCTTGACCATCTGCTGCGTGCATAGGTTCCCGCGCAACGCAGAGGCTAGCCAAGGAAGTGCGTACGGTGCCAGGACAAAAAAGCACATGCTCAGCGTTCGTCTGTCCGAACGCTAGCGAGGCTTGTTGTGAACATCTCCGAGGTGCACATCGCCCGCGGCCGAAACCGTTGCTTCGCGCAGCAGCGTCGACTTCCGGAGCGTGCCGAACTTGACGTGGTAGTTGCCCGCCGGCACGGGGCCGATTGCGAACGTGCCGTCGGCACCGGTCGTCACCTCAAGCGCCGAGTACAAGCCGGACTTGTCGATACGTTGGATGCATACGGCCTTCGCCGCGAGCGGCGCATTCAGGTCGCCTACCAGGCGGCCGCGAATGGAGCCGATGGGTAGTTGGTCTGCGGGCAATTCGAGTGGCACGGCGTCAGTCGCAATCGTGACGCCGGCGAAGCGTGCAAGCTGCAGCATGTTGCTGCCACCCTTCAAAACGGTGAGCGTGACGTCGACCGGGCCGTCGACGTCGACATCAACCTCTGCCTTGCCGTCCTTGTCGATCGCCGTCATCGTTGGAGCCGCACCGTCGGCCCCGGTGAAGACCAGAGCGAATAGTGGTTGTGGTAGCTTGCCGGTCGTGCGCACTTGCAGCCGAAGCTTCCGCACGCCACCGAACGACGGTTCCCAGTGATGTTCTTCGCCAGCGGCTAGTTCGAAGCGTGTCTCGGCGATCGTCTGCATGCCGCGAGTCGCTCGCACCGACAACTGGCCGGGCAGAACCCCCGCTAGCCGGAACGACCCGTCTTCGTTGAGCGTTGTGGTGCGTAGGCCAACGAGGTTTAGCAAGTAGCCGACGTCGTCGACCGGTTTCTCTGGAAAGACGATGACCCGCACGTCACCAGGCACGATGCCGTCTTGCTTGATGACCCCGGTCACCACGGCCGCCTTTGGACTGCGAAGTTCCACGAAGCCATCGGCGTGGGTCGTGTCGACGATGCCGCTCGTCGGGGTCATGGCCAGGTCGCGAGGCACGGCGAACACCAGATACTCTTCGCGTCCGGCCTCGCTCGTCTCGAATTGGCCAGCGGCATTGCTGTGCAGCCAGATTGCGGTGCGCATTGGCTTGTCGCGGTCGTGCGGGTGGATCTTGCGAGCGCTAGCAGGCAGCACGGCAACCGACGCGTCAGGCAGCGGTTCGCCGCGATCGTCGTAGACGATGCCGCGAACCGATCGGCCGCCCTCCAGCAGTTGCAGATCGAGTTTGGTGGTGCTGCCCGGCGTGGTTCGGACAGGGATCGCCAGCGACGGTGAGAAGCTCGGGTGACGGGCGAGCAGCGTCAGTGATGTGGCGTGCGCGATTTCATAGCAGCCAGCGAGGTCCGTCTTGATCAACGTTGGCGGTTGCAGCGAGTTGTTGAGCACGAGCACGGATGCATCGGCGACGGGATTGCCGTTCGGGTCGCGAACGGTACCGACGATCAAGCCGACCGACTCGAGCTGCACGGTTTGCCGCGTGACCTTTCCCGGGGGGAGTTCTGTGACCATCGTGATGCCGACGCGGTCCACCTCGATCCAGATCTGGCCAGTTGGCGGGTCGTCAAATTGCACGTTCCCATGCGTATCGGTGGCCAGATAGTTGGTCACGCTGCCAAACGACTGGCGTGCGGATTCGGTGTGCACCGCTACGCCGTAGCCTTGGAGCGGTCCGCCGGTTCCGGCGTCGCGAAGCTCGACAATCAGTGTGGTGACGCTGGTAGGCGCGCGGGTTGGTTGTTCTGCTGCGCCACCGGTCACCACCAGGTCGCGGGTGGTTTCGCCTGTGACCTCGGCCCCTGTCGGTGCTCGCGTTCCAGGCGCAGCTTCCGCGGCTTGCGCTACAGATTGTTCTTTGTTTGTTGTCTTGGCGAGCGAAGTCGGCGTCGGTGGCCACGCGAGCCACGCCAACATGCCGAGCAGCAACGCGGCTAGAGCCGCCAGAACTTTGTGGTGCAACATCATCAATCCTCCGAGAGCCAACGTGGAAACCAAGCCAGAGGATGTTCCAGAACACGTGCCTAACACTTGCGACCGCACGGCCGCGAGACCGTTGCCGGTTCCGACGGCAATCGCCGTGGCGCCGGCCAGTCCTGCAGGCAGGGCCCGCCGCAATTGCTCCATGCCGCGCGTTACCTGGGCGCGCACCGTGCCTGCTGGGCGTTCGAGAGTCGCCGCGATCTCGTGCGCCTCGAGCCCATGCTCAAGCCACAGTCGCAACACCGGCCGATAGACTTCCGGCAGCTGCGCGATCGCTTCGTGCACCTCTTCGCGCAGCTCGCGCTCGGAGGTTTCTGCGTGCACGTCCTGCACGTTGTCCGCACGCAATCGCGACGGCTCGGGAGCGCGTCGGGCTTGCCGCCGTTCGCTGCGAGCGTGGTTGGCGAGAATCCCGCACAGCCACGGCAGTACCGGCCGTCCAGCTTCGTGGCTGTTGGCCGATTCGATGGCTGTCAGGAAGGTCGCCTGCACCAGGTCTTCCGCCTGCGTTGCGTCGGCCGCCAAGTGGCGTGCCAATCGCAACAACTCCGGCGCCGTGCGATCGAAAACGATCGCAAGCGCCGCAGCTTCTCCCTTCGCCTGGTAGCGCGCGAAGGCGGTTTCGACCGTTCTTGGGAACATCAATGGTTGTGGACCGGAGGCGGTCCGCGTGCTGCATCAATGTGCCAGAAAGTTGGTCGCAGGCGCGTGCTTGGGGGAAGATACCGCCGATGAGCGGCGCTCCCATGATCGATGTTCGTGGCTTGACACGGAGGTTTGGCGACGCAGTTGCCGTGCAGGACCTTGATCTTCAAGTCGCACGCGGCGAAGTCTTTGGCTTCCTCGGCCCCAATGGTGCGGGCAAGACCACTACGATCCAGATGCTGTGTGGTCTGCTGCGGCCGAGCTCGGGGTCGATGGCGATCGGCGGCGTCAACTGGCAGGCGGACCCAGACTCTGTGCGGCGACTGTTTGCGTTCGCACCGGATACGCCGCCGCTCTACGAATACCTGACGGTCGCCGAATACTGTGACTTCGTCGCCAGCTTGTACGGCGTGACGGTGAGTGATCGCGTCGATGGCTTGCTGGAGCAGCTCGATCTGCTGGATCGTCGCGACCACCTGTGCAAATCGCTGTCGCACGGCATGCGCAAGAAGGCGCACTTGGCCGCCATCCTTGGGATCGCGCCACCGTTGTTGGTGCTCGATGAGCCAACCAACGGCCTCGACCCACAAGGTACGCGCCGCTTCAAGGATTTGATCATGAACCTGCGCGATCAGGGCACGACTGTGTTCTTGAGCACGCACGTGTTGGATGTCGTCGAAGAAGTGTGCGACCGCATTGGAGTGTTGCAGAAGGGGCGGCTGTTGGCTCTTGGCACCGTAGACGAGTTGCGCCGCGATGGCGGGGAATCGCTGGAGCAGCTGTTCTTGCAGCTGACTTCGGGAGCGCACTGATGCTGCGGTCGGAGTGGCGCGCGCTGCGGAACACAGTTCGGACGAAGGAAGGGCTACAGGCACTCGCGGGCACGTTGATTGTGTTTGCGTGTCTGGTGCTCGTCGGTTTGGCCGTCGGTTCGATGTTGATGGAATCCGACTTGCTGGAGCGAGTCGGCGCACCCGATGGCTCGATGCTGTCGGTCGTTGTGGTCGCCCTGCTGTTGCTGCCGGCGTTGTTGGTGTTGGCCTTTGCCAAGGTGCCGTGCCGCAACCAGTTGTTCGCTGGCTCGCACGTGACGACATGGTTGGCATCGCCGGTTGGTAGCCGGCGCATCGTCACCATGATTTGGGTGCGGCAAGTGGCTGGTGCGTACCTGGCATCGCTCGCGATCGCTGGCGTGCCGATGGTTGCGGTCGTCGTGCGAGCAGACTTGCCGATCGTCACCGCCTTGGCGTTCTTGGTCGTTCTGCTGTTGGTTGTCGGCGCGGCTGTCGCGTTGGTGCTGTTGGTGATGGTTGTCGCCACGCGCGTCGGTTCTGGCGGTCGCTGGCGGCAGGTGTTGCTGCTGCTGCACTTCGCGTTTGTGCTGGCCCTGGTAGTGTTGCTGCTGTCGGGAGTCGGGCGCGGCGCACAGTTGCGAAGCTGGTTGGCGAACGTGCAACTCGACGGTGCATGGATCTTCCAAGTCCTGGTGTCGGTGGCGCGGCTGCCGGTGGAGTTGGCGTTTGGTGTCTGGTCACCGCAGTCGCTGGTGGCGCCGATGGTGTTGCTGGGGTTTGTCGTGGTTGCGCTCGGCGGTGCCGCACGCCTCTACCGAACTGCCTTCGAAGCACTGTTGTGTGCGACTCCTTCCGGGCGCGTCACGCAGTCCAGCGGCGCGTGGCCAAGGACCGCGGTCGCCTCGTTGGTGCATCGTGGTTTCGTCGAGGCTTGGCGGGCACGCGGCAGCTTGGTGCTGGTCTCCATATTGGGTGCGGTTGCCGTTTGGCGTCCTGCAGCAAACCCGTTTGTGCCACTGTTGGATGACTCGATACCGGTCCTGCGCGAAGTCTTCTTCCTCCAGGACTCGTGGCTACCCCTGGCATCCGTGTTGGCGATGCTGTTGTTCCTCGGCGTCATTGGCGATGAGCAGAAGCAGCTGTCGTTGTTGGCTACGTCACCGCTGTCTCGTGGCGACCTGCTGCGGTCCCGCGTTGTCTTGGTCGGATGGCCGTTCTTGTTGACGGTCGTCATGGCCGCGCTATCTGGCAAGCTTGTGGGCGGAGTTGGCTGGCTTGCAACTATTGGCTTTGTGCTGACGGCGAGTCCGTGCGTGCTAATCTTGCTCGGCGCGAGTCTGGCCGTTGGGTCGTGGCCCGCATTCGTCCCGGTGCACAGCGAAGTGCCGTTGGCGAGCAATGTGCGATCGGTCGTACCGGTGTTGGTCTTGTCGGCCGTCGCGTTCGGCTTGTTCTATGCGCAACACCTTGCGCGCAAGAACTTGTTCGGCCACGGGGACGGACCACACGGTTCTGCAGGCGTCGTCGCGCTGGTCTTGCTCGCTGCATGGGGGGTCGCTGTGATCGTGTTGGTGGCGACGTACCGGTTGGCACACCGCAACTTGACCACGCTCTTGGGCCCCCAGTAGTGGGCGCTGGCAAGTCTTGGCATAGACTAGAGGCCAGGCCGGACATCTGTGCACAACGCTTGCGGTGGTCTTGCCGCACTCGGCTGCCCACGAGAGCCTCGCCGAATCTACCAATTCGCCTGCGTTCTCGCGTATGACCACGCCCGGCGGTTTTATCCACGCGCGATGCACGCTGCTTGCCGGTTACACCTCTAGAACGTGCCCAGCAACAGCTCGACGCCGTTCGCGGTCAGCACATCATTCGGGTTCTGCGAGCCAAGAAGCCAGCAGTCGATTAGCTGTGCATGGATTGTGGTGGGGCGATGGTGGGAGCGCCGCCGGTTGGGTGGAGCTGTGGCAAGGGCAGGTTCCGTTGGGATTGCATCCTTGCCACAACTGGTCGCCAAGCTCAGAGTGTCGCGCAGTACAACGAACCTCGCCTAACGCGGGCCGACGCGAGCTCGTCGATGCGGTCCACCACGAGTCGTTCGTGAAGCTGGCACCCGGGAAGCGGGTAAGCACGAGGACGTCCTGGCCTCACCCCGGTGGCATCGGAACTTGCGGATCCTGACCGTGCTTGGCCTCGCGATCGCCGGTAGTCGGGTGCCGAATCGGGATAGATCCGGGGATCCGAGCGGGTCGAGGGTCGCTTCCGTGCGGCGGGTCGCTACGTTGTCTCGCCCGATCGCTTCATGAGCTACCCCCAAGTCGTTCGCGTCTACAGTACCTATCAGGACCCCGACTATGAGTGCCCGTGGCAGAGTGTCGCGCCGCGCGGCAGCACCGGATCTGGGGTTGTCGTCGGCCCCGGCCGGATCCTGACGGGGGCGCACGTTGTGGCCAATGCCACGTTCGTGCAGGTCCAGAAACAGAGCGATCCGAAGAAGGTGACCGCGCGCGTGCTGGCGATCAGCCACGACTGCGATCTGGCACTGCTCGAGATCGAAGACAAGCCGTTCGCGCGGGGCATCAAGTCCTCGGTGGTTGGCGACTTGCCGAAGTTGCGCGACGCCGTGCAAGTGGTCGGCTACCCGATCGGCGGTGAAGAAGTCTCGATCACCGAAGGCGTCGTGTCGCGCATCGAGGTGCAGCGCTACGAGCACAGCCAGCGCCATTTGCTGGCAGTCACCGTCGACGCCGCGATCAACGAAGGCAACAGCGGGGGGCCAGTGTTTGCCCGCGGCAAGATCGTCGGGATCGCGTTCCAGGCGATGCCCGATGCCGAGAACGTCGGCGAGATGGTGCCTGCGCCAATCATTCGCCGCTTTCTCGATGGCGTGAAGAAGAAGAAGCTGCCCTACGTGCCGGGCATCGGCATCACGACGCAGCCGCTGGAGAACCCGGCACTGCGCAAGCATCTTGGCATGAAGACTCGCGATAGCGGCGTCTTGGTGACGGCGGTGCAATACGGCTCGAGTGCTTGGGGCAAGTTCCTCGACGGTGACGTACTGATGGAGCTCGATGAGCACCGCATTGCCGACAATGGCACGATCCGCTATCGGGCGCGGCACCGCTGCCAGTTCGATGCGGTCATCGGCGACTACCACTGTGGCGACGTCATCAACGCGCGCGTGTTGCGCAAGGGCAAGTCGAAGAACGTGGCGCTGACGATGCAACCGATGAAGTGGTTGGTGCCGCGCACCGAGTACGACCGGCGTCCGATGTGGTTCTTGTTTGGCGGACTGGTGTTCCAGCGGTTGACCGCGGAATACCTGCGCAATTGGGGCGAGAACTGGTGGGACAAGGCGCCCAAGGAACTCCTGCACAGCTACTATCACGGCCTTCGCAAGCCCGAGCAGCAAGAGGTGGTCGTGTTGGCGCAAGTGCTCGCCGACGCAGTCAACGTTGGTTACGAGGCGTTCCACAATGACAGCGTGGTGAGTGTCAACGGCACGCCGCCGGTCGACATGCTCGACTTCATCAAGCGAGTCGACAAAGCGACCGGCGATGTCGTCATCAAGTTGTCGAGCGGTGCGACGGTGTTGCTCGACGCAGCCAACGCGCGCGACGCGGAGGCGAGAATCGTTGCTCTGTACCACGTGCCTGGTGACCGTTCGGTCGATCTGCCGAAGCGCCGGCGGCGCTGATGGCCGCCAATCACGAAGGCACCCGTGCTGCTGGCCAGCGGCGCCGCCAAGCAGGGGGCAGTGGATTGGCTTCGTGGTGACGGGTTGACAGTTGTGCTGCAATAGCCACCCCCGCGTCGGGCGTTGACCGGAGCAAGTTGTTCCGCAGTATCTTCTCGTTCTGCCTCGACTTAGCGTCAGGTAGTGGACGACGCTGGTGGCTTTGTCGCGATGATTCGAATAGTGATGGGTTGACGCGCAGTGTGTTAAGTGTTCTAGTTGATCTAGAACAGTTGAGACACTTACCGTGATTATCCGAATTGACCCAGCTTCGCCCGAACCCCTGTTTGAACAGGTGGTGTTTGCCGTCAAGACGGCGGTGGCGAAGGGTTCTGCCAAGGAGGGGGATAAATTGCCGAGCGTGCGCGAACTAGCGCGAGAGCTCGCAATCAACCCCAACACGGTCGTTCGCGCCTACGAAGTGCTCGAGCGAGATTCCGTCATTGTGCGTCGGCAGGGAGCTGGGTGCTTCCTGACTGGCCGCGGTAGCGACCTCGCTGGAGTCGAACGGAAGCGGCAGATGCACGACCTACTGCGGCGCGCTGCTACCGAGTCGTTCCATCTTGGGTTCACGCCCAAGGAGATTGAACGCGCTCTGCAGAAGTGTCTCGACGAGTTGCAATTCGACACCAAGAGGAAGAAGGCATGACCGCTCCAGTTGTTTGTTTTGACGCGGTGCACCGTTGGTTTGGTGCGCAGCATGTTCTGCGGGGACTGTCGTTCCGGATTGAGCCGGGCCAGGTGTATGCACTGCTCGGTCGCAACGGCGCTGGCAAGACGACCGCGTTGCGGATCTTGTTGGGCTTCTTGCAGCCGCTTGCCGGCAAGGCGACGGTATTGGGGCAGGATTGCACCGACTTGCAACCGGAGCAACGTGGACGCATTGGCTACGTGGGGGAGGAGCACAAGCTCTACCCGACGATGACGGTCGCCACCGCGATTGCCTTCGAAGCGGCGACGCGCCCGAGCTTCCGCAGCGACTTCGCGCTGGCGGCGGCCAAGCAGTGCGGCTTGCGCAGTTCGCAACGGGTGCCGTTCTTGTCGCGTGGCCAGCGTGCACAGTTGAGCTTGATCCTCGCGGTGGCAAGCGCGCCCGAGTTGCTGATCTGTGACGACCCGGCCCTGGGACTCGATGTGGTGATGCGGCGCGAGTTCCTCGATGTGATGATCGACTTGCTCAGCGACACCGGCTGCTCGGTGCTGTTCAGCTCGCACTTCTTGACGGACGTGGAGCGCGTCGCGGACCACATCGGCATCCTTCACGAAGGTTCGTTGTTGGTCGACGCCACGCTCGATGACCTGAAGCGCCGCGTGCGCCGCTGCATCTGGCAACCGAACGAAGGCAAACAACCGCCAGCGAGCGAACACGTTCTGCGAGTTGGGGCGCGTCGTGGCGGCTTTGAGCTGACCTTGCTCGATGCGCCGGAGGCGTTGTTCCAGGAACTGACAGACAGCGGCGAGTTGTCGACTCCGACGGCACCATCGCTCGAAGACCTGTTCTTGGATCTGACCGGACCCGCACAGCCAGGCATTCTGCGCGAGCCGATTGAGAACTTCTTGAGAGCAGCAGGAGAATCACGATGAAGTCGCTTTGGTTGAAGGACCGTCCTTGGATTCTGACCTTTGCGATCGTTGGCGCGATTGGGTTGGCGGTTGCGGCTAGTCAGGTCGGCTTCATGCGGTTGTTTGTGGTGGGTCCGAACCGCCTGGAGATCCTGTTCTACGGTGCCGGCAGCGCTGCGTTGTTGCTTGGCGCAGTAGCAGTGCTGTGGGATGACATTCTGGGCACTCGGGAGTTCTTGATGCAGCGCCCGATCAGTCGCGAGGCGCTGATCCGGTCTCGGATGCTCGCGTGTTTCGCGGTGTTGGCCAGCTGGATGATCACCGTGCCGTTGGCTAGCTGGTTGCATGCCGCGTTTTGGAGCGACATCTACGACTTGCGCTTCTGGGCTGGGCTGCCGGAAATCCTAAGCACGCTGCAGATCGTGTGGCCAATGTGTGCCATTGGCTTTCTGGCTGCGTCCGTGCCGTCGCCGTGGTGGATGCGCTTGGTGTTGGCAGCCTTGTTGACGGCCACCGTGGGCGTGGCAATCGACCTTGGCACCGCCAAGTCGGGTGCAGAGGCATCGGTCGCAGGGTTTGCCTTGGCGTGTTGGCTACCTGCTCTAGTGTTGTTTCCGTGGGCAATTGGCTGCAACGCTCAGCATGTGGATCCAGATCGACCGTGGTCGCATCGCACGCGATGGATGGCTGGGGTGGTCTTCGTGGTTTCGCTCGCCTACACCGCTGGTGGTTTGGCGCGCGAGGTCCAGAAGCACTCCATTAGCTCGCTGCGCTGGGAATACCCTCGGATCGTCAAGATCGACAACGCCATCCGGTTGGCCGTTCGCGGCGAAGACTGGACCAAACTCGTTATCGCCGACGAGAACCACGTCCCGGTTGGCAGCGTGCGCTCGATGGCGCAATTCGAGAGGATCGAATACCGCGCGAACGCCATGGACGAACTGTTCCAGATAGAAGCACCGCGCTTTTCGGGTCTGGGTGGCTATGAAGCTCGGATGCGTGGGGGACGCATTTGGATGGGACGTGACGGTCGCGCCTGGCTCCATCAGCGTGAGACTGGCGACGTGCGCCTGACGGGCGTCGGCGCCGAGCTGGCTGCATTCCCGCGCGCGTTGCGGTTGCAGAACGTTGACGATGTTGGTGAGGAGCTAAACCGATCGGTGATCGTTGTTGGCGACTCCGAGAGCGGCAAGTTGTGGCGCTACGACGACGACCTGGGCTACTTCGTGGTCTGGCCGCTACCCGATGGTGACCGGTTTGAAGAGGTTTATCATCTACGGTTGCTCGAATGGCGCAATGCGGTCGCCGAGGCGCCGGCGTTACTGTCGCAGCTCCTGACCCGCGATGAATACGTCAGTCACCTGCGCGGGGTTACCGGCTCCTACTTGGTCAAAGATGGTGTGTTGGTGGCGGTGGATGTTCCGAGGAAGAGGAACCAACAACGCGTGCGCACGGAAACGGTGACGCTCGGTGACGATCCACTGGTCTATTCCGTAGAGGTTCCAGCTCACGATGGACTGCCGAGTTTTCGGCACGATTTCGAACCACGCACGTCGGCCGAGTTCGGCTACGCCTCGACAGCGATGGCGATGGCCGCGATTCGCCCGCCGTTGACGCAGGTCGCAAACCACCTGTTTACCGACGACCACAGCGAAGCCAGTATCTGGCAAGATCGCATCGTCTGTGGTGGCAAGCGCACCTGGTTGTTGCTTTCCGGCATTGCACTCTCCGTTGGCTGTGCGCTGCTGATACGGCGCCGCCTGCGACGCATCGGTGCCGACGCTTCGGCGTGCAACTTCTGGGTGGTCGCAATCGTTGTTGGCGGCCCAGTAATCGCGGTGCTGCCACTGCTACTCGAATCGGTGCGCAACCATGCGCGCCCTGTTGTTGCGGCGCCACCGCCGCCTCGCATTGTCTCTGTCCTGAAACGTGAGGAGATCCTGGCATGATCCGTCTACTAGCTTTGTCTGCTGTGTTGTTGTGTGCGTCGCTGCTGCCGGCGCAGATCAGTCCCGAAGGTCCAGCTGTTTCCCCGTTCCGCGGCATGCGCAAGGTGGATTCTGGCATCGAAGTGCAGGTGTTGGATGACACCTGGTACTCGCTGGAGTCGGTCGCTGGGGTCGACACCGCGACACTACTCAAGGAAGCCAAGCGATTGTGCCGCCGCGGCAACGATTGGAAGCGCATCACCGAGGACTTGCCCGCATTGTTGGATGCGATGGGGCATGAATACACCGGCACCGCCGACGTCAAGGTGCGCAGCCTGGTGACTGGCAAGAAGCAGACCTTCGAAGCCGTAGCGATGACCCACGCGAATCGTCGGCGCGTCAAAGAGATGCAGCGCGACGATACTCGCAAGCAGCGTTTGCCAGTGCTCGGGCAGCTGTTTGCGGATCGCGCGTTGGTGCCCGCCGCCAAGGCTCGCGAAGACTTGACGGTGCTGAAGAAACTGCTCGATACGCGCTTCGCGTATCGCGAGCTGCGTGGCGTCGACCTTGACGGGTTGTTGCGTGAAGCGACGACGAACATCAACGACGCTGGCGTGAGCAGTAGCGACTTCCGTAAGAGCGTCGATGGTGTGCTGCGGGCGTTTGGCGACGGCCATTCGCGGCTCGGCGGTGGTGGACTTGGCAATGCGCTGTGGATGCCCTTCCTGATCCAGGAAGTCGATGGCGGCCACATCGCGTTCCAATCCGATCGTTCGGGATTCGTGTCCGAGCAGCACCCGTTCGTGGTCGCGATCGACGGCGTGCCGGTAGCGAAGTGGCTTGCGGCCGCGAAGGCGCGCGTGACGAAGGGGTCCGCAGTCATGCAGGCGAGCCAGGCCGAGCGAGGACTTCGAGAGCTCACCGTGCTGCGTCGGGCGCTGAACTTGCCTTCGAAGGCAACGATCGCATTGACGCTGCGTGGCAAGGCTGGCGAGACCACGGTGTCGCAAAAAGTCGCGGCTCGCAAGCCCATGTTCGGCTCGTGGCCGCGCCGCGATACGCAGCTGCTCGATGGCAACATCGGCTACTTGCGCATTGAACGCATGGAAGGTGATGCAGCTTTCCTCGACGGCCTGGATGCCGCGATGCAGAAGTTCAAGAACACCGATGGCCTGGTCATCGATGTGCGCGGCAACGGTGGTGGCCGTCGCGACCCACTGCGCCGTCTCGCGCCATACTTCTTGCCCAAGGACGGCACGCCGATCGTGGGCAACGTCGCTGCGTTCTTGCTCGAAGAAGGCAAGGAAGCGCGACCGGACGAGTTGCAGGACCGCTACCTCTACGGCGCCGACTGGAACGGTTGGAGCGATGCGCAACGCACCGCGATCGGCAAGTTCCTGCGCGGCTTCAAGCCATCGTGGAAGCTGCCGCGAGGCAAGTTCTCGCCGTGGTACTTCCTGGTGCTCGACAAGCAGCAGAACCAGAATGCCTTTCACTACGGCAAGCAGGTCGTCGTGCTGATGGACCGCGGTTGCTTCTCGGCGACCGACATCTTCACCGGCGCGATGCAGGCGATTCCCGGGGTCACCCTGGTCGGTGAATCGACGGCCGGCGGCAGTGGCCGCGCGCGCCGTTACCAGTTGCCGAACAGCGGCATCCGGTTGCAGCTGTCGACCATGGCGAGCTTCCGTCCGGATGGCACGCTGTTCGAGGGCAATGGCGTCGTTCCCGACGTTGCGGTCAAGACCCAGGCGACCGACTTGATTGGCCAAACGGACACCGCGCTGCAGAAGGCACTCGAATTGCTACGGTAGCGCCCATGTCCGCTGCCCTCTCCGCGCTGCTCGCGCTCGGTGTCCTGTTCTCGCCACAACAGCCTGAGGCTGAGAAGCCCGACGACCTTGCGAAGGCGTTGGCCGAAGTCATCGACTTGCCGGACTCTGCGGCGCGCAGCGATGCGGTCGACGGCCTGCTTGAAAAGAATGGCTCGCTCGAAGTCTGGCTGAAGGTGTGCCGCAACTTCGGCGACTTTGCCCAGCTCGAGGCCGGGCCGATGAAGGAGACGCGCAAGCTGCACGTGCTCGGCACGGACGAAGAGACCGACCTGCATCTCTACGTACCAAAGAGCTACAACCCGCAGCAGCCTGCACCGCTGTTGTTGTGGGGCCATGGGGCTGGCGGCAATGGTTCGGCGCAACACCAACTGTGGCAGGCGACCGCCGAGAAGGTTGGCATGCTGATCCTGGCGCCGACCGAACCGATTGCGCAGGGCTACAGCAAGCAGCCGCGTGAACGTGCGTCGACGCTCGAGGCGCTGCGTTGGGCGCGCCGCATTGCCAATGTCGACGAGAACGCGATCTTCGTCGGCGGTTGGTCGCGCGGTGGCCACCTCGCCTGGGACCTCGCGCTGCGCCACCCGGACTTGTTCGCCGGCATGGTCGTTTGCGTCGGGGGACCCCTGATGGAACTCGGGCCGGCCAACAACCTGCGTTACTTGGAGAACGTCGCGCACCTGCCGATTCGCGATCTGCAAGGCAGTGGCGATGACCCGCGCTTGTTGATGAACCTGCGTCTGGCGTTCAAGAACTTGAAGAAGCTCAGGGCCAAGGACGCGACGTTGCTCGAGTTCCCAGACCGCGGCCACGATGCGGACCTCTCCGCAGTTGCATGGCCCGAGTTCTTTGCCAAGCGTCGTGATCCCTGGCCCAAAAAGGTCGTGCGGATCGCTGCCGATCCGAGCGAAACCCGCGCCAGTTGGATCGAGATCACCGGCATGCGCAAGAAGGTGCAAGTCGAAGCCCAGCCGCAAGTCGCCGCGCGCTTGTGGGAGCGCATGGATGACGAAGCGAAGCGGGCCTACTTGTTGAAGGCACTCGCCAAGCACACCGCGCGCGTGTCCGTGCAGCAGACCGGCAAGGGCCGGTTTCGCGCCGAAGGATTCGGCATCACCAAATTCTCGTTGCTGCTGTCGGCCGATCAGCTCGGCAAGGGTGGCAAGGTCGACGTGCGGCTGGCCAACAAGCCCAATCGAAAAGTCGTCAAGCCATCCGCGGACGTGCTGTTGCGGGACTTCGTCGAGCGCTTCGATCGCACGCGACTACCGGTGGCGCGCGTCGACTTCCCGTAGTGACTGCTTCGTCGATCCGCCCACATCGGCCGCTGATTGAGCCCCGGGCTTGAGGTCGCTAACCGGCCGGATCACTTCGTTGTTGGCGGACGAGTCCGTGGCACCGGCCGGGGTTTTGGGTCCGGATCCTGCCGTCGAGCAATCCCGGGAGCAGGTCTCGGGTTGGCACCAACACCCAAGCGGTCAGTTAGGTGTTGAGGCCTCTGACCGACCCCCTGACCGCAAATGAGCAAGAACTTCGCATCTCACTATTGAGAACGAGTCGCAGTAGCGATAAGGATGGAAGCTGACATGCGAGCCTTCCTGACGATCTGTGCCCTGACAGCTGCCTTGGCGGTGGGGGCGGGATGTGTCTCGCAGGCCGACGATCGTGCGCAGCGGGATTGCGGGCATGCGCTGGGCGAATCTGCCCAGGGTGAATCTGCACTGGGCGAGGGGGCAACTGTCGAACGCATCGTCGTCGCGATGGGCACCAACCTGCACTTGCAGGTCGTTGCTGGGTCTCGCGCCGAAGCGCTGCAGGCATCGGAGGCCGGCCTGCAAGCCATGGCAGCCGTGACCGCACGATTGTCGACGTGGCGCGACGACTCCGAACTCTCGCGCCTCAATCGGTTGCGCGTTGGCAGCTACATGGACTTGTCCGGGGCGTTGCTCGAAGACTTGCGCAAAGCGCGTTGGTGGCAGCGAGTAACCGGCGGGGCCTTTGATCCCGCCGTTGGTGCGTTGGTCGATCTCTACCAGTTGCGCGATGGTGGCCGCTGGCCGAGCGATCAGGAAGTCTGGGCGTGCCTACCGCACTGCGGCCTCGACCAGCTGCAGGTCATCCATGGCAATGCGGGTCGGCGCGTCGCGCGTTTGCGGATCGAAGAAGGTGGCTTCGGCAAGGGCGCAGGTCTCGATGCGGCGGCGCGCGCGATGCTGGCGGCCGGTGCGACTGCTGTCGCCATGGACTTCGGCGGCCAGGTGTTGCGCGCGGGCGAGCATGGCGCCGCCGGGCGCATGGCCGCGGACTACGACATCGCCGATCCAGACGAGCGCACACGCGGCGTGGTGCGTGTTCGCATCGAATCGGGCAGTCTGGCGACGACGGCCAACAGCGAACGGCGCCTGCGCGTTGCGGACGAGAACCTGGGCTACCGGGATATGGGTCACATCCTCGACCCGCGCACCGGCCGTCCGGCGAAGGACTTTGGTTCGATCACCGTCTGGGCTCCCGACGCCTTCGCCGCCGATTGCTTGTCGACCGGCCTGTTCGTCATGGGGCCCGATGTTGCGCTCGCGTGGGCAGAGCAGCGGGAAGGCATCGAGGTGCTCGTGCTCGTCCAGAGCGGCGATCCCAGCAAACCACAACTCACCGCGCGCATGACCTCAGGGCTGCGCGATCGGGTCACGGCACTTGTGCCGGACATCACACTGCAATGATCCGTATCTGTTCTCTCACGCGGTTGGCGTGCGGCCTCGCGGCGCTCGTCCTCTCTCCGGCACTGATGGCACAAGAATCCGTCGAGCAGCGGCTCGCGCGGCTCGAGGAGCAAAACAAGCAGCTGCAAGAGCAAGTCGGGGCCCTGTCCTCGGATGTCGAAAGCATCGACCTCGGCGGCGTGGTTCCGCCGTTGAGCACCGCCAAGCGCGGTGTCGGTCAAGGTGCCGCCAAGGTCTACGACGTGGCCCAAGGCTTGTCGATCGGTGGCTATGGCGAGTTTCTGTTTCAGCAGCGCAGCGGCCGCACCGATCTGGCCGACGCGCAGCGCGCGATCCTCTACGTCGGCTACAAGTTCGACGAGAACTGGGTATTCAACTCCGAGATCGAAGTCGAACATGGCTCGACCTCGGATGCGGGCAGTGTGTCGCTGGAGTTTGGTTATCTGGATTACCTCGCGAGCGATGCCTTCAATCTTCGTGGCGGCCTGCTGCTGTCGCCGATGGGTTTGATCAATCAGCTGCACGAGCCGACGGCGTTCTTGCCGGCGAGTCGTCCGCAGACCGAGAACCGGATCATTCCGACAACGTGGCGCGAGATGGGCATTGGTGCCTACGGCGACCTCGGCGAGTTCAGCTACCAGACGTATCTGATGACGTCGCTCGATGGCGCGAACTTCAGCAGTAGCGGTCTGCGTGGCGGCCGCCAACGCGGCAGCAAGGCCGAGGCCGATGACTGGTCGTTGCAACAGCGAATCGATTACGTCGGTGTGCCCGGACTGATCGTCGGTGGCTCGGTTGGCTACGGCGACACGGGACACGACAACCTCGACGATACCGCCCCGACAGCGACGCCGCCTGGCCCGTTCGCCGTGCCCTCGATGCGCACGACGATTCTCGAGGCGCACGCTGACTACCGGGTTCGCGCGTGGCAGTTCCGCGCACTTATCGCGACCGCCAAGGTGCAGGACGCCGCCGCGTTCAACGCTTCGACCGGCAACAACCTAGCGAGTCGCATGACCGGGTACTACGGTGAGGTGGGGTGCGACGTGCTCAACTGGCTGCATCCTGAGTCGAGCGCGCAGTTGACGCCGTTCGTGCGCTACGAGCGCATCGATACGCAAGCCAACATGGCGACCGGATTCAGCGCGGACCGCAGCAAGGACAACGAAATCCTGACTCTCGGCATCAACTACAAGCCCATCCCGCAGCTCGTCTTCAAGGTCGACTACGAGAACTGGGACAACAGCTTCGACCGCTTCAATGTTCTGTTCGGCTACGTTTTCTAGAGGCGCGGCCGAGAATCCGCGCACGACGCCTGCGGCGGCCTCGCCGCACCTAGCGTCCCGCGCGAGCCTTGCCGAATCCTCCAATCGACCTGGGTTCTCGCGCATCACCGCGCACAGCGATTCCATCCGCACGCGATGCACGCTGACTACCGGCCACGCCTCCAGGCACTCTGTTCTTTGACACCAACGATGCGACACCTGATCATCTGTTTGCTTACCTGCTGGCTCGCGGCGATGGTTCTGCCGGCGCAAGGCAAGGTGTTCTTGACCACCGACGAAGCGCTTGCGTTGGCGTTTCCCAAGGCCAAGGTCGAACGCACCAAGCATGTTCTCGATGCGAAGAAGAAGCAGCGGGTGCTGCAGTTGTCGGGCCACAAGGCCAGTCGCTCGATGGTCTATGCCTACCAAGCGCGGCAGCACGGCAAGCTGATCGGCACTGCCTACTTCGATCGCCACCGCGTGCGTTCGAAGCAAGAACTGGTGATGGTCGTCGTGTCGCCAGAGAGCAAAGTGCTGCGCATCGAGGTGATCGCCTTTGGTGAGCCGCTCGACTACTTGCCGCGCGGCAGTTTCTATCAGCAGTTTCTCGGGCGCGGTCTGACCGACAAACTGACCACGAAGGGCAGTGTGCGCCGCGTGGTCGGGGCGACGTTGACGGTCAACGCCACGGTCGCGGCAGTGCGCCGCATTCTCGCGACGCATCAACTCGTATTTCCCAAGCAGGTCCCGAAGGTTGCGAAGAAGTCGGGTGATGGCCAGACCAAGCCGAAGATCCAACCGCACACGCTGATAAAGACGTCGTGAGGGGCGACCAGTGAGAAAGGGCGAGGCACGCATCACACACCTGTCCGTGCTGCTGGCTTCGGTCAGCGGCTTCGCCTACGGCGCGCTGTTGTACTTCGGAGAAACCGAGGACGAGTTCGGCCCGGTCGCGAGAATGCGGGTGCCAACGCTGCACACAGCCCATGTCGTAACGGTGCCCCTGTTCGTCTTCGCGCTCGGCATGCTGTGGCAGCATCACATCGTGCACAAGCTACGCAGCGGTGCGAAGGCTCGCCGCAGGACCGGCGTGGTGCTGTTGTCGCAAGCGATTCCGATGGTCGCGACTGGCTATTTGTTGCAGGTTAGCATCGACGACGCCTGGCGCACCGCGTGGATCTGGGCCCACGTGACCACGTCGATCCTGTTTTCGATCGTGTTCGTTGTGCACCTGTTGGTGCGGATCAGAGCGACGATCACACCACGTCAAACGTGACGAACATCCGGTCGTGCGTGCACAGCAAGACGAACAGCTCGCGCAGCGTCGCGTCGTCGTAGTGCTTGTGTGGTAGCTCGCCGTGCTCTGCTAGCAGCTCTCTGACGCGCTGCAGCGCCTGCGCGTCGCCACGCACGCGCACGTCTTGGTAGCTGTCGGCAGTTGGCAAGGCATCGCGTTGCAGATGCTCGGTGATGTTGATGCGCATGCGCTGCACGGTCGCATACGGCGTCAGGCCGAATGCGATGG